>NZ_OZ221631.1:0-395000 GCF_965119365.1 Pseudomonas medicaginis
ATGTCCCGACTCAATCCCCGGCAGCAAGAAGCCGTGAACTATGTCGGCGGCCCTCTTTTGGTGCTCGCCGGCGCAGGCTCCGGCAAGACCAGCGTAATCACCCGCAAGATCGCGCACCTGATCCAGAATTGCGGCATCCGCGCCCAGTACATCGTCGCCATGACCTTCACCAACAAGGCCGCCCGGGAAATGAAAGAGCGGGTCGGCGGCCTGCTGCGCGCCGGCGAAGGTCGCGGCCTGACGGTGTGTACCTTCCACAACCTGGGCCTGAACATCATCCGCAAGGAGCACGCGCGGCTGGGCTACAAACCGGGCTTCTCGATTTTCGACGAGACCGACGTCAAGGCCCTGATGACCGACATCATGCAAAAGGAATACTCGGGCGACGACGGCGTGGATGAGATCAAGAACATGATCGGCGCCTGGAAAAACGACCTGATCCTGCCGCCCGAGGCCCTGGAAAACGCTCGCAACCCCAAGGAACAGACTGCCGCCATCGTTTACACCCACTACCAGCGCACCCTCAAGGCGTTCAACGCGGTGGACTTCGACGACCTGATCCTGTTGCCGGTCAAGCTGTTCCAGGACCACGCCGACATTCTCGAAAAATGGCAGAACAAGGTCCGCTACCTGCTGGTGGACGAATACCAGGACACCAACGCCAGCCAGTATTTGCTGGTGAAGCTGCTGATCGGCAAGCGCAACCAGTTCACCGTGGTGGGCGACGATGACCAGTCGATCTATGCCTGGCGGGGCGCGCGGCCGGAAAACCTGATGTTGCTCAAGGAAGATTATCCATCGCTCAAAGTGGTGATGCTGGAGCAGAACTACCGCTCCACCAGCCGCATCCTGCGCTGCGCCAACGTGCTGATCTCCAATAACCCCCACGAGTTCGAAAAGCAACTGTGGAGCGAGATGGGCCACGGTGACGAAATCCGGGTGATCCGTTGCCGCAACGAGGACGCCGAAGCCGAGCGCGTGGCCATGGAAATCCTCAGCCTGCACCTGCGCACCGACCGGCCATACAGCGACTTTGCAATCCTGTACCGCGGCAACTACCAGGCCAAGCTGATCGAACTGAAATTGCAGCACCACCAGATCCCCTATCGCCTGTCGGGGGGCAACAGCTTTTTCGGACGCCAGGAAGTGAAGGACCTGATGGCCTACTTCCGCTTGATCGTGAACCCGGACGACGACAACGCCTTCCTGCGGGTGATCAACGTGCCGCGCCGGGAAATCGGTTCGACGACCCTGGAGAAACTCGGCAACTACGCCACCGAGCGCAAGATCTCGATGTACGCCGCCACGGACGAAATCGGCCTGGGCGAACATCTGGACAGCCGCTTCACCGACCGCCTGGCGCGCTTCAAGCGCTTCATGGACAAGGTCCGCGAACAGTGCGCCGGAGAAGACCCGATTTCGGCGCTGCGCAGCATGGTCATGGACATCGACTACGAGAACTGGCTGCGCACCAACAGCTCCAGCGACAAGGCTGCCGACTACCGCATGAGCAACGTCTGGTTCCTGATCGAGGCGTTGAAAAACACCCTGGAAAAAGATGAAGACGGCGACATGACGGTCGAGGACGCCATCGGCAAACTCGTGCTGCGGGACATGCTAGAGCGCCAGCAGGAAGAGGAAGAAGGCGCCGAGGGCGTACAGATGATGACGCTGCACGCCTCCAAGGGCCTGGAATTTCCCTACGTGTTCATCATGGGCATGGAGGAGGAAATCCTGCCGCACCGCTCCAGCATCGAGGCCGACACCATCGAAGAGGAGCGGCGCCTGGCCTACGTCGGCATTACCCGGGCACGCCAGACGCTGGCGTTCACCTTTGCCGCCAAACGCAAGCAATACGGCGAAGTGATCGACTGCGCCCCCAGCCGCTTTCTCGATGAGTTGCCACCGGACGACCTGGCCTGGGAAGGCAACGACGACACACCGACGGAAGTCAAAGTCGTTCGCGGCAACAGTGCCCTGGCGGATATACGCGCGATGTTAAAGCGCTAGAATCGACTACTTTTTTACCGACTTCAGGCGCTGACGCGCCCTCAGAGGAGGCTTCATGGAAGCCCTGCACCAGAAAATTCGTGAACAAGGCATCGTGCTTTCCGATCAGGTCCTGAAAGTCGACGCTTTCCTGAACCACCAGATCGACCCGCAGTTGATGAAGCTGATTGGCGACGAGTTCGCCGCGCTGTTCAAGGATTCGGGCATCACCAAGATCGTCACCATCGAAGCCTCGGGCATTGCCCCGGCGATCATGACCGGGCTGAACCTGGGCGTACCGGTGATCTTCGCCCGCAAGCAACAGTCCCTGACCCTGACGGAGAACCTGCTGTCGGCCACCGTGTATTCGTTCACCAAGAAAACCGAAAGCACCGTCGCCATCAGCCCGCGTCACCTGACCAGCAGTGATCGGGTGCTGATCATCGATGACTTCCTGGCCAACGGCAAAGCGTCCCAGGCTTTGATCTCGATCATCAAGCAGGCCGGGGCCACGGTGGCCGGGCTGGGGATCGTGATCGAGAAATCCTTCCAGGGCGGCCGCGCGGAACTGGATGCCCAGGGCTATCGGGTTGAATCGTTGGCGCGGGTGAAGTCGTTGGCCGGTGGGGTTGTGACCTTCATCGAATAACCCTGTGCCTCCTGTGGGAGCGAGCTTGCTCGCGATAGCGGCCTGTCAGACACATTTTGTGTAACAGATACACCGCTATCGCGAGCAAGCTCGCTCCCACAAGGGCTTCAGGTGGGTCGCTAAGGCGCAGTGGCCTTGAGGCCCGCCAGCAACAACCGCTGGAACAGATCCTCCTTCAGCCCCTCAGTGTTCGCCAGCTGCATCCGCTCCAGATGCTCGGGGTACAAAGAGGGCTCCGGGGCATCCAGCGCGGCCTTGCCCAGCTCCAGCATCTCGCTGAGCTTGAACTTGCTCTTGAGCCAGTTCAGCGCCCGCAACAGGTCCCGCTCGACCTCATCGAAATCACACCCCAGCGGGTATTCGGGAAACAGATTCGGATGCCGTGCCTGGATCGCCTGCAAACGCTCCGGGGTGTTGTCGGCAAACCGTGGATCGAGACGGAAATCCTTCGGCAGCTTGCCGGCATTTTGCGCCTGCTCGATCAGCCCGGGCTGGAAGCGTGAGTCGCTGATGTTCAGCAGCGCCTCGATCACCGCGGCGTCGGTCTTGCCTCGCAGGTCGGCGATGCCGTACTCGGTCACCACGATGTCGCGCAGGTGCCGGGGGATCGTGCAGTGGCCGTATTCCCAGACGATATTCGAGCTGATCTCGCCCCCGGCCTCACGCCAACTGCGCAGCAGCAGGATCGAGCGCCCGCCTTCCAGCGCGTGGCCCTGGGCAACGAAGTTGTACTGCCCGCCCACGCCGCTGAGCACCCGTCCGTCTTCCAACTGATCGGCCACGCCAGCCCCCAACAGCGTCATGGTGAAGACCGTGTTGATGAAGCGGGCATCGAGTCGCTGCAAGCGCTTGAGTTGTTCCTGGCCGTACAACTCGTTGATGTAACTGATGCGCGTCATGTTGAATTCGAGCAGGCGGCTTTGCGGCAACTCGCGCAGGCGCTCATAAAAACTGCGCGGCCCGAGGAAGAATCCGCCATGGATGCAGATGCCGTCGGGTTGCGCCGCCTCGTCGAGGGTCCCGGCGTTGGCCCGTTCCTGGGTCGGCTCGTCGGGGTAGACCTTGCGCCGGATGATCCCGGCCTCGGCCAGCACCAGCAAACCGTTGACGAACATCTCACTGCAACCGTACAGCCCTTTGGCAAACGGCTCGACCCCACCCTCGCGCTCGATCAGTTGCGCCCACTGGCTGAGGTTCAAGTCCGCCAGCAACGCCTGGTACCCGGCGTTATCGGCCTGGCGCGCCAGCAGCGCCGCCGTCAAGGCATCCCCCATGGAGCCGATGCCGATCTGCAGGGTCCCGCCGTCACGCACCAAGGCGCTTGCGTGCAAGCCAATCAGATGGTCCTGGAAGCCCACCGGCATGTTCGGCGTGGAAAACAGCGTGTGGCTGTCTTTCTCATCGATCAACAGGTCGAAAGTGTCGATGCCGACGTCCGCGTCCCCCGGCATGTAGGGCAAATCGCTGTGCACCTGGCCCACCATCAGGATGGTCTCCCCGGCCGCCCGACGCTTGGCGATCATCGGCAGCAGGTCAAGGGTGATGTCCGGGTTGCAGCTCAGGCTCAGGCGATCGGGATGCTCCGGGGCGCTCGCCACCAGTTGCGCCACCAGGTTCAAGCCGGCGGCGTTGATGTCCCGGGCCGCATGGCTGTAGTTGCTGCTGACATAGTCCTGCTGGGCCGACGCACTGTGCAACAGGCTGCCGGGCTGCAGGAAGAACTGCTCGACCCGTATGTTGGGTGGCAGGCTGTCCTGATGCAGGTCGGCCAGGTAATCCAGTTCGGGATAGTCGCCGAAGACCCGTTCGACAAAGGGCTCGAGAAAGCGCTTCTGCAGACCATCGCCCAGTTTCGGTCGGCCCAGGCTCAGGGCCGTGTAGATGGTCAACTGTCGCTCGGGCAGTTGTGCAATGCGCCGGTACAACGCGTTGGCGAACAGGTTGGGTTTGCCCAGCCCCAGGGGCATACCGAGATGAATGTGCGCCGGCAGGCGCTCGAGCACGTCATCCACCGCCTGTTCGATTGAACACAACTGCACCATCGGACCCTCCTGGACACTCCATGAATGTGGGTTGGACCGAGCTTGCCGGGTCTTGGTTGCGATGAACAGCCCCGAAAAAAAACAGGCGAAAAAAAGCCGCTCGTAAGCGGCTTTTTATGAAGAGCGTCGGCGTGTTACAGCCCGGACATCTCTTTGATAGCGCCTTTGAGCTCATCATCCGAGCAATCGGCGCAGGTGCCTTTTGGCGGCATGGCGTTGATGCCGGTAATGGCCTTGGCCAGGATGCCGTCGAGGCCGCCCTGGTGGTCGGCGCGCTCTTTCCAGGCAGCCTTGTCACCGATTTTCGGTGCGCCCAGCAGGCCGGTGCCGTGGCAAGCATTGCAATGTTTGGCAATGATATCTTTTGGCGCCTTGGCACCACCAGCGCCGCCAGCCGAAGCCACGACTTCCATACCCTTGCATTCCTTGCCCTGGACGCAGACCTGGCCGACGGGTTCAAGGCGCTTGGCGATGTCGTCGTTCGGCGCCGCTTGAGCGGTCGCAGCCCATAGGGCCAATACGGTTGCTGGTGCAGCCAGCATTTTCATAATTAGGTTCACGCGTACACCCTCAATGGTGGCTAGTCACGCCTGCGGCCACGGTTTGCAGGCGGGCGCAAGTATAGCGGTAAGCCTGTCACTCTGAAACAACCCCAAAGTCGCAAGGGTCTTGTTTGTCATGACAGCCCAACAAGCGGGCGCCTTTGCCACGCGGGCCTGGCGCCTCTTGGTCTAGAAATTGGCCGGTGTGGCTGCGCTGATCAGTCGCGCCGGCACGTCGAACGGATTACGGAAACGGTGCGGCTTGGTGCTTTCGAAATAGTAGCTGTCACCGGCTTCAAGCACGAAGGTTTCGACACCGACCACCAACTCCAGCCGCCCCTCCACCAGGATCCCGGTTTCCTCGCCCTCATGGGTGAGCATCTCTTCACCGGTATCGGCACCCGGTGGATAGATTTCGTTGAGGAAGGCAATCGCCCGGCTCGGGTGCGCCCGGCCCACCAGCTTCATGGTCACGGCACCGTCGGAGATGTCGATCAGTTCGTTGGCTTTGTAGACGATCTGGGTCGGTTTCTCCTGAAGGATCTCTTCGGAAAAAAACTCGACCATGGACATGGGAATCCCGCCAAGGACCTTACGCAGCGAGCTGATCGAGGGGCTGACGCTGTTCTTCTCGATCATCGAAATAGTGCTGTTGGTGACGCCCGCGCGCTTGGCGAGTTCACGCTGGGAAAGGCCTTTGAGTTTACGAATGGATTGCAGTCGTTCACCGACGTCCAATGCTGGAGCCTCCAGGGAATCAGGTTGTGAGGAAAGTGAGCGTTATCATGGCGACAGCGTTCAGTATTTACAACACTTTGACCCGAATCCTGTGCGGTGAAGCGACTTTCGGTAGGTCGCGCTTCGTCGTCAGCCCCCGGAATAGAGCCGTGGGACCCGCCGAAGATTGCAAAAAATCTGATAAGGAATCGTGTCGGCAGCCTTGGCAACATCACTGGCCAGGATGTGCTTGCCCCACAACTCCACCGTCGAGCCGAGCCCGGCCTGGGGGACATGGGTCAGGTCGACACACAGCATGTCCATCGATACCCGCCCGACCAGCTGGCTGCGCTGCCCCTCCACCAGCACCGGTGTACCGGTGGGGGCCTGGCGTGGGTAGCCGTCGGCATAGCCCATGGCAACCACGCCGACCCGGGTCGGTTGCGTGGTTACGAATCGGGCGCCATAGCCCACCGGTTCGCCGGCGGGCAATTCGCGCACGCAGATGATCTTCGACTCCAGCGTCATCACCGGTTGCAGGCGCGAGGCGACGGCGTTGGGCTCGTCGAAGGGCGTCGCGCCGTAGAGCATGATGCCCGGGCGCACCCAGTCGCTGGGTATCTGCGGCCAGCCCAGCACCGCCGGTGAGTTGCGCAGGCTGATCTGCGCCACCAGGCCCTGGCGGGCCTTGTCGAATACCGCCAGTTGCTCGGTGCTGCTGGGATCGTGCAGTTCATCGGCACGAGCGAAGTGGCTCATCAGGACAATCTTCGCCACTTTGCCGCTGGCGAGCAGGCGACGGTAGGCCGCCTGGTAATCCGCCGGATGCAGGCCGACACGGTGCATGCCGGAATCGAGCTTGAGCCAGACCGTGATTGGCTGGCTCAACGCGGCTTTTTCAATCGCGTCGAGCTGCCACAACGAATGCACCACGCACCAGAAATCGTGCTCGACGATCAACGGCAGCTCACTGGCCTCGAAAAAACCCTCCAGCAGCAGGATCGGTCCGCGGATCCCACCGGCCCGCAGTTCCAGGGCTTCCTCGATACAGGCCACGGCGAACCCGTCCGCCGTGTCCTGCAGCGCCTCGGCGCACCGCACCGCACCGTGCCCGTAGGCATCGGCCTTGATCACCGCCAGGGCCTTGGCCCCCGTGACTTCGCGGGCCAATTGGTAGTTGTGACGCAGGGCGTTAAGGTCGATCAGGGCACGGGCAGGACGCATGGCGGCAGGCTTCTAGGCGGTCATGAATAAAAAACCGGCGCGGGCTGGCAGGATGAACCACCAACAGCACCGGGGAGGGATCGTTTGGGCCGGTATTAAGGCAACGCGGCCACGACGGACAGCTCCACCAGTATCTCTGGTTCGCACAGCTTGGCTTCCACCGTGGCACGGGCCGGGGCGACGCCTTTGGGAAGCCATTGGTCCCAGACGGCGTTCATGCCTTCGAAATGGGCCTCGATGTCCTTCAAGTAGATCGTCACCGATAGCAAACGATTCTTGTCGGTTCCGGCCAGGTCCAGCAAGCGTTCGATATTGGCCAGGCTTTCGCGGGTCTGCTGTTCAATACCGGCGTTCATGTCGTCGCCGACCTGTCCGGCCAGGTAAACGGTGCCGTTGTGCACGACAACCTGGCTCATGCGGTCATTGGTGAGCTGGCGCTGGATTGACATGTTTTGCAGACTCCTGGTGTTTGCTGCCATAACGGGAAATATCGAGGCCTTCGGCGCTGATCTGCGGCTTTTTCTTCGCCATCAGGTCGGCCAGCAGGCGGCCGGAACCACAAGCCATGGTCCATCCGAGGGTGCCATGGCCGGTGTTCAGGAACAGATTCTTGAAGGGCGTGGCGCCCACGATTGGCGTGCCGTCCGGGGTGGTCGGGCGCAAGCCGGTCCAGAAACTGGCCTGGGCCAGGTCGCCGCCCTGAGGATAAAGGTCGTTGACGATCATCTCCAGGGTTTCGCGTCGACGTGGGTTGAGAGACAGGTCAAAACCGGCGATTTCCGCCATGCCGCCCACCCGAATGCGGTTGTCGAACCGGGTGATCGCGACCTTGTAGGTTTCGTCGAGAATGGTCGAGGTCGGTGCCATCGCCGGGTTGGTGATCGGCACCGTCAAGGAGTAACCCTTGAGCGGATACACCGGTGCCCGGATCCCGAGGGGCTTGAGCAATTGCGGCGAGTAACTGCCCAGGGCGAGCACATAGCGGTCGGCGGTTTCCAGCTTGCCGTCGATCCAGACACCGTTGATGCGGTCACCGGCAAAGTCCAGGCGCTGGATATCCTGGCCGAAACGGAATTGCACACCCAGCTTCACCGCCATTTCCGCCAGGCGCGTGGTAAACATCTGGCAGTCGCCGGTCTGGTCGTTGGGCAGGCGCAAGGCACCGGCCAGGATGTCGGTGACATTGGCCAGGGCCGGCTCGACCCGGGCGATACCGGCACGGTCGAGCACTTCAAAGGGGACGCCAGACTCTTTCAGTACGGCGATGTCTTTTGCCGCGCCATCGAGCTGGGCCTGGGTGCGGAACAACTGCGTAGTCCCCAGGCTACGGCCTTCATAGGCTATACCGGTTTCAGCACGCAATTCGTCAAGGCAGTCACGGCTGTACTCGGACAGGCGCACCATGCGCTCCTTGTTGACGGCATAGCGGCTGGCGGTGCAGTTGCGCAGCATTTGTGCCATCCACAGGTATTGGTCGATGTCGGCGGTGGCCTTGATCGCCAATGGCGCATGCCGCTGCAGCAGCCATTTGATGGCCTTGAGCGGCACGCCCGGCGCGGCCCACGGCGAGGCATAACCCGGCGACACCTGGCCGGCGTTGGCGAAACTGGTTTCCATGGCAGGCGCCGGCTGACGGTCGACCACCACCACTTCAAACCCGGCACGGGCCAGATAATAAGCACTGACGGTACCGATGACGCCGCTACCCAAGACCAGAACGCGCATGTTGATGCCCTCATCGCGGATGAACCGCTGACGTTTGTTGTACACAGCTTCGATGGACGCAGTGTAAAAAAGATCAGCCAGTGCTTTTCACTATATAAACACCTATATTTGGCGAGAATTCTCGGCAAAATCCCTTTTTATGGAGGCGCATCACCTGTGCGTACCAATACCCAGACCAAACGCGAGCTGGACAAGATCGACCGCAACATCCTGCGAATCCTCCAGGCAGACGGACGGATCTCCTTCACCGAGCTGGGGGAAAAGGTCGGCCTCTCCACCACGCCCTGTACCGAGCGGGTGCGGCGTCTGGAGCGTGAGGGCATCATCATGGGCTACAACGCCCGGCTCAATCCGCAACACTTGAAGGGCAGCCTGCTGGTGTTTGTCGAGATCAGCCTCGACTACAAATCCGGCGACACCTTCGAAGAATTCCGACGCGCCGTGCTGAAATTGCCCCACGTGCTGGAATGTCACCTGGTGTCAGGGGATTTCGACTATCTGGTAAAAGCGCGGATTTCCGAGATGGCGTCGTATCGCAAGCTGCTGGGCGACATCCTGCTCAAACTGCCCCATGTGCGAGAATCCAAGAGCTACATCGTGATGGAAGAAGTGAAGGAGAGCTTGAACCTGCCGATTCCGGATTGAACCTGGCTCCAGACCGCTTTCGCGAGCAAGCTCGCTCCCACACAGGTGGGTGGTGAATACCTTCTTGCGAACGATATAGATCCATTGTGGGCGCGAGCCTGCTCGCGAAGGCCGCGATTCGGTATCCCTGCCTGCTAGACCAACACCTGGCGAGTGCTGGCCATGTATTCATGAATCTGCTTCTCGACCCGCGGATGAATCAGCTCCACCGGCCGCCGGCCATTGGGGCACGGCAAGGTCGCCGTGGTGCCGAACAGCCGGCAGATCAGCGGTCGCTCGTCGTAGACGGTGCATCCGTTGGGCCCCAGGTGCACGCAGTCGAGCGCTTCCATGGCCGCGTCCTGTTCGGCGCGGGTCTTGCGGGGCAAACGGGCCATTTCCTCGGGTGAGGTGGTGACGGGACCGCAGCAGTCATGGCAGCCCGGTACGCACTCGAACGAGGGGATCTGCTGGCGCAGCGTGCGGATTTTTTGACTGTTGCAGCTCATCGAGGCGGTTACCGAGAAGGGACAATCCGGAATTCTGCCTTAAATGCTGCGGGCCAGACAGCGCCAACCGACCGGTGTTGCCCAGGGAGGAATCCTCGGCTTATGCTCCGTAAAATTTCTCAAACACAATAGTCAGGATTACGCACATGAACGCCCCTGTTCAGCAACCTGTCCCGAACCACGCGCACGCCGCCTCCTATTACGCCGCCAGCAGCCTGCCGCAACCGGACCATCCGCTGCTGCAGGGTGAACTGCTGGCGGATGTCTGCGTGGTCGGCGGCGGGTTTTCCGGGTTGAACACGGCGATCGAACTGGCCGAACGCGGCATGAGCGTGGTGCTGCTGGAGGCGCACCGCATCGGCTGGGGCGCCAGCGGGCGCAACGGCGGCCAATTGATCCGTGGCGTCGGCCATGGCCTCGACCAGTTCGCGCCGATCATCGGCAACGACGGCGTGCGCCAGATCAAACTCATGGGCCTCGAGGCCGTGGAAATCGTCCGGCAGCGTGTCGAACGTTTCCAGATCCCGTGCGACCTCACCTGGGGCTACTGCGACCTCGCCAACAAACCCAGCGACCTGGAAGGCTTCGCCGAAGACGCCGAAGAACTGCGCAGCCTGGGTTACCGTCACCCGACCCGACTGCTGCAAGCCAACGAAATGCACAGCGTCGTGGGTTCGGATCGCTACGTCGGCGGGCTGATCGACATGGGCTCGGGCCATCTGCACCCGTTGAACCTGGCGTTGGGCGAAGCCGCCGCCGCGCAGCAACTGGGGGTCCGACTGTTCGAGCAATCGGCGGTCACGCGCATCGACTATGGCCCTGAAGTGAAGGTGCACACCCAACAGGGCTCGGTCCGCGCCAAGACGCTGGTACTGGGTTGCAACGCCTACCTCAATGGACTCAATCCGCAACTCGGCGGCAAAGTCCTGCCGGCCGGCAGCTACATCATCGCCACCGAGCCCTTGAGCCAGGCCCAGGCACAGGCGCTGTTGCCGCAGAACATGGCCGTCTGCGATCAGCGGGTGGCCCTGGATTACTACCGGCTTTCGGCGGATCGCCGCTTGCTGTTCGGCGGGGCCTGTCACTATTCCGGCCGCGACCCGCAGGACATCGGCGCGTACATGCGGCCGAAGATGCTCAAGGTCTTCCCGCAATTGGCGGATGTGAAAATCGATTATCAATGGGGTGGGATGATTGGCATCGGCGCCAACCGTTTGCCACAGATCGGTCGGCTCAAGGACCAGCCCAATGTGTATTACGCCCAGGCCTACTCCGGCCATGGGGTGAATGCCACGCACCTGGCTGGCAAATTGTTGGCCGAAGCCATCAGCGGGCAGCACAGCAGCGGTTTCGATCTGTTCGCCCAGGTCCCGCACATGACCTTCCCTGGCGGCAAGCACCTGCGCTCGCCGCTGTTGGCGCTGGGGATGTTGTGGCATCGGTTGAAAGAGTTGGTTTAAACCCAAAGACTGTGGCGAGGGAGCTTGCTCCCTCGCCACAGGTTCCTTATCGCTTCAAAGCCGCCAGAACGGCTTGAGCCCTTCCTCCCGTGCCTGCTCCCGACTCAGCCCGATGTCACGCAACTGTTCGGGTGTAAGTTCCAACAAGGCCTTGCGTGTATGCAGACGATGCCAGAACAGGGCCCAGCGGCTCAGGCCGGACGGCGCGTTGCGCAATGTCGCGCTGCGCAGCCCCTTCTCCTGCCCTGCCGCCAGTTCCTGACTGTGTAACGTCAGCCGCACATCGCTCAAGCCGTTCATTTTGATCGCTCCTGTTTACTTGGGTAGCCAGAGGTTTCATGATGCGCGGACGGCCCATTGCAATACAGATTCAACTTATTTCTTTTATAAGCATACAGATTCGCTGATTCCCCTACTGAATCGTCATTTTCAACCCCAACTGTATTGGTCGCAGTTGTCCATCTCATCGGAGCGCACCATGACCCTCTACGTGAACCTCGCCGAATTGCTCGGCACCCGCATCGAACAGGGCTTCTATCGCCCCGGCGACCGGCTGCCGTCAGTGCGGGCATTGAGCACGGAACATGGGGTCAGCTTGAGTACGGTGCAGCAGGCTTATCGTGTGCTGGAGGACAGTGGACTGGCGATGCCGCGCCCCAAGTCCGGCTACTTCGTACCCGTGGGCCGCGAATTGCCGGACCTGCCGGTGGTAGGCCGTCCGGCCCAGCGTCCCGTGGATATTTCCCAGTGGGACCAGGTGCTGGAGCTGATACGCGCCGTACCACGCCCGGAGGTGGTGCAGCTGGGACGCGGCATGCCGGATATCCACTCGCCAACCATGAAACCACTGCTGCGCAGCCTGGCGCAGATCAGCCGCCGGCAAGACATGCCAGGCCTGTATTACGACAACATCTACGGCAACCTCGCGCTGCGTGAACAGATCGCCCGGCTGTCGCTGGACTCTGGCTGCCAACTGGGGGCCAACGACTTGATCGTCACCACTGGCTGTCACGAAGCCCTGTCGGTCAGCATCCGCGCCACCTGCGAACAAGGCGACATCGTCGCGGTGGACTCACCCAGCTTTCACGGGGCCATGCAGACCCTCAAGGGCCTGGGCATGAAGGCACTGGAAATCCCCACCGACCCACTTACCGGCATCAGCCTGGATGCACTGGAACTGGCCCTGGAGCAATGGCCCATCAAGGCCATACAGTTGACCCCCAGTTGCAATAACCCGCTGGGCTACATCATGCCTGACGCCAATAAACGCGCGCTGCTGAACCTGGCACAGCGCTTTGACGTGGCGATTATCGAAGATGATGTGTATGGGGAATTGGCTTACACGTACCCCCGCCCACGCACCATCAAATCCTTCGATGAAGACGGCCGCGTCCTGCTCTGCAGTTCATTCTCCAAGACCCTGGCGCCCGGCCTGCGCATTGGCTGGGTCGCGCCAGGCCGGTACCTGGAGCGGGTGCTGCACATGAAATACATCAGCACCGGCTCCACCGCGCCACAGCCGCAGATCGCCATTGCCGAGTTTCTCAAGGGCGGGCATTTCGAACCTCACTTGCGGCGCATGCGCACGCAATACCAACGCAATCGCGACGTGATGATCGACTGGGTCAGCCGCTATTTTCCATCGGGCACCCGCGCCAGTCGCCCGCGAGGCAGTTTCATGCTGTGGATCGAATTACCCGACGGGTTCGACACGCTCAAACTCAATCGGGTCCTGCTGGAGCAAGGCGTACAGGTCGCCGTCGGCAGCATTTTTTCGGCATCGGGCAAGTACCGCAACTGCCTGCGGATGAACTACGCTGCCAAGCCAACCGCCCAGATCGAAGAGGCTGTACGCAAAGTCGGAGCGGCCGCCACCGTGCTGTTGAACGAAACCCTGCACCACGCCGTCTGAACTTTACTCAGGGAAGCAGCACCCAACAGCCGATCAATGTGAACAAGCGGAACGATCCTACGTGAGATCCAGACCGATCCTGCCTACGCTGCTGTTAGTCGCCTCGTTGTTGAGCGGTTGCGCCGGTCTTGATGTCACCCGCGAGCCTTCCCAGGCCTTGCCTGCCACCGAGTCCTCGTTTGGCCGCTCGGTCCAGGCCCAGGCCGCCCCCCATGAAGGGCGCTCGGGGTTTCGACTGCTGTCGGACAGCACCGAGGCTTTCACCGCCCGGGCCGAGCTGATTCGCCACGCCCAAGCCAGCCTGGATTTGCAGTACTACATTGTCCATGACGGCATCAGCACGCGAATGCTGGTGGATGAATTGCTCAAGGCGGCCGACCGCGGCGTGCGTGTACGGATCCTGCTGGATGACACCACCAGCGATGGCCAGGACCAGATTATCGCCACCCTCGCCGCACACCCGCAGATCCAGGTTCGCCTGTTCAACCCACTGCACCTGGGCCGCGCCACTGGCGTGACCCGCAGCCTCGGGCGCCTGTTCAACTTGTCGCTGCAACACCGGCGGATGCACAACAAGTTGTGGCTGGCCGACAACAGCATGGCCATCGTCGGCGGGCGCAACCTGGGCGATGAGTATTTCGACGCCGAACCCAACCTGAACTTCACCGACATCGACCTGCTCGGCGTCGGGCCGGTGGCCGAACAACTGGGGCACAGTTTCGACCAGTACTGGAACAGCGCCTTGAGCAAGCCCATCGAACAGTTCCTGTCCCACCGACCCACGTCCAAGGACCTGGCCAACAGCCGCCTGCGCTTGCAAGAGTCCCTGGAACAGACCCACAAGGAAAACCACGCGCTCTACCAGCAATTGACCGCCTACAAGACCCAACCACGCCTGGACACTTGGCGCGACCAGTTGATCTGGGCCTGGAACCAGGCGCTGTGGGACGCACCCAGCAAAGTGCTGGCCAAGGACGAACCGGACCCGCAACTGCTGCTGACCACCCAACTGGCTCCCGAACTGACGGGCGTCAGCAAAGAATTGATCATGATTTCGGCCTACTTCGTTCCCGGCCAGCCTGGCCTGGTGTACCTGACCAGTCGCGCCGATGCCGGCGTGTCGGTGAGCCTGCTGACCAACTCCCTGGAGGCCACCGACGTACCCGCCGTGCACGGCGGCTATGCGCCGTACCGCAAGGCCTTGCTGCAACATGGCGTGCGCCTGTTCGAGTTGCGCCGACAACCGGGCGACACCGGCAGCAGCCCGCACCTGTTCTACAGCAAGTCCTACGGCGAATCGGACTCCAGCCTGCACAGCAAGGCGATCATCTTCGACCAGCAGAAATCCTTCATCGGCTCGTTCAATTTCGACCCGCGTTCAGTGCTATGGAACACCGAAGTCGGCGTGCTGGTGGACAGCCCCGAGCTGGCCAGCCAAGTCCGTGAGCTGGCCTTGCAAGGCATGGCACCCGCCCTGAGTTATCAGGCCAGGCTGGAAGATGGAACGCTTGTGTGGACCACCGAAGACAACGGCCAGACCCACGACCTTGGCCGCGAACCGGGCAGTTGGTGGCGCCGCTTCAATGCCTGGTTCGCCACGATGATCGGGTTGGAGCGGATGCTATAGGCCTGCACAAACCTGTGGAGATCCCCCCCTCGCCACAGGTCATTCATGTCCCCGGTTAAACAGACAGGGGGCTCAGGCCGTTTGGGTGGCCCCGAACGCCCCTTGGCGCAACAGCAGGATCACCAGCCCGAACGCCCCGGCCGCCATGAACAGAGGCAACGCATGTCCGCTGACCCATTGGCTACCCGCCCCCGCCACCAGCGGGCCAATCAGGCAACCGAGCCCCCATAGCTGCGCGATATGGGCGTTGGCCCGCACCAGCGCATCGTCACGGTAACGCTCGCCGATCAGGATCAGCGACAACGTGAACAAACCGCCCGCGCTGGCGCCGAACAGCACCCACAATGGCCAGATCAGCAACGTGTCGATCAGCAGCGGAACCGCCAGGCTCGATAACATCAACGCCACCGCGCACCCCGTCAACAGGGCACGGCGAGACACGCGATCGGCCAGTGCGCCGATGGGCAACTGCAGCAAGGCATCTCCGACCACCACAGTGCTGACCATCGCCAACGCAATGTCGGCCGTGAAGCCCTGGCGCAGGCAATACACCGGCAACAACGTAAGGATCATCGCCTCGAACGCAGCGAACAACGAGACCGCCCAGGCAATCGCTGGCAAGCCGCGGCAAAACGTCCACAAATCACCAAACGTGACGCTGCCGGCCTCGCTGCTCGGCGCACCGCTACGGCCCAGCAACAACAAGGGAGCGAGCAACAGCAGGCCGACGCCCACCCAGAACCCGTAGTCATGATCGGTCCCCAGCGCGCCCAACAGCAACGGGCCGGACAACTGGCTCAGGGCGTAGCTGCTGCCGTACAGGGCCACCAGCCGCCCACGCCATTTTTCAATGACCAGTTGATTGATCCAGCTCTCACCCAGAATGAACACCACGGTCAGGACCACACCAATCATCAGGCGCAGCAGCAACCAGACCGGATAACTGGGCAGCAACGCCAGCAGCCCGATGGACACCGCGCCGCCCCACAGGCACAGACGCATCAGCGCCGCCGTACCGAACCGCGCCGCCAGCCGGCTCGACACCTTGGCCCCGAGCAACACCCCCACGGCCGGCATGGCAGCCATCACACCAATGGCGAACGAGCCATAACCCCAGCCCTCCAGGCGCAGCGACACCAGCGGCATGCTCACGCCCAAGGCCAAGCCGACGCTCAGGACAGACGCCAACACAGCGAAATAGGTTGCCCAACGCATTTCCACGCTCCTGTGGAGGGTTATCGGTGCAGGTATCACTCAAAATATTGTGGGAGCGGGCTTGCTCGCGAAGGCGGAGTGTCAATCAACTAGCTGTTGAATGTTAAACCGCTTCGCGAGCAAGCCCGCTCCCACAGGGGATGTGTGTCTACCGCAAATCTTGCGCTCATCCTCGACCAGTGTGGGAGCGGGCTCGCTCGCGAAAGCGGGGTGTCAGTCAACTTAGCCGTTGATGTTAACCGCCTTCGCGAGCAAGCCCGCTCCCACAAAGGATCAGAGCTTGATCCAGGTCGACTTCAGCTCGGTGTACTTGTCGAACGCATGCAGCGACTTGTCGCGACCGTTACCCGATTGCTTGAAGCCACCAAACGGCGCGGTCATGTCGCCGCCGTCGTACTGATTGACCCATACACTGCCGGCACGCAGGGCCTTGGCGGTCAAGTGCGCCTTGGAGATGTCCTTGGTCCATACCGCTGCGGCCAGCCCATAGGGCGTGTCGTTGGCGATCTCGATGGCCTGCTCGGCGGTGTCGAAAGCGATGACCGACAACACCGGGCCGAAAATCTCCTCCTGGGCGATTTTCATGGCGTTGCTCACACCGTCGAAAATCGTCGGTTCGACATACGTGCCGCCGGTTTCTTCAAGGATACGCTTGCCACCGGCCACCAGTTTGGCGCCGTCGCTGTGGCCGGCTTCGATGTAGGACAACACGTTGTTCATCTGCTGGGTATCGACCAGGGCACCGACATTGGTGGCCGGGTCCAGGGGGTTGCCCGGCTTCCAGCCCTTGAGGGCTTCGATCACCAACGGCAGGAACGTGTCCTTGATGGAGCGCTCCACCAACAGTCGCGAGCCGGCGGTGCAGACTTCGCCCTGGTTGAAGGCGATGGCGCTGGCGGCGGATTCTGCGGCGGCTTGCAGGTCCGGGGCATCGGCGAACACGATGTTAGGGCTCTTGCCGCCCGCCTCCAGCCAGATGCGCTTCATGTTGGATTCGCCGGAATAGATCATCAGTTGCTTGGCGATCTTGGTGGAGCCGGTAAACACCAGCGTATCGACGTCCATATGCAGGGCCAGGGCCTTGCCGACCGTGTGGCCGTAGCCTGGCAGCACGTTCAGCACGCCTTTCGGAATGCCGGCCTCGATCGCCAGCGCGGCGATGCGGATGGCGGTCAACGGGGATTTTTCCGACGGTTTGAGCACCACCGAGTTACCGGTGGACAGCGCCGGGCCGAGCTTCCAACAGGCCATCATCAACGGGAAGTTCCACGGGACGATAGCGCCCACGACACCCACCGGCTCGCGGGTCACCAACCCCAGTTGGTCGTGCGGGGTGGCCGCCACCTCATCGTAGAGCTTGTCGATGGCTTCACCGCTCCAGCTCAACGCTTGGGCCGCGCCAGGCACGTCGATGTTCAGGGAGTCGCTGATCGGCTTGCCCATGTCCAGGGTTTCAAGCAGGGCCAGTTCTTCGGCATGCTGCTTGAGCAGGCCGGCGAAACGGATCATGGTGGTCTTGCGCTTGCTGGGTGCCAGGCGCGACCAGACGCCGGAGTTGAAGGTGGCGCGGGCATTTTCGACGGCCCGCTGGGCGTCGGCCACGTCGCAGCTGGCGACCTTGCCCAGCACACGGCCATCGACCGGGCTGAGGCAATCGAAGGTTTCGCCGGACACCGCATCGGTGTACTCACCGTTGATGAAGGCGCGGCCTTCGATCTTCAGGTCGCGGGCGCGTTGTTCCCAATCGGTACGAGTCAGGGTGGTCATGCGTGTGTCCTCCTCTTATTGAGTACGAACGCCGCGCAATGCGCAGCGCTCAAAAGAATTCTGCCCGGCCAGCCTGCTTTCGGCGCCGTTCGGCGCTGTAATGGGTACGGGGCACCCGTCACCCTAAACCAGGGGCCGGTCAAGTTTCAATATATTTGACACAACCGCGGCAAACAGCCTTGCGATGTTCGTTTTAATAAACATAGACTCGAGGCCTTCCAAGCGATCACTGGGGATCACCCGCATGAGCATTCAGGACATCGTCGACTTCAGCCAGGCCAATACCACTGCCGAACGTTATCGCCCTGACCCGGCCAAGGTGTTCAAGGGCGATCCCGAACAGGCCGTGTTCAACCACTACAGCAGCCCTTGTGGGCAAATGAACGCGGGCGTATGGGAAGGCGCGGTCGGCCAGTGGACGGTCAATTACACCGAGCACGAATACTGCGAGATCGTTCAGGGTGTTTCCGTGCTGCGGGACAACGAGGGCAACGCCAAGACCCTACGGGCCGGTGACCGCTTCGTGATCCCGGCCGGGTTCAAGGGGACCTGGGAAGTGCTGGAGCCGTGCCGCAAGATCTATGTGGTGTTCGAGCAGAAGGCTTGAGCCCTGTTGAAAAAGCAGCTGACACTCTTTCACTGGTCGATGACCGCCAGGGCAGATAAAACTGCCCCGGGCGTCACGCATTTTATCGTCGCAACGGCAACGCACAGGACGTGCGGCCAACCCGGCAGGTGAGCGCCCAGACCCTATGAATGTTTGCAAGGAGGCAACATGCCCGTCTTACCCGAACAATGCGATCTGGCCATCGCCCAATACACCATCGGCCAAAAGTGCACCCCCGAGTTGCTCGAAGAGGTTCGCGCCCTGGCCAATGGGGCTCCCGTTCGCGCCACAGGCCCGACGTATCCGACGAGCTGGGATCTGCGTCCGCGACGCATCAACCTGCACACCAATGCCGACAGGATCATCGTCAGCATAAACTGCGGCTGACCCAAGTCAGCGCTGACGTTTCAGCCTGAAACAGACGCAACAAAAAAGGCCCGTATCTCGCGATACGGGCCTTTTTCGTAAGAGGGAAAAATCAATTACTTGATTTTGCCTTCCTTGTAGATCACGTGCTTGCGAACAACCGGATCATATTTCTTGATCTCGATTTTGTCCGGGGTAGTACGCTTGTTCTTGTCGGTAGTGTAGAAGTGACCAGTACCGGCGCTCGAGATCAAACGAATCAATTCACGCATGATTAGCTCCCTTAAACCTTGCCATCGCGACGAAGTTCGGCCAGCACGACACTGATGCCACGCTTGTCGATGATGCGCATGCCTTTGGCAGATACGCGCAGACGCACAAAACGTTTCTCTTCTTCAACCCAGAAGCGGTGATGCTGCAGGTTCGGCAGGAAACGACGACGGGTTTTGTTGTTTGCGTGGGAAATGTTATTCCCAGTCACCGGACCCTTACCGGTAACTTGACAGACTCTCGACATGCCTCAGCCCTCTAAAACCACATGCCCAACCCGGCATGGGTTGGCCGCTTAATCTCTCAGTCATTTGGCGCCAGGCGCCGCGTTTCTTTAAGGGTCTTACCGGCTACACCTACAGTGAAGGAACCGGGCCCCTAGAAAAGAGCGCTGCTTTATACCAGAAAGACCACAGTGCAACAACAGCCGATGTGATTTGTCTTCCTGGAAAATCATCGTCCAGCCGCCCCGGACGGCTGGGGCAGAGGCTGGCATGGCCCTTTACCGCTCGTCGCTGCACGCAGGTTTTTTTCACTTGCGACAGGTCAAGGCCACCCATACGTCGTCGCAGCGTGCCGGAAAATGCAAAAAGGGGATAGTCATTTGGCAGCGAGCCCACTAGGGTAGGCCTTTTCCAGACTGCGCTTGCAGATGGGCCTTCGACTTGCACAGGAAACCGACCATGCGCCTCGCTGCCCTACCTTTGTTGCTCGCCCCTCTGCTGATCACCCCGCAGGCCTTGGCCGCCGCCCTGAGCGTCTGCACCGAAGCCAGCCCGGAAGGGTTCGATGTCGTCCAGTACAATTCCCTGACCACCACCAACGCCTCCGCCGACGTGCTGATGAATCGCCTGGTGGATTTCGACACCGCCAGCGGCAAAGTGGTCCCCAGCCTGGCCGAGCGATGGGAAGTCTCCACCGACGGCCTGACCTACGTGTTCAAGCTGCGGCCACAGGTCAAGTTCCACCGCACCGATTACTTCACGCCACGCCGCGACCTGACCGCCGAGGACGTGAAGTTCAGCTTCGAACGCATGCTCGACCCGGCCAACCCGTGGCACAAGGTTGCGCAAAGCGGCTTCCCCCATGCCCAGTCCATGCAATTGCCGGCGCTGATCAAGAAAATCGACGCCCTGGACCCGCTGACCGTGCGTTTCACCCTCGACCATGCCGATTCGACCTTCCTGGCGACGTTGAGCATGGGCTTTGCCTCCATTTATTCGGCCGAGTACGCCAATCAGTTGATGCAGGCCGGCACGCCGGAAAAACTCAACAACCAGCCGATCGGCACCGGCCCGTTCATTTTCAACCGGTTCCAGAAGGACGCGTCGATCCGCTACAAGGCCAACGACGCCTATTTCGACGGCAAGCCTCAAGTAGACCCGCTGATCTTCGCCATCACGCCGGATGCCAACGTACGCTTGCAGAAGCTACGCCGCAACGAATGCCAGATCGCCCTGTCACCCAAGCCACTGGACGTGCAGGCCGCCCGGCAGGAGCCGACCCTGAACGTGGCCCAGACCGACGCCTTCATGACCGCGTTCGTGGCGATCAACAGCCAGCATCCGCCACTGGACAAGCCTGAGGTGCGCCAGGCCATCAACCTGGCCTTCGACAAGGCCAGCTACCTCAAGACCGTCTTCGAAGGCACCGCCGAAGCCGCCAGCGGTCCTTATCCACCGAACACCTGGAGTTACGCCAAGCACTTGCCGGGCTACGCCCATGACCCGGCCAAGGCTCGTGAGTTGCTGGCCAAGGCCGGTTTGAAGGAAGGCTTCAAGACCACCCTCTGGACCCGCCCCTCCGGCAGCCTGCTCAATCCCAACCCGAGCCTGGGCGCGCAACTGCTGCAGTCGGACCTGGCGGAGATCGGCATCCAGGCGGAAATCCGCGTGATCGAATGGGGCGAACTGATCCGCCGCGCCAAGGCCGGCGAACATGACCTGCTGTTCATGGGCTGGGCCGGCGACAACGGCGACCCGGACAACTTCCTCACGCCGCAGTTTTCCTGCGCGGCGGTGAAGTCCGGCACTAACTTCGCCCGTTACTGCAACCCCGACCTGGACAAACTGATCAGTGCCGGCAAGACCACCGGCGAACAAGGCGTGCGCGCCAAGCTCTACGAGCAGGCCCAGGCCCAGATCCAGCAGCAGGCCCTGTGGCTGCCCCTGGCGCATCCGACCGCCTTCGCCCTCACCCGCAAGGATGTGCAGGGTTATGCGGTGAGCCCGTTCGGGCGCCAGGATTACGCCAAGGTGAGCCTCAAGTAACCCCAGCCCACAGCGCCCTCCGGTGGGAGCGAGCTTGCTCGCGATAGCGGTGTGTCAGTCAAAGTCGATGTGACAGACCTGTCGCCATCGCGAGCAAGCTCGCTCCCACAAAAAAGGTTTCGTATCGTCAGATCGCGCCTACATCCACCCACACTCCGCCATCGACAGCGGCTCCCCATCGCCGACGATGAAATGGTCGAGCACCCGCACATCGATCAACTCCAGGGCCTCCTGGAGCCGCTCGGTGAGCACCCGGTCGGCCTGGCTGGGCTCGGTGTTGCCGGAGGGGTGGTTGTGGCACAGGATCAATGCGGCGGCGTTGTGGGCCAGGGCGCGCTTGACCACTTGCCGGGGATGGACACTGGCGCTGTCGATAGAGCCGCGGAACAGCGCCTCGAAGGTCAGCACCTGATGCTTGGAATTGAGAAACAGGCAACCGAACACCTCATGGGGTTCGTGGCGCAGCATGGACTTCAGGTACTCACGAACCGCGAGCGGGCTTTCCAGCGGGGTCTTTTCCCGTGTCCGCTCAGCCAAATGCCGACGGCTCATTTCCTGGGCCGCTTGCAGTTGGGCAAACTTCGCCGGCCCCAGCCCCATGTGATTGCTGAACGTGATCTGATCCGCTTCCAGCAACGCCCGCAGACTGCCAAATTGAATCAACAGTTGTCGCGCCAGGTCCACCGCGCTTTTACCGGACACGCCGGTGCGTAAAAAAATCGCCAGCAGCTCGGCGTCCGAAAGACTCCCCGCCCCCAGCGCCAATAACCTCTCCCGCGGCCGCTCGGACGCGGGCCAATCGCGAATACTCATGGCATCTCCCTGATTGTGGGCGCCGCTGTTCCGTAGCGGTCGCTGTGATATCGTAGCCCATCTTTTTTGCAGGCGATGTGTACCCGGGCAGGCTGCTGCCAAGGGGATCGCCTTGCACTGACCACTGAAAATCGAAAGGCAGGCCTATGCAGCGGCTGTATCGGAAACGCATCGTTCTGGGCGTCGGCGGCGGCATTGCCGCCTACAAGAGTGCCGAGCTGGTTCGCAGGCTTATCGACCAGGGCGCGGAAGTACGGGTCGTGATGACCCGTGGCGGCAGCGAGTTCATTACCCCACTGACCCTGCAAGCCCTGTCCGGGCACCCGGTCCACCTGGACTTGCTCGACCCGGCGGCCGAAGCCGCCATGGGCCATATCGAACTGGCCAAATGGGCCGACCTGGTGCTGATCGCGCCAGCCACGGCCGACCTGATCGCCCGCCTGGCCCAAGGCATCGCGGACGACCTGCTGACCACCCTGGTGCTCGCCACCGACGCCGTGGTGGCTGTTGCACCGGCCATGAACCAGGCCATGTGGCGCGACCCGGCCACCCAGGCCAACCTGCAATTGCTGGAAAGCCGCGCCCTGAAAGTCTTCGGCCCGGCCTCCGGCAGCCAGGCCTGCGGCGATGTCGGCATGGGCCGCATGCTCGAAGCCACGGACCTGGCCCAGTGCGCCGCCGACTGCTTCCAGCGCCAGGCCCTGACTGGCAAGCACGTACTGATCACCGCCGGACCGACCCAGGAAAACATCGACCCGGTGCGCTACATCACCAACCACAGCTCCGGGAAAATGGGCTTCGCCCTGGCCGAAGCCGCCGTGGAAGCCGGCGCCCGGGTGACGCTGATCACCGGCCCGGTGCACTTGCCGACGCCGGACCGGGTCACGCGCATCGACGTGGTCAGTGCCCGGGACATGCTCGCGGCCTGCGAAGCGGCCATCCCCTGTGACCTGTTCATCGCCTCGGCAGCGGTAGCGGACTATCGCCCCGAAGTCGTTGCCCCGCAAAAATTGAAGAAAGACCCTACAAGCGGCGACGGCCTGCTACTACAAATGGTGCGCAACCCGGACATCCTGGCCAGCATCGCCACTCGCCCCGACCGTCCGTTCAGTGTCGGCTTCGCCGCCGAGACCGAACACCTGCTCGATTACGCCGCCCGCAAGCTCAAGGACAAGAACCTCGACTTGATCGTCGCCAACGACGTCGCCAACCCGAGCATCGGCTTCAACAGCGAAGAAAACGCCTGCAGCGTGATCGACCGCCAGTTGCACGCCACGCTTTTCGCCCAGACCAGCAAGAGCAAGATTGCCCGCCAGCTGATCACTTTCATCGCCGAACGTCTGAACCAGGTTTAATGTCATGCACGCCCTACAAGCCAAGATCCTCGACCCACGCATCGGCAGCGAATTCCCGCTGCCGCAATACGCCACACCGGGCTCCGCCGGCCTCGACCTGCGGGCGATGCTCAAGCAGGACACGATCCTGGAACCTGGCCAGACCCTGCTGATCCCGACCGGCCTGTCGGTGTACATCGGCGATCCGGGCCTGGCCGCGCTGATCCTGCCCCGCTCGGGCCTGGGCCACAAGCATGGCATCGTGCTGGGCAACCTGGTGGGCCTGATCGATTCCGACTACCAAGGCGAACTGATGGTGTCGTGCTGGAACCGCGGCCAAACGGCCTTCAACATTGCCGTGGGCGAACGCATCGCGCAGCTGGTGTTGGTGCCGGTGGTCCAGGCTCACTTCGAGCTGGTCGAGGCGTTCGACGAGAGCCAGCGCGGCGTCGGCGGTTTCGGGCATTCCGGCAGCCAATGAGCCCGCGATCCGGGCCGGGCATCCTGCCCGGCCCGTTTGTTAAGCTTCTGTTTCAGGGCAAAAAATGCGCAATGGCTTTCTGCTAGGTTTCCCATCCGGAATCAATGTATTAGGCGAGCCAGGCCGGGGTAACGCTGTCTCATGGCAATTTCCCACCACGAACTCTCTGTCGAAAACGCCGTCATACCCTTCAGCTTGAGCCTGCCGACACCCAGTGTCGGCCTGTCCAGTCACTTTCCTGATAGAGCGCCCCGCCCATGAACACCCCAGCCGCAATTGCCCCGATCTTCCCCGAGAGCATTTTCCGCGCCTACGACATCCGTGGCGTGGTACCGGAAACCCTCACCGCCGAAACCGCCTACTGGATCGGTCGCGCCATTGGCTCCCAGAGCCTGGCCCAAGGCGAACCGAACGTATGCGTCGGCCGTGACGGCCGCTTGTCGGGCCCCGAGCTGGTCGAACAATTGATCAAAGGCATTGCCGACAGCGGCTGCCATGTCAGCGACGTGGGCCTGGTGCCGACACCGGCGCTGTACTACGCCGCCAACGTGCTGGCCGGCAAATCCGGGGTCATGCTCACCGGCAGCCACAACCCGTCGAACTACAACGGGTTCAAGATCGTCATCGCCGGCGACACCCTTGCCAACGAGCAGATCCAGGCCCTGCACACCCGTCTCAAGACCAACGACCTGAGCAGCGGCCAGGGCAGCGTGACCAAGGTCGACATTCTTGAGCGCTACAACGACGAGATCGTCAAGGACGTGAAGCTCGCCCGGCGCCTGAAAGTGGTGGTCGATTGCGGCAACGGCGCGGCCGGCGTGATCGCCCCGCAACTGATCGAAGCCCTGAACTGCGAGGTCATCCCACTGTTCTGCGAGGTCGACGGCAACTTCCCCAACCACCATCCGGACCCGGGCAAGCTGGAAAACCTGCAAGACCTGATCGCCAAGGTCAAGGAAACCAACGCCGACCTGGGCCTGGCTTTCGACGGCGACGGCGACCGCGTGGGCGTGGTGACCAATACCGGCAGCGTCGTGTTCCCGGACCGCCTGCTGATGCTGTTCGCCAAGGACGTGGTGGCGCGCAACCCGGATGCCGAGATCATTTTCGACGTCAAATGCACCCGTCGCCTGGTGCCGCTGATCAAGGAATATGGCGGCCGTCCACTGATGTGGAAAACCGGTCACTCGTTGATCAAGAAGAAAATGAAACAAAGCGGCGCCCTGCTGGCCGGCGAAATGAGCGGCCACATCTTCTTCAAGGAACGCTGGTTCGGTTTTGACGACGGCATCTACAGCGCCGCGCGCCTGCTGGAAATCCTCAGCAAGGAAAAATCCAGCGCCGAAGCGCTGTTCGCGACCTTCCCGAACGATATTTCTACGCCAGAAATCAATATCCATGTGACCGAAGAGAGCAAATTCAGCATCATTGATGCACTGCACGACGCCCAGTGGGGCGAAGGCGCCGAACTGACCACCATCGACGGTGTACGGGTCGACTACCCACAAGGCTGGGGCCTGGTTCGCGCCTCCAACACCACACCGGTGCTGGTGCTGCGTTTCGAGGCCGACAACGAGGCTGAACTGCAGCGCATCAAGGATGTGTTCCACACCCAACTCAAACGTGTTGCACCTGATCTCCAACTACCGTTTTGATTTTTTGAAGCACTACCGGAGCCCTGAATGACCCTCGAACGCGAAGCCGCCGCCAACACCGCCAAGGTCCTGTCCGAAGCGTTGCCTTATATCCGACGCTACGTCGGCAAGACCCTGGTGATCAAATACGGCGGCAACGCGATGGAAAGCGAGGAGCTCAAGACCGGCTTCGCCCGCGACATCGTGCTGATGAAGGCCGTGGGCATCAACCCGGTGGTGGTCCACGGTGGCGGCCCGCAAATCGGTGACCTGCTCAAGCGCCTGTCGATCGAGAGCCACTTCATCGACGGCATGCGCGTGACCGACGCGCAGACCATGGATGTGGTGGAAATGGTCCTTGGCGGCCAGGTCAACAAGGACATCGTCAACCTGATCAACCGTCATGGCGGTAGCGCCATTGGCCTGACGGGCAAGGACGCCGAGCTGATCCGGGCGAAGAAACTCACCGTCACCCGCCAGACACCGGAGATGACCCAGCCGGAAATCATCGACATCGGTCACGTGGGCGAAGTGGTCGGTATCAATACCGATCTGCTGAACCTGCTGGTCAAGGGCGACTTCATCCCGGTGATCGCGCCCATCGGCGTGGGCGCCAACGGCGAGTCGTACAACATCAATGCCGACCTGGTGGCGGGCAAGGTGGCCGAGGCACTGAAAGCCGAGAAGCTGATGCTGCTGACCAACATTGCCGGCCTGATGGACAAGACCGGCAAGGTCCTGACCGGGTTGTCGACGCAACAGGTCGATGACCTGATCGCCGACGGCACCATCTACGGCGGCATGCTGCCGAAGATTCGCTGCGCGCTGGAAGCGGTACAAGGCGGCGTTGGCAGCTCGCTGATCATCGACGGTCGCGTACCGAATGCGATCCTGCTGGAGATCTTCACCGACACCGGCGTGGGTACGTTGATCAGCAATCGCAAGCGTCCTTAAGCGATTCTGGTAAAAAAAGACCCCGCTCAACCTGGTTGAGCGGGGTCTTTTTTTGTCTGACGACTGTGGGAGCGAGCTTGCTCGCGATAGCGGTGGGTCAGTCAATAGAATGCTGAATGATAAGCCGCTATCGCGAGCAAGCTCGCTCCCACAAGGCTTGGCGCAAGCCTTTTAGACACCAAACTGCGCGCGATAAGCCTCGACCGCCGGCAAATGCTGCTTGAGTTGCGGATCGTCGGCCAAAAATTCCAACACCTGGTTCAGCGACACGATGCTGATCACTGGGATGCCGAAATCGCGTTCCACTTCCTGGATCGCCGACAGTTCACCGTTGCCGCGCTCCTGGCGGTTCAAGGCGATCAGCACGCCAGCAGCCTTGGCGCCGTCCTGGGAACCGATGATCTGCATCACTTCGCGAATGGCGGTGCCGGCGGTGATTACGTCGTCGATGATCAGCACATCGCCGGTCAGCGGCGCGCCAACCAGGCTGCCGCCTTCGCCGTGGGCCTTGGCTTCCTTGCGGTTGAAGCACCAAGGCAGGTCGCGGCCATGGTGTTCGGCCAGGGCGACGGCGGTGGTGGCGGCCAATGGGATGCCTTTGTAGGCCGGGCCGAACAGCACGTCGAACGGGATGCCGCTCTCGACGATGGCCGCCGCATAGAAACGACCCAACTGCGCCAGGGCGGAACCGGTGTTGAACAGCCCGGCATTGAAGAAGTACGGGCTGGTGCGCCCGGACTTGAGGGTGAATTCACCGAAGCGCAAAACGCCGCGATCGATGGCAAAGCGAATGAAATCGCGCTGATACGCCTGCATGAAAAAAGCCTCAAATACCGCGGATTTAGCTAAATAGGTACACGGCGTGTATCATACACGCACGTGATTTTTGGGGCCATTTATGCGGATCATCAGTGTGAACGTCAATGGTATTCAGGCTGCAGTCGAGCGTGGTTTGCTCAGTTGGCTGCAAGCACAGAATGCCGACGTCATCTGCCTGCAGGACACCCGCGCCTCCGCCTTTGAACTGGACGATGCAGCCTTCCAACTGGATGGTTACTTCCTTTATGCCTGCGATGCCGAAGTCCCCGCCCAGGGTGGCGTGGCTTTGTACTCGCGGCTGCAACCGAAGGCTGTCATCAACGGTCTCGGTTTCGAGACGGCGGACCGCTACGGGCGCTACCTGCAAGCCGATTTCGACAAGGTCAGCATCGCGACCTTACTGCTCCCTTCGGGGCAGAACGGCGATGAAGATTTGAATCAGAAATTCAAGTTGATGGACGACTTCGCCCGTTACCTGGATAAACAGCGGCGCAAACGTCGCGAGTACATCTATTGTGGCTCGCTGTACGTGGCGCAACAGAAGCTGGATATCAAGAACTGGCGCGACAGCCAGCAATCTCCGGGCTTCCTGGCGCCGGAACGGGCCTGGATGGACGAGATCATTGGCAACATGGGGTATGTCGATGCCCTGCGCGAAGTCAGCCGCGAAGGCGACCAATACAGCTGGTGGCCAGACAACGAACAGGCCGAGATGCTCAACCTCGGCTGGCGCTTCGACTACCAGTTGTTGACGCCCGGGCTGCGCCGCTTCGTACGCAGCGCCCGCCTGCCGCGCCAGCCACGGTTCTCGCAGCATGCGCCGCTGATCGTGGATTACGACTGGACGCTGACGATCTGAGTGTCGTTTCGCAGCCACAAAAAAACCGACAGTCGATGTCGGTTTTTTTGTGGGCGATCATTTTCCCCTGTGGGAGCGAGCTTGCTCGCGATTAGGGCCTAACGTTCAGCATCAATGCTGACTAGCCCGCCGCCATCGCGAGCAAGCTCGCTCCCACAAAGGCCAGGTTGCCGATCGTTATTTAACCAGTCGCCAGGTAAACGGGTACCGATACGGCTGCCCCTCATTGGCCTTGACCCCGGCAATGATGGTCAGCACCAGCGCACCGATGGCCACCAGGCCAAACAGGAAGAAGCCGATCACCACGATCATCAGCAGGAGGCTGATCGCCGAGGCAATCGCCACCGTGATCTGGAAATTCAGCGCTTCCTTGCCCTGGGCATCGATAAACGGATCGGATTCACGCTTGAGTTGCCAGAGCACCAGCGGCCCGATCAGCGTACCGAACGGAATCCAGATCCCCAACAAGGCGGACAGGTGACAAAACATCGCCCATTGACGCGCCTCTTTGCTCGGCTGGGGCAGCAGGATTTGTTCATCACTCATGACACTCTCCTTGTCTTGAAGCGGAAATCGATCAGTCAGCCAAGGCGGCCTTTTGCAGTTCGAAGATTTCGTTCATGCCTTTCTTCGCCAACTCCAGCATAGCGTTCAATTCTTCCGGCTGGAACGGCGCGCCCTCGGCGGTACCCTGGACCTCGATGAAACCGCCAGCGCTGGTCATGACCACGTTCAGGTCGGTCTCGGCGGCGGAGTCTTCCAGATAATCCAGGTCCAGCACCGGCTCGCCCTGGTACATGCCCACGGACACGGCGGCGATCATTTGCTTGAGCGGGTCGCCGCCCTTGAGGCCGCCGCGCTTCTTGATCACCTTCAAGGCATCGACCAGCGCAACCATGGCCCCGGTGATGGAGGCCGTACGCGTCCCGCCGTCAGCCTGGATCACGTCGCAGTCGACGTACAACGTCACGTCGCCCAGCTTGGACATGTCCAGGGCGGCGCGCAGCGAACGGCCGATCAGGCGTTGGATTTCCAGGGTCCGACCGCCCTGCTTGCCACGGCTGGCCTCACGCTGGTTCCGCTCACCGGTGGCGCGCGGCAGCATGCCGTATTCGGCGGTCAGCCAGCCCTGGCCCTGCCCTTTGAGGAACCGTGGCACGCCGTTTTCGACGCTGACGGTGCAGATGACCTTGGTATCACCGAATTCGACCAGTACAGATCCCTCGGCGTGTTTGGTGTAGTTGCGGGTAATGCGGATCGAGCGAAGCTGATCGGCAGCGCGACCACTTGGACGTTTCATAGGGAATACCTGTACAGGGGACGGAAAACTGCCGAGCATTATAGAGCCGTGAACCGTGATAGGGCAGTTAAACGTGGCGCAGTTCTAAAAAGCCAGCGCGCGCGAAGCGGCTCAAAAGCCCGCCCGACGGGCTGCTGTGCTTTGTTGCCGCAGCTGTTTGGGCGCTTGCGTCCCACTGCGCTACAATCCTGCGCCTTTGCTGCCCTTCAGCATCTACCCACAGATCCCCGGCCCCCCACACCCCTTGGTTGTGGCCGGCCTGCATTGCGAGGAACTCCCATGGTGCACAGCATGACCGCCTTCGCCCGCGTCGAGAAAGCCGGGGCCCAAGGTACGCTGAGCTGGGAACTGCGCTCGGTCAACAGTCGTTACCTGGAGCCCCACCTGCGCCTGCCCGAATCCTTCCGGGACCTGGAAGGCGGCGTGCGCGAAGCGCTGCGCCAGGGCCTGTCCCGGGGCAAGCTGGAATGCACCCTGCGTTTCATCGAAGAAAGCACGGGCAAAACCCTGCAAGTGGACCGCGAGCGCGCCGCGCAATTGGTCGCCGCCGCCGAAACCGTCGCCAGCCTGATCAAGCACCCCGCCGCCCTGAACCCACTGGAAATCCTGGCCTGGCCCGGCGTGCTGGTGGGTGATGCGAGCGACCCGCAAGCGTTGAACGCCGAGGCGATGGCGCTGTTCAATGAGGGGCTCAAGGAACTCAAGGCCGGTCGCGAGCGTGAAGGCGCGGAGCTGGCCCGGCTGATCAACGAGCGCCTGACCTCCATCGAAGCAGACGTCAGCACCCTGCGCGAGCTGGTCCCGCAGATGCTCGCCACCCAGCGCCAGAAGGTCCTCGACCGCTTCGCCGACATGAAGGCCGAACTGGACCCACAACGGCTGGAACAGGAAATGGTCATGCTCGCGCAAAAGAGCGACGTGGCCGAAGAACTGGATCGCCTGAGCACCCACATCATCGAAGTTCGCCGGGTGCTCAAGTCCGGCGGTGCGGCCGGTCGCCGCCTGGACTTCCTGATGCAGGAACTCAACCGCGAAGCCAATACACTGGGCTCCAAAGCCTTCGACCCGCGCAGCACCCAGGCGGCGGTCAACCTCAAGGTGTTGATCGAGCAAATGCGCGAACAAGTGCAGAACATTGAGTAAGGCTAACCACATGACCCACAGCACCGGCACTCTCTACATCATTTCCGCGCCCTCGGGCGCCGGCAAGACCAGCCTGGTCAAGGCGCTGATCGACGCCGAGCCGCAGATCCGCGTCTCCGTGTCCCACACCACCCGTGCCATGCGCCCAGGCGAAGTGAACGGCGTGAACTATCACTTCGTCGACCGCGAAGAGTTCGTGAAGATGGCCGAGCACGGCGACTTCCTGGAGCGTGCCGAAGTCTTCGGCAACCTTTATGGCACCTCGCAAAGCTACCTGCAGCAGACCCTGGACGAGGGCCATGACCTGATCCTGGAAATCGACTGGCAAGGCGCCGAGCAGGTGCGCAAACTGATGCCCCAGGCCCGTTCGATCTTCATCCTGCCGCCGAGCCAGCAGGCCTTGCGCCAGCGCCTGACCAACCGCGGCCAGGACAGCGACGACATCATCGAAGGCCGGATGCGTGAAGCGGTCAGCGAAATGAGCCACTACGTCGACTACGATTACCTGATCATCAACGACGATTTTGCCCACGCGCTGGACGATCTGAAGGCGATTTTCCGCGCCAGCCAGCTGCAACAGAAACGCCAGCAACAACGTTTCGGTAAATTATTGGCCGAACTGTTGGGCTGAACAGCCCTTCCCAAAACCGCTGCGACGGCTTTACATTGGTACTCGCAGCGCGCCGAGGGGTTTGGTTAAAAAATCAGCGCTTCCCTAAACGCTGGTGTTTTTTTAAACTGTCGAGTCCGCTCGCCCAACCGGGCAGCGCGCATATTGCATTCGCTCCGAGGAATACCATGGCCCGCGTAACCGTTGAAGACTGCCTAGAACACGTGGAAAACCGCTTTGAGCTGGTCATGCTCTCTACCAAGCGTGCCCGTCAACTGGCCACCGGCGGCAAAGAGCCATTGGTCCAGTGGGAAAACGACAAGCCTACCGTGGTAGCGCTGCGTGAAATCGCCGAAGGCCTGATGAGCTACGAGTTCATCGCCAACGCTGAAATCGTCGAAGACGAACCGCTGTTCGCAGCGTTCGAGGACGAGTCCAACGAGGCGGTCTAAGCCTATGCCTGGTCGACGTAGCACGGCGCAGGGTCACAGCAAACGGCAGGAGTCATCATCATGCCGAGCATAGACGCCCTCGCCGATCGCTTATCGGCCTACCTCGGCACGGACCAGGTCAACCTGGTCCGCCGAGCCTATTTCTACGCCGAACAAGCCCACGACGGCCAGCGCCGCCGCAGCGGCGAGGCGTACGTCACGCATCCCCTTGCGGTGGCGAATATTCTTGCCGACATGCACATGGACCATCAGAGCCTGATGGCCGCGATGCTGCATGACGTGATCGAAGACACCGGCATTGCCAAGGAAGCGCTGCAAGCGCAGTTCGGCGAAACCGTGGCCGAACTGGTCGACGGGGTCAGCAAGCTGACCCAGATGAACTTCGAGACCAAGGCCGAAGCCCAGGCCGAGAATTTCCAGAAAATGGCCATGGCCATGGCCCGCGACATCCGCGTGATCCTGGTCAAGCTCGCCGACCGCCTGCACAACATGCGCACCCTGGAAGTGCTGTCCGGCGAAAAACGCCGGCGCATCGCCAAGGAAACCCTGGAAATCTACGCCCCCATTGCCAATCGCCTGGGCATGCATGCGATCCGCATCGAGTTCGAAGACCTGGGCTTCAAGGCCATGCACCCGATGCGTTCGGCGCGGATCAACCAGGCCGTCAAGCGCGCCCGGGGCAACCGCAAGGAAATCGTCAACAAGATCGAAGAGTCCCTGAGCCACTGCCTGGCCATCGACGGCATCGAAGGCGAAGTCAGCGGGCGACAGAAACACCTCTACGGCATCTACAAGAAAATGCGCGGCAAGCGTCGGGCCTTCAACGAGATCATGGACGTCTACGCGTTCCGGATCATCGTCGACAAGGTCGACACCTGCTACCGCGTGCTGGGCGCTGTACATAATTTGTACAAACCGTTGCCAGGGCGCTTCAAGGATTACATCGCGATCCCCAAGGCCAACGGCTACCAGTCGTTGCACACCACCTTGTTCGGCATGCACGGCGTCCCGATCGAAATCCAGATCCGCACCCGCGAAATGGAAGAGATGGCCAACAACGGCATCGCCGCCCACTGGCTCTACAAGTCCAGCGGTGACGAACAACCCAAGAGCACCCACGCCCGCGCCCGACAGTGGGTCAAGGGCGTGCTGGAAATGCAGCAGCGCGCCGGCAACTCCCTGGAATTCATCGAGAGCGTGAAGATCGACCTGTTTCCGGACGAGGTCTACGTCTTCACGCCCAAGGGCCGGATCATGGAGCTGCCCAAGGGCTCCACGGCCGTGGACTTTGCCTACGCCGTACACACCGACGTCGGCAACAGCTGCATCGCCTGCCGTATCAACCGCCGCCTGGCACCGTTGTCCGAGCCGCTGCAAAGCGGCTCCACGGTGGAGATCGTCAGCGCCCCCGGCGCACGGCCCAACCCGGCGTGGCTCAACTTCGTGGTCACCGGCAAGGCCCGGACGCACATCCGCCACGCACTGAAGCTGCAACGTCGCTCCGAATCCATCAGCCTCGGCGAACGCCTGCTGAACAAGGTCCTGAACGGTTTCGACAGCGCACTGGACAAGATTCCAGGCGAGCGCGTGCAGGTGATGCTCCACGAATACCGTCTCGAATTGATCGAAGACCTGCTCGAGGACATCGGCCTGGGCAATCGCATGGCCTATGTCGTCGCCCGTCGCCTGCTCGGCGAAGGCGAACAACTGCCAAGCCCCGAAGGCCCGCTGGCGATTCGCGGCACCGAGGGCCTGGTGCTCAGTTATGCCAAGTGTTGCACGCCGATCCCGGGCGACCCGATTGTCGGCCATTTGTCCGCCGGCAAAGGGATGGTCGTGCACCTGGACAACTGCCGCAACATCAGCGAAATCCGCCACAACCCGGAAAAATGCATCCAGCTCTCCTGGGCCAAGGATGTCACCGGCGAATTCAACGTCGAGCTGCGGGTCGAACTGGAGCACCAGCGCGGCCTGATCGCGCTGCTGGCCAGCAGCGTCAACGCTGCCGACGGCAATATCGAAAAAATCAGCATGGACGAGCGCGATGGCCGCATCAGCGTCGTCCAATTGGTGGTCAGCGTGCACGACCGTGTGCACCTGGCCCGCGTGATCAAGAAACTGCGCGCCCTGGCCGGCGTTATCCGTATCACCCGGATGCGCGCGTAGCCCACCCTTAGCAAGGAGTCCTCATGACCAAGACCGTTATCACCAGCGACAAGGCCCCGGCCGCCATCGGCACTTATTCCCAGGCGATCAAGGCCGGCAACACCGTATACATGTCGGGCCAGATCCCACTGGACCCGAAAACCATGGAGCTGGTGGAAGGCTTCGAAGCCCAGACCGTGCAAGTGTTCGAAAACCTGAAGTCCGTGGCCGAGGCGGCCGGTGGTTCGTTCAAGGACATCGTCAAGCTCAACATCTTCCTCACCGACCTGAGCCACTTCGCCAAGGTCAACGAGATCATGGGCAAGTACTTCGAGCAGCCCTACCCTGCCCGCGCCGCCATCGGCGTAGCCGCGCTGCCCAAGGGCGCGCAGGTCGAGATGGATGCCATCCTGGTCATCGAGTAACAAGGCCGGCGCAGCGTCTCCCGCTGCGCCGTTTTCGTTTTGAAAGGACTCCACCATGCGCAAAGCGCTTGCTCTCCCGCTGCTCGCCTTCCTCCTGGCCGGCTGCGCCAGCGACCCTGCCGACCGTGACATCAGCGGCACCTGGATCAACCAGGCCGCCATCGACGCTGCCGCCAAGGGCGGTCCGCTGCGCGAAGCGCTACAGGCCTACGGCCCGAACCTGGAATGGGACGTCAACACCCGGGCCGGCCAGGCGCGCTACACCAATGGTTTTGAAAACGTCGAAGGCAAGCTGCTGGGTGAAGAAGACGGCGCCTGGAAGGTCGACTTCTACGGCAGCTCCGCCAGCGAACTCAAGCGCGACGGCGACCAACTGAACCAGGCCGCCACCGAGAACGAGCCCGAACAAGTCTTCGACCGCGCGCACATGCAGGTACCGGAAGGCGCCCCTCTCGGTGCCAGTTTCGAACGCACCCTGTACGCCGCCTACCTGGGTGGCACCTGGAACATTCTCAGCGGCCCCGGCCAAGGCGCCACCGTACAGTTCCAGCCCGATGGCCAGGTCAGCGGCCTTCCGGGCGCCGACCGCTACGCCCTGTGCCTGGCAGGCGATTGCGCTTCCATGAGCGGCGGCAACGACAATATCTGGTTGCAACAGAACGGCCAGGGCAACACCTGGATCTTTGCCCGCAATGGCAAGACGCTGGAAATCTTCCAGACCGTGAACGCAGCACTGGCGGATGAAATGCCATCGTTCACGCCGGGCAACCGACAGTGGGTGCTCGAAAAGCAGTAGCACGATCCCTGTGGGAGCGAGCTTGCTCGCGATAGCGGTATAACAGCCAACCTTGATATTGACTGTTTGGGCCTCATCGCGAGCAAGCTCGCTCCCACAGTTTGTTTTGGGGGCTGACGAATCAGCAGCGCCCTTCCAGAATCGCCGCATACCCCTCGCGAAAACTCGGATAACGCGGCGACCAGCCCAGGGCCTTGGCCCGGGCGTTGCTGCAACGTTTGCTACCGGCGCGGCGGACACTGGCGTTTTCGGCCCATTGGGTGACCCCCATGTAGTCGCGCAGCCAGCCCACCACGTCGGCCAGCGCGGCAGGCGTGTCGTCGACGCCGATATAGCAGTCTTCCAGGGGCTTGCCCTGGCGATCGGTTTCCAGCAGAAAGGCCAGCAGGCCCGCCGCGTCGTCGGCGTGGATGCGGTTGGCATACAGGGGCGGATCCTCCACCACGCTGTAGCCCTGGCGCACCTGGCTCAGCAGCCACTCCCGACCCGGCCCATAGATGCCGGTCAGGCGCACGCGGCTGGCCGGGATGCCGCTGTCCAGGGCAACTTGCTCGGCTTCAAGCATCAGCCGACCGGAATAACCGCCGGCCACGGTGGGTGAAGTTTCATCCACCCATTCGCCCTGCTGCTGCCCATAGACGCTGCTACTGGACACGAACAGCAGGCGCTTGGGCCGCTGCCCATGCTGCTTCAGCCAGCTCAACACATGCTGCAACCCTTCGACGTAGGCCGTGCGGTAGCCCGCCTCGTCATGGTCGGTGGCCGCGGCGCTGTAGACCAGGTAATCCAGCGACCCGGTGGGCCAGTCAGCGGGGCATTGCTCGTTGAACAAATCCCCCGCCACCCCGATGACGCCGGCCGGCAGGCGCGAAACCGTACGCCGCAAGCCATGGACTTGCCAATGTTCGGCCAATAACTGGCTGGCCAGGCGGCCGCCGATATCACCGCAGCCGGCGATCAAAACAGAAGGCGCGGACATCAAGAACTCCTCTGGCAAAGCCGCAGACTAGCCTTCGTGGGGGACGAGCGGCTAGCCATGTGAGAAAAAAAGTTACTGTATTACTTTTGTTAACAAGAATTACTTGCAATAATGCTCGCCACTTTTGTTCTCGGCCCGACGAGGCCTGGAAGAACATCAACCTTCTTTTTTCTCAGGTCCGGCCAGCATGAAACGCTCTCTATCCCCCGCTTCGCCAACCAATCGACCTCGTGCCTGGGGCACGGTAGCCGCCTTGCTGTTCAGCCTGCTGCTGGCACCTGCCGCTGCGTTCGCCGATGCACAGACACCGGCCACAACCCCAGCCACCGCACCGGCCGCTGCCCAGGCGCCTGTTGACCCGGCCGCTCCCGTTGCATCGCCGGTCGCCACCGATCCGGCCCCAGCCGTCGAGGCCCAGGCCCCTGAGGTGCTCGAAGCCGACAATACCCTGGGCATGGCCCACGACCTGTCGCCATGGGGCATGTACCAGAACGCCGACGTCATCGTGAAAGCCGTGATGATCGGCCTGGCCATCGCCTCGATCATCACCTGGACCATCTGGATCGCCAAAGGCTTCGAGCTGTTGGGGGCCAAGCGTCGCTTGCGCGGTGAAATCGCCGCGCTGAAAAAAGCCGCCACCCTCAAGGAGGCCAGCGCCACCGCCGCGAAAGAAGGCACCCTCGCCAACCTGCTGGTGCATGACGCACTCGAAGAGATGCGCCTGTCGGCCAACAGCCGCGAGAAGGAAGGCATCAAGGAACGCGTGAGTTTCCGCCTGGAGCGCCTGGTCGCTGCCTGCGGTCGTAACATGAGCAGCGGCACCGGCGTACTCGCCACCATCGGTTCCACCGCGCCGTTCGTCGGCCTGTTCGGCACCGTCTGGGGCATCATGAACAGCTTCATCGGCATCGCCAAGACCCAGACCACCAACCTCGCCGTCGTGGCTCCCGGCATCGCCGAAGCCCTGCTGGCCACGGCCCTGGGCCTGGTCGCGGCGATCCCGGCCGTGGTCATCTATAACGTATTCGCCCGCTCCATTGCCGGCTACAAGGCCCAGGTCTCCGACGCTTCGGCCGAAGTCCTGCTGCTGGTCAGTCGTGACCTCGATCACCTGCCGACCGAGCGCAGCTCGCAACCGCACATGGTGAAAGTGGGGTAATCGGCCATGGGCCTGCATTTGAAAGAAGGCGCAGACGACGATCTGGCCGAGAACCACGAAATCAACGTCACGCCGTTCATCGACGTGATGCTGGTGCTGTTGATCATCTTCATGGTGGCGGCCCCGCTGGCCACCGTGGACATCAAGGTTGACCTGCCGGCGTCGACGGCCAAGCCCTCGCCACGGCCGGAAAAACCGGTGTTCCTCAGCGTCAAGGCCGACCAACGCCTGTTCCTGGGCGAAGACGAGGTCAAGGCCGAAGCCCTCGGCGCGACCCTCGACGCCAGGACCCAGGGCAAGAAAGACACGACGATCTTCTTCCAGGCCGATAAAGGCGTGGACTACGGCGACCTGATGAGCGTGATGGACGCGCTGCGAAGCGCCGGCTACCTGAAGGTCGGCCTGGTCGGACTCGAGACGGCGCCCAAGCAATGATCACGACGCGCCAAAAGCTGACGCGTTACAGCGGTAGCCTGGCGGTGGTGCTGGGCGTGCATGCGCTCGCCATCGCCCTGGCGCTGAACTGGACCACGCGCCCGCCCATCGAATTGCCTCCCCAGGCGATGATGGTCGAGCTGGCGCCGGTGCCAGCGCCGCCGCCACCGGCACCGCCGAAAGTCGTCACACCGCCGCAACCGCCCGAGCCGGTCGAAGAGCTGCCATTGCCCAAGCTTGCCGAAGCGCCGAAGCCGGACATCGCCGTGCCCAAGCCGGTCAAGCCCAAGCCCAAGCCTCAACCGCCCAAACCCAAGCCCGTGGTCGAGAAAAAGCCGGAGCCGCCGAAGGAACAACCGTCGGAGCAGAAACCGAGCGACACCCCGCCGACCCAGGCACCGACCGAGAAGTCCGCGCAACCGGCGCCTGGCCCGTCGCCAGCGCAAACGGCGGCCAAGGCCAACTGGCAAGGCACGCTGCTGGCACACTTGGGCAAGTACAAGAAGTACCCGCACAGGGCCCAGCAGATGAACAAGGAAGGCACCAACCGCCTGCGTTTCGTGGTGGATGCCGAAGGCAACGTGTTGTCATTCGAATTGGTGGGCAGTTCCGGCACAGAGATGCTGGACCGGGCCACCCTGGAAATGATCCGCCGCGCCCAACCGCTGCCCAAGCCACCAGCGGAGCTGCTGACCAACGGCACCATCGAACTGACGGCACCGTTTGTGTATTCCATCGACAAGCGTCGGCGCTGACCTCACATTTGAAAGCCCCTGTAACAGGGGCTTTTTATTTTTGTGGGGGTTTATCCGGGTGGGGGCTTTATCTGTGGCGAGGGGATTTATCCCCGCTGGGCTGCGCAGCGCCCCTAAAAATAGATGACCTCATCTTCCTGACTTCCCGACGAGAGTCGTGTTTTTGGGGCTGCTGCGCAGCCCAACGGGGATAAATCCCCTCGCCACAGATAAATCCCCTCGCCACAGGCATTGGACAGTGTCGCACCGCGCCCCCAGTCTGATAACGTGCGTCTATCGATTGCAGCCGGTATGCTTGGCTCGCAACTTCACGGACGCTCGCCATGACCCTCACAGAATTACGCTACATCGTGACCCTCGCCCAAGAGCAGCATTTCGGCCATGCGGCCGAGCGTTGCCACGTCAGCCAGCCGACGCTGTCGGTGGGCGTGAAAAAACTTGAAGACGAACTCGGTGTGCTGATTTTCGAGCGCAGCAAAAGCGCCGTGCGCCTGACCCCGGTGGGCGAAGGCATCGTCGCCCAGGCACAGAAGGTCCTGGAGCAGGCCCAGGGCATTCGTGAACTGGCCCAGGCCGGCAAGAACCAACTGACCGCCCCGTTGAAAGTCGGCGCCATCTACACCGTCGGGCCGTATCTGTTCCCGCACCTGATCCCGCAACTGCACCGGGTCGCCCCGCAGATGCCGTTGTACATAGAAGAAAACTTCACCCACGTGCTGCGCGACAAGCTGCGCAACGGTGAGCTGGACGCGATCATCATCGCCCTGCCCTTCAACGAAGCCGACGTCCTCACCCTGCCGCTCTACGACGAACCGTTCTACGTCCTGATGCCGGCGGAGCACCCCTGGACCCAGAAAAAAACCATCGACGCCGCCCTGCTCAACGACAAGAGCCTGCTGCTGCTCGGCGAAGGCCACTGTTTCCGCGACCAGGTGCTCGAAGCCTGCCCGACCCTGACCAAGGGCAGCGAAGGGGCCAAGCACACCACCGTGGAATCCAGCTCCCTGGAAACCATTCGCCACATGGTCGCTTCCGGCCTGGGCATTTCGATCCTGCCGCTGTCGGCAGTGGACAGCCATCATTACTCCCCCGGTGTGATCGAAGTCCGCCCGCTGACGCCGCCCGCGCCGTTCCGCACCGTGGCCATCGCCTGGCGGGCCAGCTTCCCGCGGCCCAAGGCCATCGAAATCCTCGCCGACTCGATCCGCCTGTGCTCCGTGGCCAAGCCGCCCGCCGGCAAGTAAGCCGCAGCCATGACTGAGCTGTCGAAAGTGCCGGTCACGACACTCAAGGGTGTCGGTGAAGCCATGGCCGAGAAACTGGCCAAGGTCGGCCTGGAAAACCTCCAGGACGTGCTGTTCCACCTGCCCTTGCGCTATCAGGACCGCACCCGCGTGGTGCCCATCGGTCATCTGCGCCCGGGGCAGGATGCAGTGATCGAAGGCATCGTCAGCGGCGCCGATGTGGTCATGGGCCGTCGGCGTAGCCTGGTGGTGCGCCTGCAGGACGGCACCGGCGGGCTCAGCCTGCGCTTCTATCACTTCAGCAATGCGCAGAAAGAAGGCCTCAAGCGCGGCACCCGCGTGCGTTGCTACGGCGAGGCGCGGCCCGGGGCGTCGGGGCTGGAAATCTACCATCCGGAATACCGCAGCATTACCGGTGACGAACCGCCGCCCGTGGATGAAACCCTGACCCCGGTCTACCCGCTCACCGAAGGCCTGACCCAACAACGCCTGCGCCAGCTCTGCCAGCAAACCCTGACGTTGCTCGGCCCCAGCAGCCTGCCCGACTGGCTGCCCACGGAACTGGCCCGGGATTACCACTTGGCGCCGCTGGCCGATGCGATCCGCTACCTGCACCATCCGCCCGCCGACGCCGACGTGGACGAACTCGCCCTCGGCCATCACTGGGCCCAGCATCGCCTGGCGTTCGAAGAACTGCTGACCCATCAACTGTCCCAGCAACGGCTGCGCGAAAGCCTGCGCTCCCTGCGCGCCCCGGCCATGCCCAAGGCCAAGGATCTGCCGGCCCGCTACCTGGCCAACCTCGGCTTCACCCCCACGGGCGCCCAGCAACGGGTCGGCAACGAAATCGCCTACGACCTGAGCCAGCCCGAGCCGATGCTGCGGCTGATCCAGGGCGATGTCGGCGCCGGCAAGACCGTGGTCGCCGCCCTCGCCGCGTTGCAGGCGTTGGAGGCCGGTTATCAAGTGGCGTTGATGGCCCCTACCGAGATCCTGGCGGAACAGCATTTCATCACCTTCCAGCGCTGGCTCGAACCGTTGGGCATCGAAGTCGCCTGGCTGGCCGGCAAGCTCAAGGGCAAGCACCGCACCGCCGCCCTGGCGCAGATCGCCGAAGGCGCGCCGATGGTGGTCGGCACCCATGCGCTGTTCCAGGACGAAGTGCAGTTCAAGAACCTGGCCCTGGTGATCATCGACGAACAGCACCGCTTCGGCGTGCAGCAGCGCCTGGCCCTGCGACAGAAAGGCGTGGGTGGGCGGATGTGCCCTCATCAACTGATCATGACGGCCACACCGATCCCGCGGACGCTGGCGATGAGCGCCTACGCCGACCTCGACACCTCGATCCTCGACGAACTGCCCCCCGGCCGCACGCCGGTCAATACCGTGCTGGTCACCGATACCCGACGGGTGGAAGTGATCGAACGCGTGCGCAGTGCCTGTGCCGAAGGGCGGCAGGCCTATTGGGTGTGCACGTTGATCGAAGAGTCGGAAGAGCTGACCTGCCAGGCGGCCGAAACCACCTTTGAGGACCTCACCGCCGCCCTTGGCGAATTGAAAGTCGGGCTGATCCACGGCCGCATGAAACCTGCCGAAAAAGCCGCGGTAATGGCTGAGTTCAAGGCCGGCGCCCTGCAACTGCTGGTCGCCACCACGGTGATCGAAGTCGGCGTCGACGTGCCCAATGCCAGCCTGATGATCATCGAGAACCCCGAGCGCCTGGGCCTGGCGCAATTGCACCAGCTACGCGGCCGGGTAGGCCGGGGCAGCGCCGCCAGCCATTGCGTCTTGCTCTATCACCCACCACTGTCGCAGATCGGCCGCCAGCGGCTGGGGATCATGCGCGAAACCAACGACGGCTTCGTCATCGCCGAAAAAGACCTGGAATTGCGCGGTCCCGGTGAAATGCTCGGCACACGCCAGACCGGTCTGCTTCAATTCAAGGTAGCCGACCTGATGCGCGACGCCGATCTGCTCCCCGCCGTACGCGACGCCGCCCAGGCGCTGCTGGAACGCTGGCCCGACCACGTCAGCCCGCTGCTGGATCGTTGGCTGCGGCATGGGCAGCAATACGGCCAAGTGTGAGCACGCGCTCAGTTTTCAGGACCCGCGTGCCGGACAAGCTGGTTATACTGACCAACTTGTAGGAAAACGGATACAGACCATGACAGAAGCTGCCCTCGCCCCCGAACCCCCGCACGCTCCGTCTGTTATTCGGCTGTTGCTCGAGAAGTTGGGCATCGGCTATGACGAAGTACTCGAACGACCCGGCCTGAACCCCGCCCGCAAAGTGCAGGCGGTGTTGCTGCACGATGCCGTTGGCGCGCTCATGGTGCTGTTTCCGCAAAGCCAGCTGCTGGACCTCAACCGCCTGGCCGAACTGACGGGCCGCAAGCTCACGGCGGTGCCGACCGAACGCCTGGAGCGCATGCTCGGCAAACACAATCTGAGCCTGCTGCCCGGCCTGCCGGCGCTGACCAGCTCACCGTGCCTGTACGAAGAAAGCCTGCTGCGCGAACCGAAGTTGCTGATCAACTCCGGCGAGCCGGGGCTGCTGCTGGAAGTGACCAGCGAAGCGTTCAAGACCATGCTCACCAAGGCCAGCGCCGCGACGTTCGGCGAAGCCGTGAGCAACATCACCCCCAACCTGGACCGCCCGCACGACGACCGCAAGGAAATCACCCAGGCCGTACAGGCGTTCACCGCCCGGCGTATCCAGCAACGACTGGAAGAAACCATCGAGATCCCGCCGCTGGCCGAAACCGCGCAAAAAATCATCAAGCTACGGGTCGACCCTGACGCCACCATCGATGACATCACTGGCGTCGTCGAAACCGACCCGGCCCTGGCCGCACAAGTGGTGAGCTGGGCCGCGTCGCCGTACTACGCTTCGCCGGGCAAGATTCGCTCAGTGGAAGACGCCATTGTGCGGGTGCTGGGCTTCGACCTGGTGATCAACCTGGCGCTGGGCCTGGCCCTGGGCAAGACCCTGAGCCTGCCCAAGGACCACCCGCAACACACCACGCCCTACTGGCACCAGTCGATCTACACCGCCGCCGTCATCGAGGGCCTGACCCGCGCCATGCCGCGCGCCCAGCGTCCCGAAGGTGGCCTGACCTACCTGTCCGGCCTGCTGCACAACTTCGGCTACCTGCTGCTGGCCCATGTGTTCCCGCCGCACTTCTCGCTGATCTGCCGGCACCTGGAGGTCAACCCGCACCTGTGCCACAGCTACGTGGAACAGCACCTGCTGGGCATCAGTCGCGAACAGATCGGCGCCTGGCTGATGCGCTACTGGGACATGCCCGACGAACTGGCCACCGCCCTGCGTTTCCAGCACGATCCGCACTACGACGGCGAATACGCCGAGTACCCGAACCTGGTATGCCTGGCCGTACGCCTGCTGCGCTCACGCGGTATCGGCTCCGGCCCGGATGAAGAAATCCCCGATGCGCTGCTGGAGCGCGTAGGGCTGTCTCGGGACAAGGTCAATGACGTGGTCAGCAAAGTGCTTGAAGCAGAAGTGCTGCTGCGGGAACTGGCTTCGCAGTTCAGCCACTGATTGCTGACACAGGCAGTTGAGCTTTTGTGGCGAGGGGATTTATCCCCGCTGGACTGCGAAGCAGGCCCAACAAGACTAACTGCGGTAAGCCTGCATAACCGGGGAATCAGGTTTTAGGGCTGCTTCGCAGCCCAGCGGGGATAAATCCCCTCGCCACAGTAATCCACTAGGCTTTAGGTTTTCTTGGCTTCAAATACTTCATCAGCCCTTGAAACCAGATCACCAGCGCCGGGTTGCCCTTGATCTGGATCGACTTGTCCTGGATCCCCGTCATGAATGCCAGTTGCTTGTTCTTGGCCTGCATCGTGGCGAAGCCATAGGCGGCGTCCTTGAAGGCGATGGCGAAGGCCGGGGTGGGGTAAACGCCGGACTGGCTGGTGATGCGTTGGTTCTTCACGGTGAAATGCCGGGCGACCTTGCCGTCCAGGGTTTGCAGCTGAAACACCAATTCCTTGTCGCCCAACTGCTGCTGGAACGCCGGGTTGGTCCGGCTGGCCTTGCCCATCAGCAAGCCCAGCATCCACAGCAGGAAACGAAATTTCATCGACAGCGCCTCGAAAGAAAGATGAATAGCTGGCGCAGTTTAGCGATTCTTCGGCTAAACGCCATCATCTGATCGCTTTAACGGGAGATGAATAGATTTTCCTGCACGATGACTGCTAAGTCACGTCTGACAGACCAATTCCCTGGCCTGTCATTTTCCTCACGCGCCTCGGAGATTTCCTTCAAAACGCCGGGCTGTTCGTGAACTAGGCGCCCTGGTTTTGCACCGCTAACCTTTGTTCGTCATCGCAAAAAACGGTGACACGGACGTGCAAGTCCGGTACATATCGGCGCGCAACTGCTATGGCGGCTGTGCGTGGGAGACTCTCAAGGTCTGCCGGGGTCCGATATGCCCGGTCTTGCACACCTACGCACGGCTGCCACCTTAATTCGGTGCAACGAACGGTGGCAGTTTCTTCAAATACATATCGGAATACATCTATGTTCAAGGTAACTCCCAATCCGCCGCAAAACGGCCACAAATCCCGCGTCCAAGCGCAGGAAAAAAAAAAGCTCGATGACGCCGCCACCCGCGCCCTCCACTACTACCTCAACCCCAAGCCCTCCCCGCCTGAACCCGACAAAAGCCAACTCTTCATCGTTTCTCCCCACATCGACACCGAAACCCTGCTCGCCAACGCCTCCGAAGACCTGCTCTCCATCAGCACCATCGCCGCCGACCTGGCTGACGACGTGGATGACTCACGTCGCTGCATCGCCCTGGCGATCAGCCGCATGGCCGATGGGGTGCAGTTGTTGGTGGAACGGGCACTGGATCATCTGGAAAACAAGGAGATGGCGGCGCGAGATGCCAAGGGATAACGCTCACATTGATGCAGGCTGAGCCGACGCCATCGCGAGCAAGCTCGCTCCCACAATTGGATCGGGTACAACCGCAAGGGATAGGCCGGCTACCAGGTCGCCTTCGCGGGCAAGCCCACTCCCACAATTGGATCGGGGGGACGGCAAAGAGCCAGGTCGGCTATAAGGCCGCCTCGCGAGCAAGCTTTGCTTCCACAATTGGATCGGGGGACGGCCAAAGAGCCAGGTCGGCTATAAGGCCGCCTCGCGAGCAAGCTTTGCTTCCACAATTGGATCGGGGGACGGCCAAAGAGCCAGGTCGGCTATAAGGCCGCCTCGCGAGCAAGCTTTGCTCCCACAGATCGGACAGGTGTACGACCGGGAGAACCAGGCCGGCTATAAGGCCGCCTCGGCGGGCTTTTGATCTGGGGGCCCCGTTGACCACGCTGGCCGAACGCGGGTATTGCGCAGTGGGCATCCCGGCATGGATGCCGGGATAGCCGCGCTGGGCCATGGATGGCCCTTCGCGGCGGCCCACGGAGCAATGCCTGCGTTCGGGCATGCCGAGCCTAGGCGAGGCACCGAGTGGTGGGGCAATGTACGGGACAACCACATGGGTTACAAAAAAGTGCATTCACATAGGTGACACTTTGATTGAAACGTAGCCGTTCTTTGCGTCCCTGGCATTGACGTGACCTAGGATCACCGGACCGAAGATCACATTCCATACGCCGTCCTTGATCATCTCCATTCCAATGTTCTGATGCCTAAGCAGATTCCCTACGTATATCCGCAGACCGGCTCGATTAATGATTCCGCTACCATCTGCCAGGTAACACTCAATATGGCTCGCATACCCCATTTCCGGTAACTTCTCCGGGTAAGCCCGAGTTGAGGGTGTGTAGCAGGAGGCCGGAGTTTTCTGACCGAGCGCCTCGTGTCCCCGCTCGTAATTGTAGTGCTGCATAAATCGATTAAAATGTTTTTGCTGAGCCTCCCAAGCAATTGCCGGCGGTTGGGGAAAGGTACTTTTCAACGTCCGGTGCATGCGCTCATGACGTCCATTTTGATCTGGCCGACCAGGCTCAATTCGCTCAGGAATAATCCCAAGGCGTAGCCACCAGATCGACAATTGCGACAGCCCAGCACGCCCCGTACTGGCAAACGGCACGCCGTTATCGGTGCGGATGCGCTCAGGCATCCCATACTCACGAAAAACGCGCTCGAAAGTTTGCTGGGTCTCCTTGAGATTGGTATTGGCCATGCTCTCGCAGGCAAGCAGGAAGCGACTGGCATGATCCATGATCGTCAGCGGATAACACCAAACGCCCGCCCCAGTCAGAAATTGGCCCTTGTAATCTGCGCTGAAAAGCTGATTAGGCGTTTCTGCCTTACGCAAAGGCTTGGGATAGACAGCGACACGCTGGCGCGACGGCCGAGGCGTGATCAAATCAACGGCCTTGAGGATGTTGTAAATCGTCGTTTTCGACGGCGGATCTTGCCCCGGGAAACGTTTCATCAAATCGTTCTGGATCTTTTTAGGACCCGGAACCGTTTCGCCAGTAGAGCGAAGCTCAATAATGGCCTGCCTCACAACCAGCGGCACTACATAGGTTTGGTTGTGCCGTCGGCGGCTACGTTCGTCAAGCCCACTGGGTCCCTCCAGTTCATAGCGCTCGACCCATTTGTAGCCGGTCTTTCGGCTGATCTGATAGTCCTGGCACAGCCTGCTAAAGCTGTGCTTTTCGGATAGATACTCAGCGATGAACATCACTTTGAGGTCCATAGGTTTCAGCTCTCTCCAGGACATGGTCAGATCCTCGCGAAATCGACCATGCCAGTTAAAAACTGTTACCTATGTGCGTGAACTGATTTGTAACCCATGTGGGTGAGTCATACCGGCAAGACCTTTTGGTTACTTTTGGGGCGTTTGCCAAAAGTGACCCGCCGTAAGGGCGGAACCCTAAGTGGCCGTTACCGCAGCAACGGATATGTACCCAGTCAACAAGATCCAGGCCAGCCATAAGGCCGCCTTCGCGGGCAAGCCCGCTCCCACAGGGTTTATGCAGTGATCAAATGATCAGCAGCCCTCACTCAATCAAACATTCGGGCAAGGCACCGGTGCCCAATCACCCAGGTCCGGATTTTTACACATGCTGTTGACCTGGGAGGTGCCAGCGCTGGCGACCTGCTTGCTTTCATCCTGCTTGGCCTTGGCGGTCTGCAGGGTTTTCTCGGTGGTCACCGCTTCTTTCGGCACGGTTGGCAGCACCGGCTTTTTCGCCGGTTTCACAGCTTTTTTGGTCTTGGTCGAAGCGACAACCGGCTTGGTTTCCGCGGTCGCTACGGTCACCACATCAGTACGCTGCACACCCACTTGCTGCAGGTCTTTCTCATAGGCCTGGGTGTAGTTGTTCAAGTCTTCGGCGGCTTTGCCGTTGACCGCGACAATCAGGTCGTTCGACTCTTTCAAGCCGGAGACGATTTCCGCCAGGCGCTTGCGGCCTTCGGTGTCGTTGACGGTCTTGGCCTTACGGTCGGCCACCAGCTTGGTGAACGCGCTCTGGTAGCACTGTTGCGAAGCCTTGGCGTACGCGGTGCTGCGGTCGATGTCCGAAGCGCTCTTGTTGACGTCAGCGGCGTAGGAGGCGATGCGCTGGTTGTCATCGGCGATCTGCTTCTGGCGCTCGGTGTAGTAACCGGTTGCGCCACCGGCCAGGGCACCGCCCGCGGCACCGATGGCGGCATTACGACCACGGTCTTCCTTATCGGCGGTCAGGGCGCCCAGCAGCGCACCGCCGACCGCGCCAACGGCCGCACCGGTGATCACCGACTTGGTCATGTTGCCTTCGGTGGCGCGCAAGTGCTGCACCGGCTCGTAGCAGTTCGGGTAGTACTCGACCTTGGTGCTCGACGCGACCTTGGACGTCGGCGACGTGGCGCAACCGGTCAGTACGGTGCTGAAGCCGACAGCGACCATCAGCAAGTGACGCTTGGAAACCGAAGCCAAAGGTTTACGGGAGAAAAGCATAGTTGTGTTCTCTTTTAAGTGTTGACCAGCTCAGCACGGCGCTATCGCCGCCTGAGTCCCTTCCAAGCTCGCTGACAACGCACACTCAAGACCGCTGAGCGTTCGATGCGAGCAATTCCTTCAATATCGCCGCCGGGTCGGCTCGTTTTTGCTGACGATAATCCCCGACATGACGAACGAATAACGTTGCACGCGCCACCAGGCTCTTGCCCAGTACCGGTTTGCGCTCCAACTCTTCCTTGATGCGCTGGAACTGCGCCTGGATCACGGCATCGGTGTAGCGCGTGCCGGTCGCCAGGTTGTCGATGTAGATCGCCACCGCGCCATCCAGCGCGCTGCGGCCATTGTCGATGGCCGTGGCGAACAGCTGGGCGCTGGCCTCGTCCTTGGCGTCCAAGGCGGCTTGCCGACTGTTCTGCAGATTGGTCAGGCGAATGTTGTAGTTGTTGATGGTCTCGGCCACCAGGGCCGAGGACTGGATCAGGTTGCCCGCCGCTTCCTCGCGTTGCTGGGCAATGAGCGAGACGTTGCGCTTGAGCTCTTCGTTGACTAGGCCCAATTCGGCTTGCAGGCGCGGGTCGACACTGGCGGCGATGATGCTGTCCAGGCGCTTGGTCGGGTCTTCGGCATCGTCGATGGCGTCGGTCAGCGACGCGAGCCGACCTTCTTTCTGCCATTGGGCGAACAATTCCTTGTAGCGCGAGCGCGGCGCCAACAATGCCCCGACGGCCACGCGAAACCCCGTGGTCTCGTTGCTTTGCTCGGTGCCATCGGCGGCGAACAACGGGTATTCGCGGCGCATGCCGGTGAACAGCGTACCTTCGCCTTCCAGGTAGTTGCCGCCCTTGACCACGAAGCCGCCATAGGCGCCCTGGCGGCGACCGGCGTGCACCAATTGGAAGGATTCCTGGACCATCTCGGCCGCGTTGCCCACCACGTCGAACAGGCCGATGGGGTTCGGCAGCTTGGTGCCAATGGGCATCAACCGCGCCGCCTGGCCGGTGCCACCGGCCACCTGGTTGAACACGGCCCAATCGGCCAGCGGCCCATCGCTTTCACTGCCTTCCAGGCGTCGTGGAAACAGGCGCCCCTCCAGGTCCTGGCGGCTGACGGCTTGCCCGCCACGGGCGGCGAACTCCCACTCGACTTCCGTCGGCAAGCGCACGAAACCCAGCCCGCCGTCTTCGGCGGAGGTGCCGCGACCGCTCACCGGCAGCAGGTCCTTGTGGTATTTCATCAACCAGGCGCTGTATATCGCCGAGAAGCGTTCGGCCTCGAACTTCGACAGTTTCACCTTGGGCAGACGCCCCGCCACACCTTGGGGCAAATCGGCTTGCAAGGCTTCGCAGGCCGGGGCCGGCTCGCCGCTGGCCAGGGATTGCGCCTGGGCCATGACCTGGGCGTACTGCCGGGCCGTGACCTCGTACTTGCCGATGAAGTACAGCATCGGCTTGAGCGGTGTCTTGGCGTCGGTCTTGGGCATCAACGGCGTGATGGTCTTGTTCCAGTCCTTGGGCAGGTCCTTGAGGGTGAACTGGCCGTTGATGAAGTCACGCCGGTAGCCGGAAATGAACGACTGTTGATAGCCCGCCTCGCCTTCGCTGAACGGGTAACCGAGGCTGATCTCGCGGTCGTCCAGGGTGCCCTGGGCGAGGATGTAGACGTAGCGGAACACCATCTGGCCTTCACACGGCAACGGCAGGCTGACGTCGCCGGGCAACGGCTTGGGGTTGTCCAGCTTGTCCGTGCTTTCATCAGCCCAGACCAAACCGGCCAGGCTCAGCGCCACGGCGGCGCCCAATAACTTATACATCGCGAATTCCTTCACATGCCTGGATGCGCGCCACCCGCCAGCCGCCGGCAACCGCCGCGACGGCACTGACGCCGAGCACCGCCACCAGGGCCAAAAGGTAGTGACGCAGCAGCAGATGACTGGCGTATTCGCCGGGCATCTGTGCAAATAAATAATTGAGGCCCGACTGCGCCAGGCCATACAACCCTGCACTCAACAACGCGGCAAACGTGGCGCTGTAGAGCGCCTGCAACACCACGAACAGCATCAGCGCCGCGGTGGAAACCCCCAGCAGGCGCAACACCGACAGCTCTCGGCGCTTACGCTCGACCGCCGCCAGGGCACCGGCAAAGATCGCCGCGAACGCGCCGGCCAAGGCCAACCCGGCGATGATCCAGAACACGATCGACAGATTGCGGCTCAGCGATTGCACTTGTGCGATGGTCTGGGCCTGGGTCGATACCAACAGGTTCTGCCCAGCGAAATACTGACGCAGCGGCTCGACATCGCCGAGGCTGCGGGCATACAAGCGAAAGGCCGGATAGACCCGCTGCCCGGCCACACTCCCCGCCTCGCCCGGCCAGTCGAACGCGGGCACGGCACGGCCGTCGCGGTAATCCTCTGCCGCCTCCAGCAAGGCCAGCGGGGCAAACAGGCCGTCGCGGGCGAAGGCTTCCAATGGCAGCACGTGCAGCACCTGCACCCGCGTGCGCTGCGCCTCGCTGCGACCGGCCACCTGCCGGCCAAAACTGGCCTGCAACCAATCGCCGGCCTTGGCGCCGAGCTTTTCAGCGGCGGTCTGGCTGAGTACCACTTGATCCAGGCCTTGGGGCACAGGCAATTGTTCGAACAAGGGATCGTGGGTCGCAGTGGGGATCATCTCCACCGTGACCGTCGAAGCATCGCCGCTCAAATCCGCCGTGGCGGCGATCTGCCGGGTGCGCGGCAAAGCAAAGGCTACGTCGCTGCGCTGGCTCAATTGCTCGACGAACTCGGCGCTGAAGCGACCGCCGCCCAAGGGAATGATTTCCCGGGTGGCAGGGTCGTTCTGCAAGCGCTCGGTCAGGCTGCTGACCAGGCCGAACTTCAGGCCGAACAGCACCAGCAACGGCGCCACCACCGCCACCAGCGCCAACACCGAGCAGGCCGACAGCCAGGCATCGTTGCGGTAATCCTGCCAGGCCAGGGAGGCCACCAGCGCGCCGCGCATCAGCAAGCCTCCCCGAGGGTGGCGGTGACACCGCCGTCGACATCGCGACGGCAACTGATGCGCCGCACCTGCAGACCGCTGGCGCGGGCCAGCGCCTCGTCGTGGGTGGCGACCACACAGCACACACCCTGTTCGCGGGCCTGGGCCACCAGCAACTGCATGACGCGCTCAGCGTTCAGCGGGTCGAGGGCGGCTGTCGGTTCATCGGCCAGCAGCAGGCGCGGCCCATGGGCCAACGCCCGGGCACAGCTAACCCGCTGGCGCTGGCCGACGGACAAGTCCGCCGGTTTTTTGTCCAATTGATCGGCAATGTCCAACTGCCCAGCCAGGCGCGTCACGCTTGCATCATCCTTCAAGCCCAGCAGTTTGCGCGACAACGCGATGTTGCCGCGCACATCCAGAAAGCCCAACAAGCCGCCGGTTTGCAGAACATAACCCAGGTAACGACTGCGCAGCTCGGCCAAGGCGCCCTGTTGCGACGCACGCCACAGTTTGGCGACGTCCAGCGGCGTGTCGGCGGGCGTGAAGTCGAACTGCCCGGCTTGATCCGGCGCCAACACCAGCGCCAGCAAGTCCAGCAACGTGCTCTTGCCGCAGCCGCTGGGGCCGACTACCGCCAGCTGTTCACCGCCGCGCAAATGCAGCCGTGGAATCACCAGGCTGTAGCGCTGGCTGCCGGCGCCCCGGCTTTTGTGCACGGCGTTCAGGGTCAGCATCACGGCAGCGTCGACAACGGAACGCGGTACAAGGCGTCACCCGGCTCGGCGTCGCCGAAGCGCACCCAGTTGGCGAGGTCGTTGTGGAAGGTTTCGTAGAGGCGGATTTTCGAATCCAGCTCGTCGATGAAATCTTCCTGCTCGGCCACGCTCAAGGACAGCCACAAGTCCTGGGTCATGTTCAGCGACTTGCTGCGGTACGGCAGCCCTTCGAGGTACTCGCCCAGAATGCCGCCGTCGGCCAGGTTGCCGCCCTTGCGCAGGGCCGACGGGTCGCGGCTCATGTAGGCACTGGCGCTGGCGATTTCCTGGAAGAAGTCCTTGGGCGAACTCTGGGTCTTGCGGGCCGCGTCGACGATCAGCTTCAGCGATTGTTGCAAGTCGTTGAGTTGCAGCTTGGTCAGCATCACGCAGACCTGGAACGCCGGCAGCGCCGGGTTGGTCAGGTCGCGGTCGGCGGTCCAGGCGCTGACCAGTTGCGGCGCCTGGCTGGCGGATTTGCGTCCCAGAAAGTCCATGTGCATCGCGTAGCCGACCGCGGCCGACTTGTCGGCCAGGCTCGGCGCGGCGCTGAGCAGCGGCACGCTCTGCGCCTTGTTGCTGCGCACCTGATGCACCAGGTCGGCGAACACCGAACCGATCTCGTCGACCCGCTCGCCGAACTTGCGCACGTCGGCGCCCGGCACCGGAATGTACAGGTCGCCGATCTGCGGGTTGGCGTCGGCGGTCAGGGTGCGGTACTGGCTCTGGGCGCCGGCGTGGGTTTTCTTGCCGGCGTCGCTGAGCAGGTGCAAGGCGTAGATCTTGATCTGCTTGCCCAGCGCGGCCTGGCGGACTTCGGCCTCGTTCATTTGCGTGGCGGCAAACGGGTCGTTCTTGCGCAGGGCACCGGCGTCGGTGACCAGCAGGATCAAGCGCCCGCCGTAGCCGGACCAGTCCATGCCTTCGACGGCCTCCATGACCCCGGCGAAAGCGTCTTCGTTGAACGAATGGCTCGATACCGTCGATGCCTTGACCTGCCGCGCCAGTTCCATGAAACGTTGCGGGTCGCGGCCCTGCTCCAGGGTGATCAAGGTCTTGGCGACGTATTCCAGGCCCGGGGTTTTCTTGATGCTGCTGCGGAAACCCACCATGCCGAAGCTGACGCTGTCCAACTCGCCGCGCTCGGCAATGCGGGTTTGCAGTTGATGGACCACATCGCGCACCTGATCGATGTAGGGCTGCATCGACACCGTGGTGTCCACCACCAGTACCACGGCGGTGCGGAACGCGTCGGCGTTGGCGGTGGTGATCGGCGTGTTGCCCACAGCCTTGGGGGTGTTGCCAGGGTCGATGGACGCGACATTCAGCAACTGCACCGGCTGGCCGTTTTCATCGAGGCTCTCGCGGGAATCGAAGATCGGCAACAAGTAGAACTGGCTCTGCGGTACGGCGCTGGCCGCCGGCTCCAAGGCCAGCACTTGCTGGTCGTCCTGCGGGCTCTGCTGGGCCTTGAGCAACACGTTCTTGGCGGCCGATGGGTTAGCCAGGAGCTTTTCCACTTCGCCTGGCTGACGCAGGAACATCACTGGCGCACGGCCGGAACGTTCGGTGAACTTGAGCACCAGGCTCTGCTTCCAGTCGCTGACCTGGGCGGCGGGCAACCAGCCGTCGCTGCGCCCGTCGGTGGCCGCACCGACCCGCACCCACGCACTGCCCTCGACGTCCTTGCGCTGATACACGTACAGCACGGAAAACGCCGGCAGTGCCTTGCCCGGTGCCGCGCCGGGCGCGTCGGCGAGTTTTGCCCCCGGTTTGCTGAGCACGCGCTGGAACAGGGTTTTCTTGCCAGCCATCAACAGCGGACGCTGGCCGCCGTCGGCCTCGGTCGCCACAGGGGGCTGGGCAGGAGGGGCAGCGGGCGGTTTGACCGCTGGCACTTCGGGGGGCTTCGGTGGCTTCACTTCCGCTGGCTTGACCGAGGGGGTCGTGGCCACTGGCGTCTTCACGTCTTTGCCGTCATCACCGGACAACCACCAATAACCCGCGCCACCCAACGCCAGCGCCACGGCGACCGCCACAGCGGCCAGGGCGAACACCGGCCCCTTGCGTTGCTCCGACACCGAGGATTGGACCGTCGGTTTTATCGGCGGAGGAACTGGCTTGGGCTGCGATTGTGGCGGCGGTGGTGAGTAAGCCGGGCCGCTGGGAATGTCGATGGACATGGGCGTCAAACCCGCCAAGTCGTCCACCGGTTTCAGCGTCTCCGGCAGTTGCAACGACAACGGCCGGATCAGCGTCGCTTCCGACTCCTCAGGCAGGTTATCCAACGCCCGCAGCAACGCCGCCGCATCCGGGAAACGCTCCGCCGGATCCTTCGCCAGCAGCTTGCGCAACACGTCCTGGTAACGGCCGTGGTGCACCGGCAACTCCGGCAGCGGTTCGGTCAGGTGTGCCAGGGCCGTGGACAGTGCGTCGTTACCGGTGTACGGCAGCTTGCCGACGAGGATTTCGTAGAGCACCACGCCCAGGGCGTACAGGTCGGCGCGACCGTCGATCTCTTGTCCACGGGCCTGTTCCGGGCTCATGTAGCTGGGCGTGCCGACGGCAAAGCCGGCCTGGGTGAACTGGGTGCGGTCGTCCAGGGACTTGGCGATGCCGAAGTCAGAGAGCACCGCCGTGCCATCGGCGCGGAACAGGATGTTGGCCGGCTTGACGTCACGGTGGACCAGACCCAGCCCGTGGGCATACCCCAGGGCCGAGGCGATCTGGCGGATGTAGGTCAGACCCTGCTCCGGCGTCAGGCCCGCGGCGATGCGTTCCTTGAGCGTACCGTTGGGCAGGTACTCCATCGCCATGTAATACAGCTCACCGACGTTGCCGATGTCATGGATGGTAACGGTGTGCGGGTGCGACAAGCGCGCCAGGGTCTTGCCTTCGCGCAGGAAACGCTCGCAGAAGGTCGGGTCGGCGGCCAGGGCGGCAGCCATGACTTTCAACGCCACCTTGCGCTCCAGCGAACGCTGGGTCGCCAGGTACACGCTGGCCATCGCACCTTCGCCGATCGGCCCTTCGATGTCGTAGCCGGGGATGACAATGTTCAGGGTCAAGCTCATGACGGCACCTTCACGACCACCACGGTGATGTTGTCCGGCGCGCCGCGCATCAGGCCCAGGGACACCAGGCTGCTGGCGATTTCGCCGGGCTCGTCGTGGCTCAATACTTCACGGATCTCATCATCGTCGACGGTCTTGGTCAGCCCGTCGCTGCACAACAGGTAGCTGTCGCCAGGCACCAGCAGCAGTTCGGTCAACGCCAGGTTCAGCTGCGCCTCGACGCCAATGGCCCGGGTGACGATGTTGGCCCGGGGATGGACCCGCGCCTCGGCTTCGCTGAGCAGGCCGCTGTCCTGCAAGTCCTGGACATAGCTGTGGTCCCGGGAGATGCCTTCGAGCACGCCGTCGCGCAGGCGATACAAACGGCTGTCTCCGGCCCACAGGCACATGCCGCGCAGGTCACGGGCGGCCAGCACCACCACGGTACTGCCCATCATCGTCACGCCACGGTTGGCGGTTTCCTCGCGCACGGCGGCATTGACCCGCAGCAGGTCGCTTTGCAGCGCCGCGACGTATTCGTCCAGCGAGCGCCCCACGGCAATGCGGCGCAGGCTGTCGACGATCAGGCTGCTGACATAGTCGCCCGCCGCGTGCCCGCCCATGCCGTCGGCCACTACCCACAGGCCGTTTTCCGGCAGGTCCAGGCAGGCGTCTTCGTTGACCTGGCGGACCATCCCGACATGGCTTTTGCTTGCAGACTTGATTGCTTTTCCGGCACTTGGACGCATCTACACCACACCTTCTTGGCCGAGCAAAAATTGCGCAAAATCAGCGGCTGCCGGCAATCCCTGGCAGCGCATCAAACCCGGGGCAATGCGCTCCGATCCCTGTCCCCACCACAGGCTCGCGCCTTCGCAGGCCGCCTCGGCCAGGGCGCTCATGCGCCGCTGCGGGTCGGTGGCATCGAAGCGATGCAAGCTGGCGAAGCGGCTGCTCGGCGTGCGTGGCAGGTACATCGGGCTGCCGAGGGTCTCCAACTGCTCGTTGAACGCCTCGAAGCTGGCCTCCACGCTCAACGTGCTGAGCAACAGGTTCTCGACCCGTTCAAACCACTCGTCCGCACCGCCCACCACCGACGCCGGGTCCGCGTCGGGCTCCAGCAGCGTCGCGACGGTCAACGGGAAATAACGGCCGACCCGGTCGATGCTCGGCATCACCACCCCGACGGCGGCGTCCGGCCCACACACACCCGGCGCGACCATGAAGCGCCACAACGGGCTGACCAGATAAGCATCCAGCCAGCGCTCGCCGAGGCTGGTCTGGCTGGCGAGCAAACCCGCCGCCAACCACGAATCCCACGGGCCGACAAAACTCTGGGGCAAGCCACGGCTGACGAAGTCCCCGCGGCTGGCCAACTTTCCATAGAAGCCCGGCGTACTCATAACCGCTCCGGCAGGCTGAAGCCGCTGAGCACCCGGCTCTTGAATGGGTTGAAGGCGCTGTTGGCCCGCAGCTCATAAGAAGCGCTGGCGCCATCGACCCGCAGCCGCAGGTTGAAGCGGTCCGGCGAGTTGCCGGCGGTCAGGTCCGATTGCTCCAACAGCCGGAACCAGGCCCACGGCCCATCCAGGGTGACGCCGGAGCGACCGCTGGACGACGGCGGCATGATCGAGATCCGCACCACGCCGATGCTGCCCGGGTTCGGCCACTGCATGGCGGTCGGGCGGCTCGGGCCGTGGTCGTAGCTCAGTTGCTGGCCATCGAGGTCGAGCAGGAACTGGGTGATGGTCGAGTCCATCGCCACCGGTTTGAGCTCGAAACGCACCATCGGCTGGGTGCCGCCGGAACGGAAGAACGCATCGCGGATGGTCGCCGCGCGCTGGAAGGTCTGCAGCACGCCGGGGGCGATGCCGAGCTTCTGCGCCGCGCCCGGCTGCCAGCGCCAGGTCGGGGTCGAGGTGTCGACGTAGGGTTGCAGGTACTTGCGGAAGTAGTTGTCCATCACCCCGCCGACGCCGAAGAACTGGCCGAAGTCATCCAGGGTGGCGTCCCGCGCACTGCCTGGCGACATCGGATAGCGCCCGGCCAGGGACTGGCGATAGATGTTCACCACTTCGCTGGTCCAGGCGGCGTTCAGCTGGTTGCGCACCCCGCCCATCATGCTGTTGGTGGTGGAGTTGACCACCGACTTGACCAGGCCCTGCACCAGCGGCGGCTGGCGTTCAGCGTTGAGGCTGACGCGGGTGGCGGCGGCCGTGGCCTGGTTCTTGGCTTCGCCGAGCAAGGCGTCGCCGCTGGCACCGACCATGGCGCTGACCTGCACGTACAGGGCGTTCATGTCCGCCAGCAAGCCATCGATGGCCGCCGGCTCGCCTTCGCTTTTGCTGACGATGCTGTTGAGCTCGGCGAAGTGCGCAGTGATCGGGTCATCGCTTTGCGCCGGTGCGTTTGGCGTCGCCTGCTCCTGGCCGAGCAAGCTGCCCAGGCGTTCCTTGAGCTTGTCCACACCGCCGTCCGCCGGCACACCCTGGGCGGCCAGCAGGCGTTCATCCTGTTGCAGGTCGGTTTCCTTCGCCACCGCCACCAGCAGTTTCTTCAACGGCGAGGTCGGGCCGGAAATCACCCGCAGCACATCGGCGGCCTGGGCCACGCTGGTGATCGGCACGAAGTCGATGTCCGCCAGCAAGGCGTCCCATTGGCGCATATAGTCCTGGAAGTACAGGCGACGCACATCGGCGGCCAGGCTGGCGACGTTCTGCTGATCGGCCTGCTCAAAGCCCAGCACCCATTGTTCTTCGGCCAGGGTGCCGGTCTGGCTCAGGCTGCTGAGCATGAAGCCCTGGCGGTAACCCTTGACGGTGAAGAACCCGCTCAGCGGCTCGCCCAATGGCTTGCCGCTCTTGCGGCTGAACACCAGCGCAGCGTCACGCCCGGCGGCTTCGTTGATGCGGAAATCCGGGACACCTTCGGGCAGTTTCTGGCGCTTGATCCGGTCATAGACCCGCTGGGCCACCGGCAATTGCTGCAACTGGCGGCGAAGGTCTTCGACCAGGCGCGGGTCGAGGCGCGCCAGGGGCGGACGCCGCTCGAACAGCGCCTGCAGATGCGCGGTCAGGGCCTGGCGCTGCTCGGGCGGCAAATCGCGCGGCAGGCTGCGGTCCCAATCCAGGGCGATCCAGGCCTTGATGAAGTCGGCGTCGTAATGCTCGGTGTCGGCGAGCATCAGGTAGGCCTTCAGGCCTTCGTAGAGGAAATCCGAGTTGCCGCCGCTGTGCAGTTGCTCTTCGATGCGTGTCAGCAGGCGTGGCGCGAACACCGCGATCAGCAGCTTGCGGTAGACGCTGCCAGACTCGGCTTCGAGCATGTCGCCCTGGTAGAGGCCCAGGCCTTCGGCCCAGCTCGGTGCGTCATCAGCCAGGTGTTTCACGGCGTTGAGCAACGGCAACACCGCGAGCACATCCCGTTGGGCCGGGCTGAGGTTCTGCACGGTTTGCCCCAACGGCGCGACCTTCTGATCGACCTGGGCGATGTAGGCCTGGTTGGCGCGGTAGCTGACCCACCAGAGCGTGCTGACCACCAACACCAGCACCACGGTGGAGGCCAGTACCCCGCGGGCGATCCACTTGCGCCGCCGCTCGACTTTCGGATCGACGCCCACCAGCCCGCGCTCGGCGAAGGCCACGGCGGTGAAGAGTTTTTCGATGAAGTAGCTGCGCCCGGTGCCGGTCTGGCGCGCCAGGTGCTGACGGTCCAGGTTCATGCTCTGGGCCATGGAGCCGATCAGGCGATCGATCGGGCTGCCTTCCTGGGTGCCGCTGGTGAAATACACGCCGCGCAGCAACACGCGCTCTTCGAAGGCGTTGGGTTTGAACACGCCTTCAAGGAAGCTCCGCAGGCAATCTTTCAAGGCGCCGAACTGCTGCGGGAAGCCATAGATCAGATCGCGCCGCGCCGGGTCGCGCTCTTGTTGCAGGCGTTCCACCAAGCGGTCGTTGAGGCGCTGCTCAAGGCCGGTGAATTCGCTTTGCAGGTGCGCCAGGGGGCTGTCGCTGCTCTTGCCATCGTCCAGGGCAAAGGTCATGCCCCAGACCTGGGCCCGCTCTTCCTTGCTCAGGGTGTCGAAATACTCCATGAACCCCGGTACGAGGTCGAGCTTGGTCAGCATCAGGTAGATCGGGAAGCGCACGCCCAGTTGGGTGTAGAGCTCCTGGATCCGCAAGCGAATCGCCGCGGCATGGGCGGCGCGCTCGGCGTCGCTGCCCAGCAGCAGGTCGGACAGGCTGATGGCGATGAACGCTCCGTCAATCGGGCGCCGGGCCCGTTGTTTTTTCAACAGGCCCAGGAAGCCCAGCCAGGCGGCCTTGTCGACGGTCGCGTCGCTGTCTTGGGTGGTGTAGCGGCCGGCGGTGTCGAGCAGGACAGCCTGGTCGGTGAACCACCAATCGCAATTGCGTGTACCGCCGACACCACGTACCGCACCGGCGCCCAGTTGCGCGGCCAGTGGGAAATGCAGCCCGGAGTTGACCAGCGCGGTGGTCTTGCCCGAACCCGGCGGCCCGATGATCACGTACCACGGTAGCTCGTAGAGATTACGACGCTCGTCACCGCCCAGCTTGGCTTTCTTGAGCAGAGCCAAGGCTTCGTCCATGCGCTGGCGCAGGGTTTCGAGCTCTTCGGCGGTGGCGATGCTGGTGGGGTCGGGCGGGGTTTGCGCGGCCAGGCTGCGCATCACTTCGGCGGCCTGGCGGCGCGCCTGGATGATGCGGAACACCCGGTAGGCGATCCATACCGCGAACACCAGGATGATCAAGGTCCAGCGGCGGCCTTCGGGCACCAGCCAATCGAGCAGCGGGCCAACGAACCAGATGATCAGGCTCAGGGCGATCAGCCCCAGCAATGGGATGACCCAGCGGGTCATAAAACTGAAAAGCGCCTTCACTCGACCCCCTCCGCCAATACTGTGATTTCAACCCGACGGTTGCGCGCACGCCCCTCTGGGGTGGCGTTGGATGCCAACGGCTCGGTATCGCTGCGGCCTTCGGCGCTGAAGCGCTCGGGCTGGCCGGTCTTGGCCGAAAGAATGTCCAGCACCGAGCGCGCCCGGGCCTCGGACAGTGCCCAGTTGGACGGGAACCGCAGCGTGGCGATCGGCCGATTGTCGCTGTGGCCGGTGACCAGGACCTGGCCCTTGACCTTGCCCACCGCATCGGCGATGCGCAGCATCAGCGGCTGGAAGTCGTCCTTGATGCTGGCGCTGCCCGAGGCGAACAGTTCATCGCCGCGGATGGTCACCACCGAGCGGTCGACGGCGTCTTCCACGGCAATCCGGTTGGCGCGGATTTCATCGGCGAGGAAGCCGGCCAGGCGTGGACGCTCGATCACTTTGGGCTGCACCACGGGGCGGTCGATGGTCTGCACCGGAATTTCGCCCAGGAAATGAATGTTCTTGAACACCGGTTCGGCATCGGACGCCAGTTTCATCCGCAGGCCGAACAGCAGCGCCAGCAACAGCGCCACGCCGATGGCCACGGCGATCCAAGGCGGCATGAATTGCGCCAGTCGATCCCGGGCCACCGTGACGCCGCGCCAGTGCGGCGACAACTCGCGCTCGTAGTCGCCCCGGGCGCTGCGGATGACGGCGGCGGTGCGTTCACGCAACGCTTCCAATTGACTGCGGCCGTCGTTCATCACCCGGTAGCGCCCTTCGAAACCCAGGCACATGCACAGGTACAAAAGCTCCAGCAGATACAGGCGCTCGCGCGGGCTTTGCAGGCAATGCTCCAGCAACTGGAACACCTTCTCGCCGCCCCAGGCTTCGTTGTGCACGGTGATCAACAGGCTTTGCTTGCCCCAATCGCTGGTGCCGCCCCACGGCGTGCTCAACACCGCTTCGTCCAGCGCGGTGCACAAGGCGTAGCGGGCCAGCAATACATCGTTGCGCACCACACCGGCGGCCTCGGCGCGCTCTTCGAACTGGCGCAGGTAAGCCAGCAGTTGTGCGCGCAAACTGGCCGGCGCCGGGTGAGCAATGGTGTTGCGCAGGCGCGTCAGCAGCGCCAGCAGCGGGCCGGCAGCGCTTTCCAGCGGGTTGAGCCCCTCGGCCTTGCCGGTGAGCACCGGCGCGGACGGCATCGACAGCGGTGCAGGCGCAGGCGTCGGCTGTGGCCGGCCAGCGTCCGGGCGGAAGGGATCTCCACCACGGCCACCGGGCGTCGGCATGAACTGGGTACGATCGTCGTTACTCATCGCGGTTTATCCTCGGATCGCCCAGAAAGCCAGGTTCAGCCCTGGGAACTGGCCGGCGATGTGGAACGCAAAACCGCCGGAGTTGCTCAACTGCTGCCAGTGGTCGCTGCCCCGGTCGAGTTCGTAGTAGGTGGAACCGGCGTGGTACGGCAGTTGCCGTGGCGCCACCGGCAACGGCAACAGGCCGATGCCCGGCAGTTGCAGGTTGACCAGGTCGCGGATGTGCTCCACCGAACCGACCTTGCTCTGCTGGCCGAAACGGCTGCGCAGGGTTTCGGCCGGCACATCGGCACGCACCACCAGGATGAAACTGGCGCTGTCGAGCAGGGTCTTGTCGGCCAGCATCGCCACGTGGATGCCGTAGGCTTTCTCGACAATCGGAATCGGCGTCGCCTTGCTGTCGATCAGCATCGACAGGGCTTCGCGCAGGGCCTGCATCACGGGTGCGTAGCTGAGCGCCAGGTCATCGTGTTGGTAAGGCGGGTATTGCTGCGGTCGGCGCCCGGACGCGGTGAACGTGGAGAACTCCCCGGCCAGGCTCACCAGTTCGCTGTAGAAACGCTCGGGGTGCAGCGGGCTCAACTGGCTCAGGTGCTGGATCAGCGGCTGGGCGCGGTTGACCAGTTGCAGCAGCATGAAATCGGCAATTTCCGAGGCGCCACCGGCACCGGACGCCACCACCCGCCCGGCCAGGGCTTCGCCGCGTTGGTGCAGCAGGCCCAGCAGTTCACTGCGGAACGCCGCCAGCGGCTTGGAGGCGATGACATCCAGCAGCGGCGGGATGTAGGCGTCGTCGAGCACCAACGCACGGTCGGCGCGTTTTTCCTTGATGCGCACCACGCCGATGGCGGCGTAGTCACCGATGCCATCCTGTTCGGTCAACAACCGCAGGGCCCGGGAACCGAGGGCCACCGGCGCGCGGTTTTCGAACGGTGCGTTGTCGTCGCGCACTTCGCACACTTGGCTCACATACCGCGCGGCGCCGAGGTCTTCGCCTTCGTCCACGGTGTCACGGGCACCGGCACGCTTGAGCGGCAGGGCCAGGTACACCAGGCCATCGCGCAGGTTGTCGTCGACATTCAGCGGGGTTGGCGCCAGGTCATCCTGGGGAATATTGAACGGCGTACCGTCCGGCAACAGGCCCCGCGCCGAGAGGATCGCCAGCTTGCCCTGGGCCAGCAGGCCCTGGTCGATCAGCAGTTCGGAAAACCCCCAGGCGCCGGCCGACAACGGGCGGCTGCGTGCGTCGATGAGGTTTTCCAGGTAACGGTCATGCTGTTGGAAGTGCTGCGTTCCAATGAACATGCCTTCCGACCAGACCACGCGATTGTTCCAGGACATGGGGGCTCCGATTGCTTATTGGGCAGGGCTGGATGGGGGGACGACGACGGCGCTGCGCACGGCGCGCACATCGAGGCTGATCTGGTATTCGGTGTATTCGCGCGCCGGGACATTCATCACCGTGCGCCACAGCGACTGGTCCAGTTCGCGATAGCCCACCAGTATTCCGATGTGCCGCGTGGCCGGATCGAGGTCGCGTTGCAGGCTCAGTTGCTGGCCGGGCTGGATCAGCACCTCGTCCTGGTCGATCAGGTCGGCGCCCAGGGTGGCCTGGGCCCGTTCGGCCAGGGCGAAGTAATCGGAACGGCCAAAGGTCGCGGCATTTTTCAGTTCGAAAATACGCACCCGGACCGGGGCCGGCTGGCCGGTGGCGCCGGGGTTGAGGCCGGCAATGGCATGGAAATGCAGCTCGATGGCGGCGGTGTCGGCCTCAGCCTCTTCGGCCTGGGAGTTGCCCGCATCCTTGGCGCACGCCGTCAACAGAAGCGCGGTGGCGACTGCGAGTAAAAACCTGGGAATCATCCTGCGTCCTCAATGACGTTTAAGCTATCCGTTGTGGTATCAATCTTGTTATAGGGCAGCGCCGCTCAACGGCGTCGCTGTCGCGTACTGTGTTCTTCGTAGGCGCGACTGAACTCGCGACCGAACAGGTCCTGGAAATCCTCCTGGGCTTCCCGGGAAATGTTGCTGTAGAGCTCGGTGAACTGCTGCCAGTACTGGGCCTGGCGCGAGCCGCTGAAAATACCCGACAGTCCACCCGGCCTGGCCATGCGCTCTTCCAGTTGTGCCGGTTCGAAGCGCCCCAGCAAATGCTTGATGGCCGCTTCCACGCCGGCCATGACCGCCAGTTGGTGGGCCCGCACGTCATCGAAACTGTCGCGCACTGCCGCATCCGGGGCCATGAACGCCTGGTTGCCGTGACGCAACAGCAGCAACAGGGCTTCATCGACATTGGGGGCGAACTTCAGCGGGTTGTTTTCCACCGGCTGGATCATCGTCTGCTGGATGCGGAACTCCCCCTTGAGGCTGCTGCGGGCGCGCAAGACATCGATCAGGCCTTCGACCATCAACCGATAACTGCGCCCGATGCTTTCCATCTGCGCTTCGGCGTTGGCCTTGTCCAGGCGCAACTGGTCCAGCCCGGCACCGCGCAGAAAGGCTTGCAGCAAGTCGGGTTGGGCGGCCTCGACCGGGGCGGCTGGAGCAACGGGAGCAACGGGAGGTGCGACCGGGGGTTCGACGCGGGTCACCGGCGCTTCAGGCACGGGGGCCGGCGGCGGAGCACCGATATCAGCAAAGATGTCGGCGAGCGGCGGCACAACAGGCGTCGCGACCGGTTCAACCGTCGGCGGTAGCGGCGGCGGTGTCACGGGCAGCGGGGCAGGCTTGTCGCTGAACGGATCCCAGTCGTCCGGGATCACCGAGGCGGACGGCGGTATCACCGGTTCGACCACTGGCGGCGGGCTCGGCCGCGGAATCGGCGTTGGCGGGCGGAAATCGTGTTGCTCGGCTGGGACATGGTCGGGCTGGGTGGCCGGCGGGACACTGCTAGGGGTCAAGAAATCGAACAGGTCCGGCAAGGTATCCATGGCCGAGACACCCTGCAAATGCGCAGGCACCTGGACCGGTGACGGCCCAGGAATCGGCGACGGCGTATACACGGGGGCGCTCTGTTGCCCCATCAAGGCCTCGAAACTGCTGGGCGACTCGGCGAAGGGGTTGCTGTCGGTGACCGGCAGGCTGAAATCCACGCGCGCCTGGATTTCATAATCACCGATGCGGATCACTTCGCCGTCTTGCAGGGGCTCGCTGTTACCCTTGCGCAGGCGTACCCCGGCCTTGACCAATTCCACACCATTGGTGCTGTTATCGGTCAGGTAATAACGCCCGTCTTTGTATTGGATAACGCAATGTTTACCGGAAACCAAACGCTCAGGGTCCGGTAATACCCAGTCATTATCGGAACTACGGCCAATTGCCATCACCCCCTGGTCCATGGACTTTTCAGAACACTGGCCTGGAGTAATTTTGTGATAACTAGTGATAGTCAAACACAGCGGCATCTTGCCTCCTTGCTGAATACTTCGCGCGCGGGCGGGAGTGAGGGTTCAGGCCCTGACCGACCCGCCGGCAACCTTGCCAACCACCGTGGAAACGGCTTTTTGCCAGCATCATAACCGGCTTGCGTGACAAAAACCCCACGTCAGTCGCCGCTTCGACCGATGAGTCGGGCAGGCTGTTAAGCGCATCACAACTGTTACATGGGGGATACACAGGCGAAATAGCTTACCTTGACAAGCGATAAGTACTACACCAAAAATGCACAACTTCTTGAATATAAGTGATGGCACTTTAAGATCACTCCAGATCTAACGGGCCATTACCGCCAAGGAACATGTGAAGTTTCATCCGAAACTTGCGTGTGAACTGCCCGACTTCTTCAAGCGGGTGATAGGGAGATCGATCGAAGTGGATGTGCCTTTGTTGCTCGCCGCCGTTTCCGCGACTTCGCCATGTGGTGAAGACCTGGAATATGACGCGGATTTCCTGCGCCTGGAACGCGACTCGCGGGGCCAACCCGAGCGCAGCATGGGCGATTCGACCCTGCCTGCCGAACCCCCTGAATGGCGCAGCATCCAGCAACAGAGCCTGGACTTGCTGCAGCGCAGTAAAGACCTGCGCATCACCCATTTCCTGATGCAAAGCGCCCTGGCCCTCGAAGGCTTGCCGGGCATGGCCCGCGTGCTGACGCTGATCAGCGAGCTGCTCAAGCAATACTGGGCCGAACTGCATCCGCGCCTGGACGCCGATGACGACAACGACCCCACCGTGCGTATCAATGCCCTCGCCGGCCTGACGTCCGACGTCACCCTCCGCCTGCTGCGCGAAAGCATCCTGACCCGTTCGCGAACCTTCGGTGCCGTCAGCCTGCGCGCCGCCGCCAATGCCAGTGGCCTGCAAAGTTTCCCGGATGAAAACCTCGGCGCCGAACAGCTCGCCGGGGCCCTGCTCGACAGCGATCCCGAGCAGTTGGAAATCACCCGCGCCGCCCTGCTCGAAGCCCGCAGCGCCGCCGAAGCCATCGAGCAACAGGTCAGCGACCAGGTCGGTTCCGCCCAAGGCGTGGACCTCGGCCCGTTGAAGCAACCGTTGAAGATGGCCCTGCAGATTCTCGGCCAGTTCGCCCCGCAGAGTGGCAACAGCGCCCCGGCCGACTCCGCCAGCGACGACAGCACCGCGCCGACCGAACAGGCCAGCGCCCCAAGCGCACCGCGCAACGCCGGCACAAGCACCGTCAGTGGTGAAATCAACAACCGCGACGACGTGCTGCGCAGCCTGGATCGGATTCTCGCTTACTACACCCGTCATGAGCCCTCCAGCCCGCTGCCGGTGCTGTTGAACCGGGCCAAGAATCTGGTGCATGCCGACTTCGCGGCCATTGTGCGCAACCTGATTCCCGACGGCATGAGCCAATTTGAAAACCTGCGCGGCCCAGACAGCGAATAAAAAGCGAGCGGATCACGCAGTCACGTCACCGGCACCCCCGATGACGCCAACACCGTCGCTCAAGCGACCAGGAGCAGCAACGTGGCGAAGCAAAGTTCTCAGAAATTCATCGCGCGCAACCGCGCGCCTCGAGTGCAGATCGAGTACGACGTCGAGCTCTACGGCGCCGAGAAAAAGGTCCAGTTGCCCTTCGTCATGGGCGTCATGGCCGACCTCGCCGGCAAGCCCGCCGAGCCTCTGGCACCGGTGGCCGACCGCAAGTTCCTCGAGATCGACGTCGACAATTTCGACTCGCGCCTCAAGGCCATGCAGCCGCGCGTGGCGTTCCATGTGCCTAACGAACTGACCGGCGAAGGCAACCTGAGCCTGGACCTGACGTTCGAAAGCATGGACGACTTCAGCCCGGCGGCCGTGGCCCGCAAGGTCGACTCGCTGAACAAGCTGCTCGAAGCGCGCACCCAGTTGGCCAACCTGTTGACCTACATGGACGGCAAGACCGGCGCCGAAGAAATCATCATGAAGGCGATCAAGGACCCAGCGCTGTTGCAGGCCCTGGCGAACGCGCCGAAGCCAGCACAGGACCAATGATCATGACTGACAATACAGCCCGCGAAGGCGTTCAGAACCTGGGCGCAACCGAAGAAACCAGCGAGTTCGCGTCCCTGCTGCTGCAAGAATTCAAACCCAAGACCGAGCGTGCCCGCGAAGCCGTTGAAACGGCCGTGCGCACCCTGGCTGAACAGGCCCTGGCGCAGACCGACCTGGTGTCCAACGACGCCATCAAGTCGATCGAATCGATCATCGCCGCCATCGACGCCAAGCTCACCGCCCAGGTCAACCAGGTCATCCACCACCCCGACTTCCAGCAACTGGAAAGCGCCTGGCGTGGCCTGCACTACCTGGTCAACAACACCGAGACCGATGAGCAGCTCAAGATCCGCGTGCTCAACATCTCCAAGACCGACCTGCACAAGACCCTGAAGAAATTCAAGGGCACCGCGTGGGACCAGAGCCCGATCTTCAAGAAGATGTACGAAGAAGAATACGGCCAGTTCGGCGGCGAGCCTTACGGCTGCCTGGTGGGCGACTACTACTTCGACCAATCGCCACCGGATGTCGAGCTGCTGGGCGAACTGTCGAAAGTCTGCGCGGCCATGCACTCCCCGTTCATCGCTGCGGCATCGCCGACCGTGATGGGCATGGGCTCGTGGCAGGAACTGTCGAACCCGCGCGACCTGACCAAGATCTTCACCACCCCGGAATACGCCGGCTGGCGCTCGCTGCGTGAATCGGAAGACTCGCGCTACATCGGCCTGACCATGCCGCGTTTCCTGGCACGCCTGCCGTACGGTGCCAAGACCGACCCGGTGGAAGCCTTCGCCTTCGAAGAAAACACCGACGGTGCCGACAGCTCCAAGTACACCTGGGCCAACGCAGCCTATGCGATGGCCGTGAACATCAACCGTTCGTTCAAACACTTCGGCTGGTGCTCGCGCATCCGTGGCGTGGAGTCCGGCGGCGAAGTGGAAAACCTGCCAGCCCACACCTTCCCGACCGACGACGGTGGTGTGGACATGAAGTGCCCGACCGAAATCGCCATCTCGGACCGCCGTGAAGCGGAACTGGCGAAGAACGGTTTCATGCCGCTGCTGCACAAGAAAAACACCGACTTCGCCGCGTTCATCGGCGCCCAGTCGCTGCAGAAACCGGCCGAATACGACGACCCGGACGCCACCGCCAACGCCAACCTGGCGGCGCGCCTGCCGTACCTGTTCGCCACCTGCCGTTTCGCCCACTACCTCAAGTGCATCGTGCGCGACAAGATCGGCTCCTTCAAAGAGAAGGACGAGATGCAGCGCTGGTTGCAGGACTGGATCCTCAACTACGTCGACGGCGACCCGGCGCACTCCACCGAGACCACCAAGGCCCAGCATCCACTGGCTGCCGCCGAGGTGATCGTCGAAGAAGTCGAAGGCAACCCGGGGTACTACAACTCCAAGTTCTACCTGCGCCCGCACTACCAGCTCGAAGGGCTGACCGTGTCGCTGCGCCTGGTATCGAAACTGCCGTCGGCCAAGGGCGCGTAAGGATTTACTGAAACGGGTGGCCGGGAACCCTGTGGGAGCGAGCTTGCTCGCGATAGCGGTGGATCAGCTTGCATTGATGTCGGATGTGACGCAGCCATCGCGAGCAAGCTCGCTCCCACAGGGGATCTCCGGCAGGCTGGAGATCGTCTTCCACCCCGTTCAGCACCCGTAATTTCGCAAGGTCAGCGTCAACCAAACAATGTGGTTAGAAACCACACAGGGAGAAAACATGGCTGTTGATATTTTCATCAAGATCGGCGACATCAAGGGCGAGTCCATGGACAAGGCCCACAAGGACGAGATCGACGTCCTGAACTGGAGCTGGGGCATGTCCCAGTCCGGCAACATGCACGTGGGCAGCGGCGGTGGTGCCGGCAAGGTCAACGTCCAGGACCTGTCCCTGACCAAGTACGTCGACAAGGCTTCGCCGAACCTGATGATGCACTGCGCCAGCGGCAAGCACATCGACAAGGTCAAGCTGACCGTGCGCAAGGCCGGCGGTGAAAGCCAGGTCGAGTACATGATCATCAACCTGGAAGAAGTGCTGGTTACTTCCCTGAGCACTGGCGGCTCGGGCGGCGATGATCGCCTGACCGAAAACGTCACCCTGAACTTCGCCAAGGTGCTGGTGGACTACCAGCCACAGAAAGCCGACGGCACCAAGGAAGGCGGCCCGGTCAAGTTCGGCTGGAACATCCGTCAGAACGTCAAGGTGTAATCGAAAATACTCCCGGTGCCACGCGCCGGGGGTGTTTGGTGCTTGCTCGAATCCAATTCTTTACCGCGCGGTGTGAGTCATGGCCAAGCCTTCGTTTATCAATCTGTGGAAAGCCTATTCCGATCTGCTGGTGACCTACCCCGACGCGAAACCCTGTGATGGTCCGTGGGCCAACCAGTGCGCGATTCGCATGAGCATCACACTCAATACCGAGTTGACCATCAAGGTCAACAAGTCCACCTACACCGAACCCAAGTGTGCACATGAGCACGCCAGGGGGGCCGAATCGCTGGCGAATTGGTTGTGGAAACATCACCTGGGCCGCCCGTTGATCCTCGGCGGAACTGCCGCGGACCGACGCAAGCTGCAAGACAAGACCGGCCTGATTTTCTTCAAGGATTGCTTCCAGCAATTGGGAGAGTCTCCGGACGGTCGCACCGGCGACCATATCGACCTCTGGAACCGTGGCCTGACCCTCGGGTATGACGATCCGGCCTATCGATCCCGAGCGATCTGGTTCTGGGAGCTTCTATGATCAAGGCTCACTGCGCGATATGGGTGGGCTGCCTGTTAACCAGCCTGACCGCCTGTGCCCAGCAGCAATCCCCATCGGCAACGCCCTCCACGACGGCGGAGCAGGTTGTCTCGTTGGGCGGGCAAACGCTGATGCTGGAGAACGACCAGGCGCGCTGCGTGCTGCGCAAGCCCGACCACACCCTGATGCCGCTCGACTTGGCGTGGCCCTGCCAGTTCACGGTCGATCGACAAGGCAACCCCCATGTCGAGACCTTCGGCAAGGTGCCCATCGTCATCGTTGTCCATGTGGCGGCTGACCCTCATGACAGCCAGGCATGTCGCTCCGAGTACCGCGCCATACGCCAGATCAATGGGCAGCTCGAACCTTCGGTCATCGCTCGCAATGCCAGTTGCATGCGCGGCACAGGTGACCAGAAGAATTACACAGGCCTTTTCACTTGGTAACCGAAATCGCCACCCGCGATCGCCTCCAGCCCTCCCTATTGGACCGGTTGACCGACGACGATCCGACCAACCCCAAGGAAAGCGCCGACAAACGCGTGCTGTCCCTGACCCAATTGAAAGCCTCGGTGCTGCGTGACCTGGCGTGGCTGCTCAACACCACGTCATTGCTCGACGCCGATGCCACGCTGCACACCCCGGCGGGCACCTCGGTGGTGAATTTCGGCCTGCCGGCACTGGCCGGCAACAGCGCGTCGAACGTCGATGTCTCGGCCCTGGAAACCTTGATCCACCAGGCCATTGCCACCTTCGAACCGCGCATCCTGCGCCACACTCTGCGGGTGCGGGCCCGGGCGACGGCCGAGATGAACCACAACGCCTTGAGTTTCGAAATCGAGGGCGACCTCTGGGCACAGCCGGTGCCCCTGCGCCTGATGCTGCAAACCGACCTGGACCTGGAAACCGGCCACGTGCGGGTGGTCAATGCCGACCAGCGGAGACGTTCATGAACCCGCGTTTGCTGGACCTGTACAACCAGGAACTTCACCATGTGCGCGAAAGCGCGGCGGAGTTCGCCAAGGAATACCCCAAGATCGCCAGCCGGCTGACGTTGTCCGGCATGGACTGCGCCGACCCGTACGTGGAGCGTCTGCTGGAAGGCTTCGCCTACCTGACGGCGCGGGTGCAGCTCAAGCTCGACGCCGAGTACCCGACCTTCACCCACAACCTGCTGGAAATCGCCTACCCCCATTACCTGGCGCCCACGCCGTCGATGACCGTGGTGCAGATGCAGGCCGACCCGGACGAAGGCTCGCTGAGCAGTGGTTTCCCGCTGCCTCGCGACAGCGTCCTGCGCGCGGCCCTGGGTCGCGAAACCCAGACCTGCTGCGAGTACCGTACCGCCCACGCGGTGACGTTGTGGCCGTTGCAGGTCAGCCAGGCCGAATACTTCGGCAACCCGTCCGCCGTGCTCGGGCGCCTGGCCGCCAGTGAACCGAAAGCCAAGGCCGGCCTGCGCCTGACCCTGCGCACCGGTGCCGAACTGCCGTTCAACAGCCTGGCCCTGGACAACCTGCCACTGTACTTGAGCGGCGCCGACGAACAGCCCTTCCGCCTCTACGAACAATTGCTGGGCAATGCCTGCGCGGTGTTCGCCCGCAAGCCCGGCGGCGACTGGGTCGAACGGCTGCCCCAGGATGCGTTGCGCTCGCGCGGCTTCGACGATGCCGACGCCGCACTACCGGTGGTGTCGCGGGCCTTCCAGGGCTATCGCCTGTTGCAGGAATACTTCGCCCTGCCCCACCGCTTCCTGTTTGTCGATTTCACCCAGTTGAGCCGCGCGGTCAAGCGCTGCGACGGCCAGGAGCTGGAGCTGATCGTGCTGTTCGACCGTCACGATCCGAGCCTGGAGGGCAGCGTCGGCGCTTCGCAGTTCCTGCCGTTCTGCACCCCGGCCATCAATCTGTTTCCCAAGCGCCTGGACCGCATCCACTTGTCGGAGCGGGTCAACGAACACCACGTGATCGCCGACCGCACCCGGCCGATGGATTTCGAAGTGCATTCGTTGAGCGGTCTCACCGGCCACGGCACCGGGCCGGAACAGCCGTTCCTGCCGTTCTACGCCGTGCGCGATCCATCCCGTTATGGCCGCGACCAGGCCTACTACACCGTACGCCGCGAACCGCGCGTGCTGTCCAGCGACCAACGGCGCAACGGCCCGCGCTCGACCTACATTGGCAGCGAAACCTTCGTCAGCCTGGTGGACAGCCAGCAGGCGCCCTACCGCCATGACCTGCGCCAATTGGGCGTGACCGCGCTGTGCACCAACCGCGACCTGCCACTGTTCATGAGCGTGGGCAACGGCAAAACCGATTTCACCCTGGCCGACAGTGCGCCGGTAGGCGCGGTGCGCTGTGTGGCAGGCCCCAGTCGCCCCCGGGCCAGCCATGCCCACGACGCCAAGGCCTGGCGACTGATCAGCCAGTTGTCGCTGAACTACTTGTCGTTGAGCGAACAAGGCCAAGGCGCCGCCGCCCTGCGCGAACTGCTGCGCCTGTACGGCGACAGCAACGACGCGGCGCTGCAATTGCAGATCGAAGGCCTGCGGGACGTCAGCAGCAAGGCCTGCACCCGGCGTCTGCCGATGCCCGGTCCGATCGTGTTCGGTCGGGGCCTGGAGATCACCCTGGAATTCGATGAAAACGCGTTTCGCGGCACCGGGGTATTCCTGCTCGGTGCGGTGTTCGAGCGCTTCCTGGCACGCTACGTGTCGATCAACAGTTTTACCGAGACGGTGATCCGTACCACCGAACGCGGCGAGATCATGCGATGGAAAGCCAAGCCCGGACGTCGTCCGACCCTGTGAGTACCCTGGAGGCGATGCACCAGGAGCCCTGGGAATACGACTTCTTCCAGGCGTTGCGGCGCATCGAGTGCGAATCCCCCGAGCTGCCGCGCCTGGGCCATTCCCTGCGCCTGGCCGATGACCCGTTGCGCCTCGGGCAACAGGCCGACTGCACCTTCGCCCCGGCCACCCTCGCCTCGGTGCAACCGGGCGGCGACGGTACGCCGGCGCGCCTGGAGCAATTTTTCTTCGGCCTCGGCGGCCCCAACGGCCCGATGCCGTTGCATATCACCGAGTACGTGCGCGAACGCCAGCGCAACAACGCCGACAGCACCAGCAAGCGCTTCCTCGATGTGTTTCACCATCGCCTGCTCAGCCTGTTCTACCGGGCCTGGGCCGAAGCGCGGCCGACAGTCAGCCATGACCGCCCGGACGACGATTATTGGTCGGCGCGCCTGGCGGCACTCAGCGGCCGGGGCATGCCGAGCCTGCTCAAGCAGGGGCTGATCCCCGACACGGCGAAGTTGCACTACAGCGGCCACCTGTCGGCACAAACCCGCTACCCGGACGGTTTGAAGGCGATCCTTGGCGAGTATTTCGGCCTGCCGGTGGAGATCGAGGAATACGTCGGCCAATGGCTGGAACTGCCCGAACGCAGCCGCGTCGGGGTCAGCGCCCACCAATTGGGCGTGGACTTCTGCCTGGGCCGCTACGTGTGGGATCGCCAGCACAAATTCCGCATTCGCCTGGGGCCACTCAAGCTCGTCGACTACATGGGCATGCTACCCGGCAGCCAACCGTTCAACGAGCTGGTGGCCTGGGTCGCCGAATACCTGGGCCACGAGCTGGACTGGGACCTGAACCTGGTCCTGGAGCAGCCCGAAGTCCCGGCATTGCAACTCAATGGCCGTTTCCGCCTGGGTTTCAACACCTGGCTGGGCCGCCCCGAAACAGATGCCAACGATTTAATACTGGCCCGGCATTACGCCGAGCAGGCCAACACCTCACAGACCTCAAGGAGCCATGAGCATGGGTGAAATCAGTCGCGCCGCGTTGTTCGGCAAACTCAACAGCGTGGCCTACAAAGCCATCGAAGCCGCCACCGTGTTCTGCAAGTTGCGCGGTAACCCTTATGTGGAACTGGCCCACTGGTTTCACCAGTTGCTGCAACTGCAGGACTCGGACCTGCATCGCATCATCCGCCAGTTCAACATCGAGCCGGCACGCCTGGCCCGCGACCTGACCGACGCCCTGGACCGCCTGCCACGGGGTTCGACGTCCATCACCGACCTGTCCTCCCACGTCGAAGAAGCCGTGGAACGCGGCTGGGTCTACGGCAGCCTGATGTTCGGCGAAAGCCAGGTGCGCACCGGTTACCTGGTGCTGGGCATCCTCAAGACGCCAAGCCTGCGCCACGCGCTGCTGGGCCTGTCGTCGGAGTTCGACAAGGTCAAGGTCGAGGCCCTGAGCGAGCGCTTTGACGAATACGTCGGCGACTCGCCGGAAAACGCCCTGACCGCCAGCGACGGCTTCAATGCCGGCGCCGTGCCGGGCGAAGCCAGCGGTGCCATGGCCCCCAGCGCCATGGGCAAGCAGGAAGCCCTCAAGCGCTTTACCGTCGACCTCACCGAGCAGGCCCGCAGCGGCAAGCTCGACCCCATCGTCGGCCGTGACGAAGAGATCCGCCAACTGGTGGACATCCTCATGCGCCGCCGGCAGAACAACCCGATCCTCACCGGTGAAGCCGGCGTGGGCAAGACCGCCGTGGTCGAAGGCTTCGCCCTGCGCATCGTCGCCGGCGACGTGCCGCCGTCGCTCAAGGACGTGGAATTGCGCAGCCTCGACGTTGGCCTGCTGCAGGCCGGCGCGAGCATGAAAGGCGAATTCGAACAGCGCCTGCGCCAGGTCATCGAAGACGTCCAGGCCTCGCCCAAGCCGATCATCCTGTTCATCGACGAAGCCCACACCCTGGTGGGTGCCGGTGGCGCCGCCGGCACGGGCGACGCGGCCAACCTGCTCAAACCGGCGTTGGCCCGCGGCACCTTGCGCACCGTGGCCGCCACGACCTGGGCCGAGTACAAGAAGCACATCGAAAAAGACCCGGCCCTGACCCGGCGTTTCCAAGTGGTGCAAGTGGCCGAGCCGTCGGAAGACAAGGCCCTGCTGATGATGCGCGGCGTGGCCTCGACCATGGAAAAACACCATCAGGTACAGATCCTCGACGAAGCCCTCGAAGCCTCGGTCAAGCTGTCCCACCGCTACATCCCCGCGCGCCAGTTGCCGGACAAATCCGTGAGCCTGCTGGACACCGCTTGCGCCCGCGTCGCCATCAGCCTGCACGCCGTGCCGGCCGAAGTGGACGACAGCCGTCGGCGCATCGAAGCACTGGAAACCGAGCTGCAAATCATTGCCCGTGAACACGCGATCGGCGTGGTCATCGGCACACGCCAGACCCAGAGCGAAACCCTGTTGAGCGCCGAACGCGAGCGCCTGGCCGAGCTGGAAAACCGCTGGGCCGAAGAGAAAACCCTGGTGGATGAACTGCTCGCCACCCGTGCCACCCTGCGCGAACGCGTTGGCGTGGTGGACAGCGAGGACAGCAGCGAAGCTTCCGACAACGAAAGCCACGCCCTGCGCGAGAAACTGGTGGACCTGCAACAGCGCCTGACCGCCCTGCAAGGCGAAAACCCGCTGATCCTGCCGACCGTGGATTACCAGGCCGTGGCCTCGGTGGTCGCCGACTGGACCGGTATCCCGGTGGGCCGCATGGCTCGCAACGAACTGGAAACCGTGCTCAACCTCGACCAGCACCTGAAAAAACGCATCATCGGCCAGGACCATGCCTTGCAGATGATCGCCAAGCGCATCCAGACCTCCCGCGCCGGCCTCGACAACCCCAGCAAGCCGATTGGCGTGTTCATGCTCGCCGGCACCTCCGGCGTGGGCAAGACCGAAACCGCCCTGGCCCTGGCCGAAGCCATGTATGGCGGCGAGCAGAACGTCATCACCATCAACATGAGCGAGTTCCAGGAAGCCCACACCGTGTCGACCCTCAAGGGCGCGCCACCGGGCTACATCGGCTACGGTGAAGGCGGCGTGCTGACCGAAGCCGTGCGGCGCAAACCGTACAGCGTGGTGCTGCTGGACGAGGTGGAAAAAGCCCACCCGGACGTGCATGAAATCTTCTTCCAGGTGTTCGACAAGGGCGTGATGGAGGACGGCGAAGGCCGGGTGATCGACTTCAAGAACACCTTGATCCTGCTGACCACCAACGCCGGCACCGAGCTGATTGCCGACGTCTGCAAGAACCCGCAGGACGTGCCCGAGCCGGAAGAAATCGCCAAGGCCCTGCGCCAGCCGCTGCTGGAGATTTTCCCGCCGGCCTTGCTCGGCCGCCTGGTGACGATCCCGTACTACCCGCTCAGCGACGAGATGCTCAAGGCCATTACCCGCCTGCAACTCAACCGCATCAAGAAACGGGTGGAGAGCACCCACAAAGTCGCCTTCGACTACGACGACGCAGTGATCGACCTGATCGTCTCGCGCTGCACCGAGACCGAAAGCGGCGGGCGCATGATCGACACCATCCTGACCAACAGCCTGTTGCCGGACATGAGCCGCGAGTTCCTGACCCGCATGCTCGAAGGCAAGGCCTTGGCCGGGGTGCGGATCAGCGCCGTGGACAACGAATTGCAGTACGATTTCAGCGACGCGGCCTGACGGTAAGGAACACTGCAAGACCCCGTGGGAGCGAGCTTGCTCGCGATAGCGCAGTCACATCCAACATCCGTGTTGACTGACACACCGCCATCGCGAGCAAGCTCGCTCCCACAGTTGTTCCAATCAGCGGCGCAGCCATTACAACGACGAGATAACCGATGTTATTCAACCAAGCCTCACGCCTGGCCAAGATCACCAGCCCCCTGGGCCCCGAGGTGTTGTTGCTCAAGGACATGGGCGGCGGCGAAGAGCTGGGAAGGCTGTTCAACTACGAGTTGCAGCTGCACTCGCTGGACAACGCCATCGACCTCAACCAGCTACTCGGCAAGCCCATGTGCGTGAGCCTGCAGCTCGATGGCGGTGGCGAGCGCTACTTCCATGGCATCGTCGCCCGTTGCAGCCAGAACGTAGACCAGGGCCAGTTCGCCAGTTACCAAGCCACGCTGCGACCGTGGCTGTGGTTGCTGACCCGCACCTCCGATTGCCGGATTTTCCAGAACCTGACCATCCCGCAGATCATCAAGCAGGTGTTCCGCGACCTGGGCTTTTCCGATTTCGAAGACACCTTGAGCCAGACGTATCGCGAGTGGGAATACTGCGTGCAGTATCGCGAGACCAGCTTCGATTTCGTCAGCCGGCTGATGGAACAGGAAGGGATCTACTACTTCTTCCGCCATGAGCAGGGCCGTCATGTGCTGGTGCTGGCCGATGCCTACGGCGCCCACACCACGGCCCCCGGTTACGGCTCGGTGCCGTACTACCCGAAGAACGAGCAGCAGCGCGAGCGCGACCACATCCACGACTGGCACCTGGCCCAGGAGGTCCAGCCGGGTTCGCTGGAACTCAACGACTACGACTTCCAGCGCCCCAGCGCGCGCATCGATGTGCGCTCGGCCATGCCGCGCCCACACACGGCTGGCGACTATCCGCTGTACGACTACCCCGGCACCTACGTGCAAAGCGCCGACGGCGAACACTATGCCCGCACCCGCATCGAAGCCTTGCAGACCCTGCACGAACAGGTCGAGCTGGCGGGTAACGCCCGAGGCCTGGGCTCGGGGCATCTGTTCAGCCTCACCGGCTTCAGCCGCCAGGACCAGAACCGCGAATACCTGATCGTCGGCGCCCGCTACTACCTTTCCCAGGAAAGTGGCGAGACCGGTGGCGGCGCGCCGACCGCGCAGTTCGAAAGCAGCCTGACCTGCATCGATGCCCAGCAGAGTTATCGTCCGCTGGCGACTACCCACCGCCCCATCGTCAAGGGCCCGCAGACCGCGTTGGTCGTGGGCCCCAAGGGCGAGGAAATCTGGACCGACCAGTTTGGCCGGGTGAAGGTGCATTTCTATTGGGACCGTCACGACCAGTCCAACGAAAACAGCTCGTGCTGGATTCGTGTGTCGCAATCCTGGGCTGGAAAAAACTGGGGCTCGATGCAGATCCCGCGCATCGGCCAGGAAGTCATCGTGAGCTTCCTCGAGGGCGACCCGGACCGGCCGATCATCACCGGTCGCGTCTATAACGCCGAGCAGACCGTGCCCTACGACCTGCCTGAGAACGCGACCCAGAGCGGCATGAAAAGCCGTTCGAGCAAGGGCGGCACGCCGGCGAACTTCAACGAAATCCGCATGGAAGACAAGAAAGGCGCCGAGCAGCTGTACATCCATGCCGAGCGCAACCAGGACATCGTGGTCGAGGTGGACGAAAGCCATTCGGTGGGCCATGACCGCAACAAGAGCATCGGCCACAACGAAACGGTGACCATCGGCAACAACCGCCTGCGCATCGTCAAGCAGGAGGACATCCTCTCGGTGGGCCAGCGCAAGACCGACAGCATCAGCCAGAGCTACGTCATCGAAGTGGGCGAGAACCTGCGCCTGGTATGCGGTGAAAGCATCCTGGAGCTCAACGCCAGCGGCCAGATCAACCTGACCGGCGTGCAGATCAGCTTCTACGCCAGCGGCGATGCCGAGTTCAACACCGGCGGCGTGCTGCACCTGAACAATGGCGGCGGCCCCGGCGCCACGCCTGATGGCCAGGGCGTCAAGGGCAGCATCGACGCCAACATCAACGCCGCGTTCCCCAAGGGCTAACTTCGAGATTTATGCGCATGACTTACCGCCTCAATGAATTCCAGCTCCAGTTGCCGCCCAGCGAGTTGCTGGACGCGACGATCAACATCCTCAAGTTCCCTGAACTGGGCACCTCCTTGATCGTCAGCCGCAGCCTGCTGGCCGAAGGCGAGACCCTGCAAAGCAACCTCGACGACCAGCTCAAGCGCCTGGAAAAACAGGTCCAGGACTTGCGCTGCCAACCGGGCGCCACCCTGCGCGTGGGCGCCAACCAGGAAGTCGAAGCCATCGAGCTGCGTAGCCAGTTCAACAAAGGCAACGAAAAGGTCTTCCAGTACCAATTGGCGCTGGTACTGCCTGGCACCCGCAAGATGCTTGCCTTGAGCTACGTGAAAGCGGAAAAACTCGGCGACGCCGAGGCGGCGCATTGGGCGACGATCAAAAGCTCGCTGGTGTTCGACGTTCCGGTTTGATGAGCGCCTTGCATGTCTGACGTACTCTGGGCCGCCCGGCTGGGCGATGCGCTGAACCACACCTCGATGATGGCCGATATCCTTGGCGGCGTCCTGGAAGTGGCCGCGAACATTGCGATCACCGCCGTGGCGACGGCTGCCGTGGTGGCCGCGACGGGCATCACCGTTGCCACGGGCGGGTTGGGTTGTTTCCTGCTCGGCGCCGTGGTGGGCGCCGTCGTGGGCCTGGCCATGAGCAAGACCGGGGCCGACAAGGGGTTGAGCGATATATGCGAGGGCATCGGCAATGCCCTCTTCCCGCCCACGGTGCAGGCCAACATCCTCACCGGCTCCACCAACACCTTGACCAACAACATCCCTGCCGCCCGCGCCGCCGGGGCGATCGAGTCCCATGTCGCGCCGGCTGGCACCGAACTTGAAGCACCCGAAGCCGAACCCAGCTACCTGGACATGGCCGAAAATTTCTTCTCGCAGATGTGGCGTCCCACCGTCGCCGTGCCCGCGCCCGGTGCCGTGCCCAAGCCACTGGACATGATCACCTGCATGAAACACCCGCCGATGCCGCCGCAGTTCCTGGCCGAAGGCTCGGACAAAGTGACCATCAATGGCCAGCCCGCCGTGCGCAGTGGCGACCGCAGCACCTGCGATGCGACCGTGGTGTCGTCCGGGTTGATTTCCCCTGACGTGACCATTGGTGGCGGTTCAGTGGTGGTGCGCGAGATCCGCAGCGGCAAGACACCAGGCGTAGGATTGGCCGTCACGGCCTTGCTGATGCTCAAGGGCGGCAAAGGCAAATTCCTCAGTAACCTGCCGTGCATGCTGGTCGGCGGCGCGGCCTCGATGGCCGTCAGCAGCGCGATGGGCGCCGCCGCCAATGCCGCCATGGGCTCGTCGAACCCCGTGCATGCTGCCACCGGGGCCAAGGTACTGGGCGATGTCGAGGAGATGGACTTCGTCCTGCCCGGCATCTTCCCGATCGACTGGCAGCGTTTCTACAACAGCCGCGACGAACGCCATGACGGCCTGTTCGGGGCGAGTTGGAGCGTGCCCTATGAGGTGCGTGTCGAAATCCTGCCTCACCCCGAGGGCGGCGAAACCCTGGTCTACACCGATGAACAGGGCCGACGCATCGACATGGGCTCGATTCCCTTGGGCGGCGCCGTGTTCAGTGCTGGTGAAGGCCTCAGTGTACGGCGCCATGTCAACGGCGAACTGCTGATCGAGAGCGCAGACGGGTTGTACCGGCTGTTCGAACCCACGCCCACCCATGCATCGCTGCTGCGCCTGAACCAACTGGGTGATCGCAACGACAATCGCATCCACCTGGACTACGACGACACCGGACGCCTGGCGCAACTGCGAGACACCTTCGACCTGACTCGCATCGCGCTGGCGTATGACCCGCGCTGGCCGCAACGGGTCAGCCGGATCGACCGCCTCTATGCCGATCAACGCCGGGAAGTGCTGATGCACTATGGCTACGACGGCCAGGGCAATCTGGAACAGGTCCGTCAGTCCAACGGCCAGGTGAAGCGTCGCTATGCCTACGATGCCGGGCGGCGAATGGTGGAACACCAACTGCCCACCGGGCTGCGCTGTTTCTATGAATGGGCACTGGTTGAAAACCTGGAGTGGCGGGTTGTTCGTCACTGGACCGACGCCGGCGATACCTACACCTTCGACTACGACCTGGCCGCCGGCACCACGCGCATCACCGACGGTTTGAATCGCATCAGCACCCGTCGCTGGGATGCCCGCTATCAGATCACCGAAGCCACCGACGCGCTGGGTCGCACCTGGACCTTCCAGTGGAACGACGAAAGCCAGCTACTGGGGGCGACCGCCCCCAACGGCGGGCAACATCAGTTCAGCTATGACGAGGCGGGCAACCTCTGCGAAACCCGCGACCCGCTGGGGCGCAGCGAATCAACCCTGTGGCTCGAGCACTGGGCCCTGCCCCTGGCTGAAACCGATGCCGCGGGAAACACCTGGCAATATCGCTATGACTCACGGGGCAATCGCATTCGGGAAACCGACCCGCTGGGCCACGTCACCCGCTACCGCCACGACGCCCACGGCCAAGTCGTGGAAATCATTGACGCCACCGGCAAAAGCAAGACATTGCGCTGGACGCCCCTGGGTCAACTCAGCGAACACACCGACTGCTCTGGTTACACCACACGCTTGAGCTACTGCGAGCGCGGGCTGTTGCTCAGCAGCACCGATGCGCTGGGGGAGCGGACGCTGTTCAGCTACGACGATCAAGGCCGGTTGCTTGGCAAACAACTGCCGGACGGGCGCACTGAGCACTACCAGCGCGATGCGAGCGGACAGTTGATCGGCTATAGCGACCCCGCCGGGCACACGACGCATTTCCAGCACACCCCAAGCGGCCAACTGCAGGTGCGCACCGACGCCCATGGCCGCCGGGTGGAACTGAGCTACGACAACTACGGGCGCCTGCTGGCGCTGACCAACGAAAATGGCGAGTGCTACCGATTTGCCTGGGACGCCGCCGACCGCCTGAGCGCCCAGCACAGCCTGGACGGCAGCCTCAAGCGCTACGCCTACGACCCCCTGGACAACGTCACCCGCATAGAGGCCCTCGCGGTGCCCGGCAGCACTGACCTGCAGGGCTCACCGCAAGCGCCGATCATTCATGAACTGCAACGCGACGCGGTGGGACGGCTGGTGGCAAAAGTCACCGAAGACGGGCGTACCGAGTACAGCTATGACGCGCTCGACCAAGTCCACGCCATCACCTTCACTCACCCGTCCGGCGAAGTGCAAACCGTGGGGTTCGATTACGACGCATTGGGACAACTGGTGACCGAGCAGGGTTGGTCCGGGTGCCTCGAACATCGCTACGACGAACTGGGCAACCTGACCCAGACGCTGCTTCCCGATGGCCGTTGGCTGAACCGCCTGCACTACGGCAGCGGCCACCTGCACCAGATCAACCTTGATGGCCGCGTCATCAGCGATTTCGAACGCGACCGCCTGCACCGCGAAGTGCTGCGTACCCAGGGGCGCCTGAGCACTCGCAGCGAATACGACCGCAGCGGCCGCCTACGCGCCCGCCAGCGTCGACAGCAAGACCAATCCACATTGCTGCCTCCAGCGGCGCAATCGCTGTTTGGCTATGACGCCAGCGACCAGTTGGTGGAACGTTTCGATAGCCAGCCCGACGCCACCCATCGCCAGTTGCTGCACTACGACGCCACCGGCCGCATCCTCGCCAGCCAGGACAACCTCCAGGGCCAGCGTGAAGGCTTTGCCTATGACCCCGCCGCCAACCTGCTCGACGGGCTCTCGGCCGGTGCCGGGCGGGTCGCGCATAACCGCCTGTTGACCTACCAGGACAAGCGCTACCGCTATGACGGTTTCGGCCGCATGGTGGAAAAACGCAGTGCCCGGCGTGGCGTCCAGCGTTTTCACTACGACGCCGAGCAACGCCTGGTGGAGGTTCACAACGACAATGGCTCGGTCGTGAAAATGACCTACGACCCGCTGGGTCGACGCATCGAGAAAACCGAATACGACCGCCACGGCACGTTGCTCGGCCGCACCCGTTTCACCTGGGATGCACTGCAACTGTTGCAGGAACAGCGCGACAACCAGACCAGCCTCTATATCTATGCCGACGACAGCTACGAACCCCTGGCGCGCGTCGACGGCCTGGGCGAGCAGCAAAAGGTCCGTTATTACCACAACGACTTCAATGGCCTGCCCGAACAGCTCTCGGAGGCCGATGGCCACACACTCTGGCGTGCCCGTCACCAGGTATGGGGCGGCACGGCCGAAGAGTTGCGCGAACCGTATTACATCGAAGAGCAGAACCTGCGTTTCCAGGGCCAATACCTGGACCGCGAAACCGGGCTGCACTACAACACCCTGCGCTTCTACGACCCGGACATAGGCCGTTTCACCACACCGGACCCCATCGGCCTGGCGGGTGGGCTGAACCTCTACCAGTACGCGCCGAACCCGGTGAGTTGGATCGACCCGTCAGGGCTGATGAAATGCTCGACACCCCCCAAGGGCCGCAAGGTCAACCGGACGGTGTATCGCTTTGAAGAGCCCGGGCGCATCAGCACCACATGGACGGCGCACAAGTGGAACGTTGCCTCCCGGCACCGCTACACCGCCCCGGGACTGGGCGGCGTCTATGGTGCCAACTCACGCAAGACCGCCATGGGCGAAGTCAATCACTGGGGGGTGGACCTCTCCACACGGGTGCTGGTGAGCAAGAAAGTGCAGCTCAACAATGTCCTGGATCTGACCCGGGCCGATGTGCGCAAGCAGTTGGGTGTTTCCCTCAAGAGCATCACCGGCGACAAATACACCCAGACCCATCAAATCGGCGCCTGGGCCAAAGCTAATGGATATGATGGGATCCTGGCGCCGTCGGCGCGAAACCCGACCGGCAGCAACTTGATTTCCTTTGCAGGTTTTTAAAATGGGACTGGAAGACGAATACGTCGGCGACGCCGATTGGCAAACGTTCGTGCGGCTGTACGAAGAGGACTACCTGGACGATAACGCTCGCACGCTGGCCAAGGCCATGGACGACCAGCTCGACATGGCCGTGGTGCTCTACGGCAAAAGGGGGCTCAAGGAAGGCCTATGGTGGCTGGAACAGACCGTGCCCGCCTTGGGCAACAAACGCCCGGCCGACTGCCTCAAGACCCCAAAACTGATCAAGCGCCTGAGAATGGCCTTGATGAGCATGCCGTAACCGACCAGGAAAAAAAGCCAATGGAAGGCATCGCATCACGTAAGCGCTCAGCCTTGTGCATGACTATTCGCCATGTCTGACGCACTCTGGGCCGCTCGCCTGGGCGATGCACTGAACCACACCTCAATGATGGCCGACATCCTGGGCGGCGTATTGGAGGTGGCGGCGAACATCGCGATCACCGCCCTGGCGACCGCCGCCGTGGTCGCGGCCACGGGCATCACCGTCGTTACTGGCGGCCTGGGTTGCTTCGTCCTGGGCCTGGTGGTGGGCACCATCGTCGGCCTGGCCATGAGCAAGACCGGGGCCGACAAAGGCCTGAGCAATTTATGCGAGGGCATCGGCAACGCCCTCTTTCCACCCACGGTGCAGGCCAACATCCTCACCGGTTCCAAGGACACCCTCACCAACAACATTCCCGCTGCCCGCGCCGCCGGGGCGATTGAATCCCACGTTGCCCCGGCCGGCACCGAGCTTGAAACGCCGGAGCCTGAACAAGAGCCCAGCTACCTGGACATGGCCGGGGAGTTTTTCTCGCAGATGTGGCGCCCCACCGTCGCCACGCCCGCCCCCGGTGCCGTGCCCAAGCCCGAAGACCTGGTCATCTGCACCAAGCATCCACCGATGCCACCGCAGTTCATGGCCGAAGGCTCCGACAAAGTGACCATCAACGGCCAGCCCGCCGTGCGCAGCGGCGACCGCAGTACTTGCGATGCGACGGTGGTGTCGTCCGGGCTGATTTCGCCCAACGTGACCATTGGCGGCGGTTCGGTGGTGGTGCGCGAGATTCGCAGCGGCAAGACCCCCGGCGTAGGCCTGGCAGTCACCGCACTGCTGATGCTCAAGGGCGGCAAGGGCAAGTTCTTCAGCAAACTGCCGTGCATGCTGGTGGGCGGCGCGGTGTCCATGGCCGCCAGCAGCGCGGCGAACGCGGCCGCCAACGCCGCCATGGGCTCGTCGAACCCGGTGCACGCCGCCACAGGCGCCAAAGTATTGGGCGGTGACGAGGAACTGGATTTCGTCTTGCCCGGCATCCTGCCGATTGACTGGCAGCGCGTCTACAACAGCCGTGACGAACGCCGGAACAGCCTGTTCGGCACCGGCTGGAGCGTCGCCTACGAAGTCCAGGTGCAAATCCAGCCTCATCCCGAGGGTGGCGAAACCCTGGTCTACACCGACGAACAGGGCCGGCCCATCGACATGGGTTCCATCCCCTTGGGCGGCGCGGTGTTCAGCGCCGGCGAAGGCCTGGCCGTGCGCCGCCATGTGAACGGGCAATTGCTGATCGAAAGCGCAGACGGCCTGTACCGTTTGTTCGAACCTTCGCCGGCCAACCCATCACACTTGCGCCTGAGCCAACTGGGCGACCGCAACGACAACCGCATCCACCTCGACTACGACGACGCCGGACGCCTGGTGCGACTGCGCGACACCTTCGAGCGGGTGCAAGTCGAGCTGATCCGGGAAGGCGAACGCGTCACCCACATTGAACGCCTCTACCCCGACCAATCGCGGGAAGTGCTGGTCAGCTACGTCTACGACGCGGCCAACACCCTCGCCGAAGTGCGCGACGCCACCGGCCAGGTGCAACGGCGCTTCCGCTACGACGCCGGGCAACGGATGGTCGAGCACCAGTTGCCCACCGGCCTGCACTGCTTCTACGAATGGGCCCTGATCGACGATCAGGAATGGCGCGTGGTCCGGCACTGGACCGACGAAGGCGATGCCTACCAGTTCGACTATGACCTCAAGGCTGGCACCACGCGCATCAGCGACAGCCTGCAACGCGTCAGCACCCGGCACTGGAATAGCCAGCACCAGATCACCCAGTTCACTGACAACCTCGGCCAGACCTGGCTGTTCGAATGGAACGATGAGCGCCAGATGCTCGGCGCCACCGATCCACAGGGCGGCCAATACCAATTCAGCTACGACGAAGCCGGCAACCTGCTCAGCGAAACCGACCCGCTGGGCCGCAGCAGTTCGACGTTATGGCTCGAACACTGGGCCCTGCCGCTGGTAGACACCGACGCCGCCGGCAACAGCTGGAAATACCGCTACGACCAACGCGGCAACTGCACGGCGCAAACCGACCCTCTGGGCCACATCACCCGCTACCGCTACGACGCCCATGGCCAGGTCGTGGAGATCATCGACGCCACCGGCAAGAGCAAAAAGCTGCGCTGGAACCCGTTCGGCCAATTGGTGGAACACGTCGATTGCTCGGGTTACCCGACGCGCTTGAGCTACGACGCCCGCGGTTACCTGCACACCATCACCGACGCCCTCGGCGAGCGCACCCAATTGAGCTACGACGCCCAGGGACGTTTGCTCAGCAGCCAATTACCGGACGGCCGCACCGAATACTACCTGCGCGACACCGCCGGCCACCTCATCGGCTACACCGACCCGGCCGGGCACACCACGCTTTACCAACACAACCGCCGCGGCCAGGTCCGCCAACGCACCGACGCCCAGGGCCGGCAAGTGCAGTTCGCCTACGACAGCTTCGGCCGGCTGCAAGAGCTGACCAACGAGAATGGCGAGAGCTACCGGTTTGCTTGGGATGCCGGGGATCGGTTGACCGAACAACAAGACCTGGATGGCAGTGCCAAGCGCTACGACTACGACCGCCTCGACAACGTCGCAGCGGTGACGGCGATGCCTGCGCCGTACGGCACGGGCCTGGCGCTCATTCCCGAAACACCGCCGGCGCCCATCGTCCATCGCTTGGAACGCGACGCCGTGGGCCGGCTGATCGCCAAAGTCACCGACGATGGCCGCACTGAATACAGCTACGACCCGCTGGACCGACTCACCGCCGTCACCTTCACCGACCTGCAGGGCAACGCCCAGACCCTGAGCTTCGTCTACGACGCCCTCGGCCAGTTGCTCGCCGAGAACAGTGCCGGCGGCAGCCTGCAACACCACTACGACGAACTCGGCAACCTGATCCAGACCCAACTGCCCGATGGCCGCTGGGTCAACCGCCTGTACTACGGCAGCGGCCACCTGCACCAGATCAACCTCGACGGCCAGGTCATCAGCGACTTCGAACGCGACCGCCTGCACCGCGAAGTGCTGCGCACCCAAGGGCAGATCAGCACCCGCAGCGAATACGACCGCAGCGGCCGCCTGCGCGCACGGCAACGCCGTCACAGTAGTCAACCCTCGCTGTTGCCGGCGGCGGTGCAAAAACACTTCGAGTACGACCCCGCCGACAACCTGATCGGCAAACTCGACCAGCAACCCACCGGGCAACAGCGCCAGCTACTGCACTACGACGCCACCGGCCGCATCATCGCCAGCCAGGACAGCCTGCACGGCCAGCGCGAGACCTTCACCTACGACGCCGCCGCCAACCTGCTGGACGGCCCGGCCCCCGGCGCCGGGCTGGTGGTGCACAACAAACTGCTGACCTACCAGGACAAGCGCTACCGCTACGACGCCTTCGGCCGGATGATCGAGAAGCGCAGCGCCAAACGCGGCGTACAGCACTTTGCCTACGACGCCAACAGCCGCTTGATTGAAGTGCGCAACGACAATGGCAGCGTGGTGAAAATGGCCTACGACCCGCTGGGCCGGCGCATCGCCAAGACCGAACACGACAACAATGGTTACCCGCTGGGCGAAACCCGCTTCACCTGGGATGGCATGCGCTTGTTGCAGGAAAGTCGGTACAACCAGACCAGCCTTTATCTTTATACGGATAACACCTACGACCCCCTTGCGCGGATCGATGGATACGGCGCGCATCAGAAAGTCCGTTATTACCACAACGACCTGAACGGCCTGCCAGAACAACTCACAGAGGCCGACGGGCGTAGCGTCTGGCAAGCTCGCTTTGAGGTGTGGGGTAACCCCCTTCAGGAAATTCGTGAACCCTACTTCATCGAAGAGCAAAACCTGAGGTTCCAAGGACAGTACCTCGATCGAGAAATTGGGCTGCACTACAACGTTCTCAGGTTTTACGATCCAGACGTGGGTCGCTTCACTACGCCCGACCCAATAGGCTTGGCCGGGGGTCTTAATTTTTATGCCTATGCGCCCAACCCTATCGGCTATGCAGACCCTCTAGGCCTTGCAGTCGACCCGCTGATAAAACTGAAAGACCGTGGGTACACAGGCGTCACGAAGACACCCGGTGGAGGTCTCGACTATTCTGAAAGTGACGCGCTTTACAACAAGAAACCCGGCGTGAACCCAATCGTTAGAATTGAATACACCGGGGACTACGGGAAAGACTTCGAGGCCGCAAACAAGGCGGCCAACTTGAGTCAAAAAACTACGCCGTCCGGTCATGTATGGCACCACCTGGATGATTACGATCCCAAGACCAACACAGGCACGATGCAGCTCATCAAGCAAAACGCCCACAATGGCATAAGCCATAACGGCGGCGTCGCTCAGTACAAAGCAGCTACAGGCAAGGCCTATACCCACCCAGCTCGCTTCAAGAGCAGAACAAAAGGAGTATCCAAATGCAGCTGACCCTCGAAGAATCCGAACGCGCCCTCTCGGTGCAAGAGTTGAATGAGTTCCAAGAACAATTCAATGTGGAATTACCGACAGCCTTTAGGCAATTTTATCTAAAGCACAACGGCGGCGATTTGTCTGAGAGCAGCAGCGAGAATGATTTCTTGCTGGGTGGGTTCACTCCGATCAAATACGGACAAGCGCCTATCGAAACGGTCTATCGCGACTTGACGGACGATGTTCCGTCGCTAAAACAAATGATCCCCTTTGCGTACGATCACGGTGGCAATTCCTTCCTCTTATCCGTCAAGGAAGCTGACTTCGGGAATATTTACCTGTACTTGATGGATGAAGAGGATCTGGCGTTCGTATGCGAATCATTTGAAGCGTTCCTCGCTGAACTCACTGGCCAATAGCGCCATGCGTCTTCTTGCAGCGCACAAAAAAGGGTTCGGAACCCTGTTCCGAACCCTTTTATTTTGGCTGCGAGCCGAACCAGGAATCAGCCCAGACGCGCCTTGCGCACACCATCAGCCAGGGCCGCACACAAGCTCAACACACCATCGATCGCTTGTTCCGATGTGTCGGCGCTGGCGATATGGTCGATCAGCGCCGAACCCACCACCACCCCGTCGGCCAACCGTGCGATGGCAGCGGCCTGCTCCGGCGTACGGATACCGAAACCGATGCTGATGGGCAGGTCGGTATGGCGACGCAGGCGCGCCACGGCTTCTTCCACGTGCTCCAGTGTCGCGGCGCCCGCGCCGGTCACGCCGGCCACCGACACGTAGTACACAAAACCCGAACTGCCGTTGAGCACCGTCGGCAAACGCACATCGTCAGTGGTCGGCGTCGTCAAGCGGATGAAGTCCAGGCCTGCCGCCTGGGCGGGCTCGCACAGTTCGCTGTTGTGTTCGGGCGGCAGGTCCACCACGATCAGGCCATCCACCCCGCAATCCAGCGCCTCACCAATGAAACGCTGCACACCATAACGGTGGATCGGGTTGAAATAGCCCATCAACACCAGCGGTGTCTGCGTGTTGTCTTTGCGGAACTCGCGAACCATTTGCAGGGTTTTCGCCAGGTTCTGCTGGGCCCCCAGGGCGCGGATGTTTGCCAACTGGATCGCCGGGCCGTCGGCCATCGGGTCGGTGAACGGCATGCCAAGCTCGATCACGTCGGCACCGGCCGCCGGCAGGCCCTTGAGGATCGCCAGCGACGTGTCGTAGTCCGGGTCGCCAGCCGTGACGAAAGTCACCAGGGCGGCGCGGTTCTGTTCCTTGAGTTCGGCAAAACGGGTTTGCAGGCGGCTCATCAGTGTTTCTCCTGCTGGGACTGTTCCATGTGGTGCATCACGGTTTGCATGTCTTTGTCGCCACGGCCGGACAGGTTGACCACCATCAGGTGATCCTTCGGCAGGTCAGGTGCGCGCTTGAACACTTCCGCCAGGGCATGGGCGCTTTCCAGTGCAGGAATGATCCCTTCCAGACGACAGCATTTGTGAAAGGCTTCCAAGGCTTCGGCGTCAGTGACCGAGGTGTACTGGACGCGGCCAATGTCGTGCAACCAGGCATGTTCCGGGCCGATACCGGGGTAGTCGAGCCCCGCGGAAATCGAATGGGCGTCGATGATCTGGCCGTCGTCGTCCTGGAGCAAGAAGGTACGGTTGCCGTGCAGCACACCGGGGACGCCGCCGTTCAGGCTCGCCGCGTGCTTACCGGTCTCGATGCCATAACCGGCGGCTTCGACGCCGATGATCTCGACACCCTTGTCGTCCAGGAACGGGTGAAACAGGCCCATGGCGTTGGAGCCGCCGCCGATGCACGCCACCAGGCTGTCCGGCAGGCGACCTTCCTGGGCTTGCAGTTGATCGCGGGTTTCCTTGCCGATCACGGCCTGGAAATCGCGCACCATGGCCGGGTACGGATGCGGGCCCGCCACCGTGCCGATCAGGTAGAACGTGCTGTCGACATTGGTGACCCAGTCGCGCAGGGCCTCGTTCATGGCATCTTTCAGGGTGCCGGTGCCGGCGACCACCGGGATGACTTCAGCACCCAGCAGCTTCATGCGGAACACGTTGGCCTGTTGGCGTTCGATGTCGGTGGTGCCCATGTAGATCACGCAATCGAGGCCAAAACGCGCGGCCACGGTTGCGGTCGCCACGCCGTGCATGCCGGCGCCGGTCTCGGCGATGATGCGTTTTTTGCCCATGCGCCGCGCCAGCAGGATCTGGCCGATGCAGTTGTTGATCTTGTGCGCGCCGGTGTGGTTCAGCTCTTCACGCTTGAGGTAGATCTTGGCGCCGCCGCAGTATTCGGTCAGGCGCTCGGCGAAGTAGAGCGGGCTCGGACGACCGACGTAGTCGCGCTGGAAGTAGGCCAGTTCCTCAATGAAGGCAGGATCGTCCTTCGCCACGTCGTATTCACGGGCCAGATCAAGGATCAGCGGCATCAGGGTCTCGGCCACATAGCGGCCGCCGAATGCACCGAACAGACCGTTGGCATCGGGGCCACTGCGCAGGTTGAAAGGGGTCGTAGGCTGGGTCATCGGGCGCTCCAGGCAAATGCGTTGAAAGACAATGACGCTCACTCTACCCCTGACATCTCTCAGTGAAAACCGATAAGATCGCCACAACCTGTCAGGAAAACTCACAGATAACATGAGCCAGGACCTGCCCCCCCTCAACGCCTTGCGCGCCTTCGAGGCCACCGCCCGCCTGAATAGCGTAAGCCAGGCGGCCGAACACCTGCACGTTACCCATGGGGCCGTGAGTCGACAGCTGAAAGTGCTGGAGGAGCATTTGGGCGTCAGCTTGTTCATCAAGGACGGGCGCGGCTTGAAACTCACAGATGCCGGCTTGCGCCTGCGAGACGCCAGCGCCGAAGCGTTCGAGCGGTTACGCAGCGCTTGCGCGCAGCTGAAGCAAAGCACGGCAGACGCCCCGTTTGTCCTGGGCTGCTCGGGTAGCCTGCTGGCGCGATGGTTTATTCCCCGCCTGGGCAGGCTCAACGCCGACCTTCCGGATTTGCGCCTGCACCTGTCCGCCGGCGAAGGCGACCTGGACCCCAGGCGACCGGGGCTGGACGCCTTGCTGGTATTCGCCGAGCCGCCCTGGCCGGCCGACATGCAAGTGTACGAACTGGTGAGCGAGCGGATCGGCCCCGTGATGAGCCCCCACTACGCCGGATTCGCCCGCTTGCAGGCGGCACCGGCCAGGGCGCTGCTGGACGAGCCGTTGCTGCACACCACGTCCCGCCCTCAGGCGTGGCCGACCTGGGCACGACAAAACGCCCTGGAACCCCAGGCACTGAAGTTCGGGCAAGGATTCGAGCATTTGTATTACTTGCTGGAGGCCGCCGTAGCGGGGTTAGGCGTGGCGATCGCGCCCGAGCCGCTGGTGGCCGAGGATGTGCGCGCCGGTCGCCTGGTCGCGCCGTGGGGTTTCGATGAAACCACGGCGCGACTGGCGTTATGGCTACCCAAGCGCGCCGCGGACGGGCGCGCTCGACAATTGGCCCAGTGGCTCAGGCATGAGCTGAGCCAACCGACTCAGTCACCGCGTTTACACAGCAAGTAAGCAGCCAGCAAACCCAGCGCACCGACCGCGACACCGGCCGTGGTCCATGGGTGTTCCTGCGCATAGTCGCGGGTGGCGATCCCGGTTTCACGGGTTTTCACCTTGACCTCTTCATAGGCGTCGCTGAGCAGATGGCGGGAATGTTTCAGCGCGCTCTCGGCATTGGCCTTGAGCGATTTGAGGGTCTTACGCGACTCGTCCGAAGCGTCATCCTTCAGGCTTTCCAACGACTTGAGCAGACTCTCGATCTCGGCTTCCATGCTTTGCAACGAGGCTTTGCGTAACGAATTGCTGGCCATGGTGGCTCTCTCCTGCAGTGGTTGAGTGGCGTGTGTGAATTGGGACTCCGGTCGTTTCTGAAAGTGCAGTAAATCTGAACTTCAGCGCGCCAACGACGACACACGTAAGACGAAAAATCGCTGCTAGGCTGTTAAACACAACCAAGGAGAAATCCCCATGAGTGATCACCACACCTACAAAAAAGTCGAACTGGTCGGCTCGTCTCCCACCAGCATTGAAGATGCCATCAACAATGCCCTGGCCGAGGCCAGCAAAAGCCTCAAGCATCTGGAGTGGTTCGAAGTCACGGAAACCCGGGGACACATCGAAAATGGCCGGGCCGCACACTTTCAGGTGACCATCAAAGTCGGCTTCCGTATTGCCAATAGCTGAGGTTCTTTGAACTTGCACGCTGGCGGAGTGCCATAGGGAGTGGCGATGCGCTATGGTCTGCGCAATACGCTTTCCAATACCTGCCCTATTTGATCCGACCAAGGAGTGCGAGCGATGAAAAAGTTGATGGTGGCCCTGGGTTTGCTGAGCCTCGCCGGTGGTGCGTTTGCGGCCGGTAAGCCCTGCGAAGAGCTGAAGAGCGAAATCGCGGCGAAGCTGGACGCCAAGGGCGTGTCAGGTTATTCGCTGGAAGTCGTCGATAAAGGCGCAGCGGCTGACGGAAAAGTCGTCGGCACCTGTGAGGGCGGTACGAAAGAAATCATCTATAAAAAGTGATTCTTTTCGAACATCAAAGCCGACGCAACGCGTCGGCTTTTTCGTGGGTGTCATTCAGCCTTTCATGACCTGCGCCAACAACTCGTAGGAGTGCAGGCGATCGGCGTGCTCGTAAAGGTCACTGGTGAAAATCAGCTCATCGGCCTGGGTCTGCTCGATCAGCACTTGCAGCCTGGCGCGAATTTTCTGCGGGCCGCCGACCATGGCCAAGCCCAGGAAATCGCCGACCGCCTCTTTCTCATGGGGCAACCAGAGACCGTTCATGGTCTCGACCGGCGGACGCTGCACCAGGCTCTGGCCACGCATCAACGCCAGGATTCGTTGGTACACCGACGTTGCCAGGTAATCAGCCTGTTCGTCGGTATCCGCTGCCACCAGCGGCACGCCGAGCATCACATAAGGCTTGTCGAGCACCGCCGACGGTTTGAAGTGGTTACGGTAGATGCGAATCGCCTCGTGCATATAGCGCGGTGCGAAATGGGAGGCGAATGCGTAGGGCAAACCGCGCTCACCAGCCAACTGGGCGCTGAACAGGCTCGAGCCCAGCAGCCATACTGGCACGTTGGTCCCCGTGCCGGGCATCGCGATGATGCGTTGATCCGGGGTACGCGGGCCCAGGTAGCGCATCAGTTCGGCCACGTCCTCGGGAAAATCGTCCGCGCTGCCGGAGCGCTCGCGACGCAGCGCCCGGGCGGTCATCTGGTCGGAACCTGGCGCACGTCCCAGGCCCAAATCGATTCGACCCGGGTAGAGGCTTTCCAACGTGCCGAACTGTTCGGCGATGATCAACGGTGCGTGATTGGGCAGCATGACGCCGCCGGAGCCGACGCGAATGGTCGACGTGCCCCCCGCCAGGTAACCCAGCAGCACCGCCGTGGCCGAACTGGCGATACCGTCCATGTTGTGGTGCTCGGCCACCCAGAAGCGGGTGTAGCCGTATTGTTCCACGTGCTGCGCCAGGTCCAGCGAGTTACGCAAGGATTGGGCGGCATTGCCATCGGCGCGGACAGGCACCAGATCGAGGGTTGAGAATTTCACGTCGGACAGCTGTTTCATGGGCCAGGATCTCCAACGGCGTTCCGGGCTTTTCCTACGGGCAAAGCCTGCCGTTTCTAAAGGTGTGTGCCATGCAATGTGGGCATATACCCGAGTTTCAATAGTTGCGACGAAATTTCCTACTAAATTCGTCGGCTAATCGACAAGGTGAACTTTTACAGGCGGTCTATCCTCACAACCCAGGCAGCTAAAAAATACACAGGCGCGTCTCTCGCGCCGGATCTTCAGGAGGCAGACATGGCTATCATCAAGAAAGCATCGGCTCATTGGGAAGGTGACCTGAAAACCGGTATCGGTTCCATTTCCACGGAAACCGGTGTGTTGCGCGAAGCGCCCTATGGCTTCAAGGCGCGATTCGAAGGCGGCAAGGGCACCAACCCCGAGGAATTGATCGGCGCGGCCCATGCCGGCTGCTTTTCCATGGCCTTTTCGATGATCCTCGGCGAAGCCGGGCTCAAGGCCGACAGTATCGACACCAACGCCGAAGTGACCCTGGACCAGGTCGAGGGCGGTTTCGCGATCACGGCGGTCAAGCTGGTGCTCAAGGCAAAAATCCCCGGCGCCAGCCAGGCGCAATTCGATGAGCTGAGCAAGAAAGCCAAGGAAGGGTGCCCGGTTTCCAAGGTGCTGAACGCCCGGATCACCCTGGATGCGACGCTGGTGAACTGACGCGTGAAACGGATCGCAGCCTTGGCAGGCGCTGGCGAAGGCTGCGATTTTATTGAATGCGGTGGAGCTGTTTACCCTGGCACAATGATGATCGAATGAAGCCGCAGTTTCAGTGCACAGGCAGTGCACGCTGCCATGAGGAATTCGAACATGAAACGATCAGCCCTGGTAGTCATCGGCTGCGCATTCGCTGCATCAGCCCTTGCAGCACCCAAATCCTGTGAAGAGCTGAAAGCGGAAATCGAAGCGAAGATCCAGGCAAACAACGTGGCGTCCTACACGCTGGAAATCGTCACGAATGCCGAAGTCCACGACCAGAACATGGTGGTGGGCACTTGCGAAAACGGCACGAAGAAGATCATCTACCAGAAGAACGACCGCTAGGACGCCCTACGGAACGCAGTTGACTTGCCGCTCTTCGGCCACGATTTGACGCTTGGCGTCATAGAGCCGGGCGCTGGGTGTGAATGCCAGGTTGCGAGCCTCCAGCCGATAGCGTTGGCCGGCCTCGAAATGATCGTAACGCACAAGCATGTAGCACAGCCGCTCTTGCGGTTCGGCTTGCATGCCCAGGCCACCGCCACTGAACACTTCGAAGTCGAAGCGCACTTTCAATTCGTGGCTGCCGGGCGAAACCTGGAAGAACCGCCCGTCTCGCAATCGCTGGCCGTCCAGGCTTTCAGCCATCAGCATTTTGCCGCCCGGCATGGGGGTCGCGAAATCAACCCACGCCATGTTCGGGTCAACCTGGGGCAGCGGGCTCGTCGCGCAACCGCTCATGGAGACCAGGGCCAGTAGTAGCAGGGATAAGCGCATGGTGTATGTCCTGAAGATCAGGCACTGAGCATAGCGCCAATCACGTCTGTTGGCAGCCCGCCGGTGTACCTTGCCCCACCACTTTGCGCTGCTGATCGTACAGCTTGGCCCACGGCCGGAAACCAATGCTGCCGGCCTGCAGTTGGTAGCGTTGGCCGGCATTGAAGTCTTTGAACGTCACGTTCAATCGGCAATCGCGCCACAGCGGCTCGGCCTCCGGGCCGATATTGCCGGGTTCGACGGCAAATTGATAACGCACCGTCAGTTCATGGCTACCGGGTTGCACTTCGAAATAACGTCGGTCGACGGACATCTTGTCATCGACTTCCAGCGCTTGTAGCGCGGTGTCCTGCTGGTTTCCCAGGTCGATCCACGCTTGGGAGGGATCGGGGTCAGGCAAGCCGGCACAACCGGTGAGCAACAACAGGCCACTCGTCAGCATCAACACGCGCATAGCGAAGCTCCAGGCAGGCGAGATAGTCTTGTGGGCAGACTTCCCAGGGTGATTCCAATTGATCAGGCCGCGTTCAAGCCATCGGTTACTCGACCGTGTTTTCCAGATTTTGTTTCCAGGCCTCCTCCTTTTGTTACTGAACGGTTGCGCCAGCGTCGGTTATTACAGCCAACTGGTCGGCGGGCAGTTGCGGTTGTTGCAGGCCCGGGAGCCTATCGACCAGGTCATTGCCGACCCTGCTCGCGATACCCGACTCAAGGCACACCTGGCCCAGGCGCGCGAGGCACGGGCGTTTGCCAGTGATCACTTGCATCTACCGGACAATCAAAGCTATCGCCTGTACGCAGACATTGGCCGGCCGTTCGTCGTCTGGAATGTCTTCGCCACGCCAGAGTTTTCCCTGGCGCCGCAAAATCATTGCTTTCCCATTGCCGGTTGCGTGGCCTATCGCGGTTATTACAGCCAGGGCGCCGCCCGTGGCGAGGCCGCCTTGCAGCGCTTGCAGGGCATGGACGTGGCGATCGGCGGTGTAGAGGCCTATTCGACGCTGGGCTGGTTCAACGACCCGATCCTGAGCTCGATGATGCATTGGGGCGACGAGCGCCTGGCGACGCTGATCTTTCATGAACTGGCGCACCAGCGGTTTTATGTAAAGGACGACACCGAATTCAATGAGTCTTTCGCCACCTTCGTCGAACAGGAAGGCACCCGGCAATGGCGTGCCAGCCGCGCACTGGCGCCGGATAACGGCAAGCAGGTACGTCAGCGCGACCAATTCATCCAACTGATCCTCGGCACCCGCCAGCGCCTGGAAACCCTCTACGCCCAACCGCTGACAGCCGAACAGATGCGCCAACGCAAAGCAGCGCAATTCGAACGCTTGCGCATCGACTATGAACACCTGCGCGATACCCAATGGGCGGGCGACAAACGCTACGACGCCTGGGTCTATGCCCCATTGAACAATGCACGGTTGCTGCCGTTCGGGCTGTATGACCAGTGGGTGCCGGCGTTTGCGGCGCTGTTCAAGCAAGAGGACGGTGATTGGATTGCGTTTTATGCGGCGGTGGAAAAGCTGGGCAAATTGCCAATCCAAGAGCGCAAGGCGGCCTTGAAGCGATTGGCGCAGCCGAAGATTTCCGCTGACTAGGCGGACGTCATCGCGAGCAAGCTCGCTCCCACACTTGTTTGTCGTTATGCATGCCATCAGGCTTGACGCCGTTCCGATGTGGGAGCGAGCTTGCTCGCGATGACGACAGTACCGACAACCATTGAAGCAAGCTGACCCACCGCTATCGCGAGCAAGCTCGCTCCCACACTGAATGCCGGGCCACAGCCAGCAACCCCGCACAAAAAAGGGCATACCGATTCATCGGTATGCCCTTTTGATTGCTGCTTGCTTCCCCCTGGCCGAGGTACTCGTAGCAATTATGGGTTGACGCTTTCTTTCAAGGACTTGCCTGGCTTGAAGGCAACGGTGTTGCTGGCCTTGATCTTCACTGGCTCACCGGTCTGCGGGTTCTTGCCAGTGCGGGCGCCGCGGTGGCGTTGCAGGAAAGTGCCGAAGCCCACCAGGGTCACGCTGTCCTTGCGGTGCAGGGCGCCGGTGATTTCTTCGAGGACGGCGTTGAGGACGCGGTTGGCTTGTTCTTTGGTGAGGTCTGCTTTTTCCGCGATGGCGGCGGCGAGTTCTGGTTTACGCATGAATGAAGCCCCTTTGACGGTTTTTTTGTTGTTATGTCCGTGCTGTTCTCTTTGGAACAACCCCTAAGGCGCCGCAGGCTCTACTCTGCGGCAGACGGGAGTGAGGATGGCACGGTGCCGAAAACCGCGCCAGTGGGCGGGCGACCTTTGTGGGGCCAAAAGTAGGGTTTTTGCGACAGAACGACCAGTATTTACGCCAGCAGAGCTGGAAGCTCCTTGTTCAGCGCCAGTTTCTCCATCACCGCCGTGCCTGTCAGGGCGTAGCCCAACAGATTGCCTTGCGCGTCACGGCACAGGGCCTTGATATCCGCGCCCTGCCCTTCGACGCTCCATACACCCTCACTGCCTCGCGGTGGAGGCGACACCACCAAGGGGCACACCGGGGTTTTCACGGTAATCGGCATGGCGCCGTAGCTGACGGCAGTCGGATTGCCGGCCAGGGTTTGAGCCAGGGCCCGGGCGCAGCTCATCAGCGGCATGACATACAGCAGGTTCAAACCGTCCACCTCGGCGCAGTCGCCCAGGGCGTAGATGTTGGCGTGGGAGGTTTTCAGGTGACGATCGACCACGACGCCGCGGTTGACCACGAGGCCAGCGGCGGCGGCCAGATCGATGCGTGGTCGCAGGCCGATGGCCGAGACCACCAGGTCGCAGGCGATCACCTGGCCGTCGGACAAGTGCGCCTCCAGCCCATCTGCGACCTTCTGCAAGCGGTTGAGCACTGGGCCCAGGTGGAAACGCGCGCCAAGGCTTTCCAGCCCGGCCTGGACCGCTGCCGCAGCGGCCGGGTGCAACAGCGTCGGCATGACTTGCTCGCACGGCGCCACCAGTTGCACTTCGTAGCCCCCCAGGCTCAGGTCGTTGGCGAACTCGCAGCCAATCAGGCCGGCGCCCAGCAGCAACACCCGGCGCTTGCCGGCGGCCGCGGCCCTGAAGCGGGCGTAGTCTTCCAGGTCGTTGATGGGAAAGATCAGGTCCGCTGCATCGCCCTGCACCGGCACGCGTACGGTTTCGGCGCCCCAGGCCAGGATCAAGTCGCGGTAGTTCACCGCCTCCTCGCCGATCCACAGCCGCTTGTGCCCCGGATCGATGCCGCTGATACGGGTGTGGGTGCGTACTTCGGCCTTGAGCTGCTCGGCCATGGCCCCCGGTTCGGCCATGCTCAGGCCGTCGGCGTCTTTGTTCTTGCCAAAGCCCGTAGAAAGCATCGGCTTGGAATACGAGCGACCATCGTCCGCGGTAATCAGCAGCAACGGGGTTTCGCTGTCGAGCTTGCGAAACTCCCGGGCCAGGTTATAACCGGCCAGCCCAGTACCGACGATAACGACAGGTGCACTCATGTTGCTCTCCCCTTGATGAAACGATCAGTTGATTTCGATCATTTCGAAATCCATCTTGCCGACGCCGCAGTCCGGGCACAGCCAGTCTGCCGGTACGTCCTCCCAGCGGGTGCCGGGCGCGATGCCATCGTCAGGCCAGCCATCAGCTTCGTTGTAGATCAGGCCACAGACGATACATTGCCACTTCTTCATTCCAATTCTTCCTCGATATGTCAGGCCTTGGCCGATATTTTCCGGCTCAGGGCCGTTTTGTACTGATCGCTTGCCACAGATGCAAGCACGATCGGCAGGCGACAGGCCGGCCCCGTCAAAACCCGCGCCCGACATGGTAAGCTCGCGACCTCATTTGCTGCCATTCAAGACCTCTGTGCCGCATACAAATTCGATATTTCCTACACTCCAATGGCTGCCCCAGCACCTGCTGTCGCCCCGTCCCGACGCGGGTGTACTCGACTGGCTGTTCGACGAAGGATCCCTGACCCGGCGCCTCACACGTCTCTCGGACGGCCACTTCGACGTGACGCCCTTGTTCGAAGGCTGGCAGCCATTGCGCGCCGACGAATGTGCAGCGCTGGACCTGGCCGAGGGCAGCGAGGGCTGGGTACGCGAAGTGTATCTGCGCGGCCGCGACCAGCCTTGGGTGTTCGCCCGCAGCGTGGCGGCGCGCAGCGCCTTGCAGGGTGACGGGTTGCAGATGGACGAGTTGGGCAGCCGCTCCCTGGGCGAACTGCTGTTTTGCGACCAGGCGTTCCAGCGCAGGGCCATCGAAGTTTGCCATTACCCCGAGGCCGGATTGCCGCAAGACGTACGCGCCAGCGGCCTGTGGGGTCGCCGTTCACGTTTCGATCGCGGTGCGTTGAGCGTGCTGGTGGCGGAAATCTTCCTGCCGCGCTTGTGGACCGTCGCCCGCGCCTATTCGGAGAATTGCTGATGTACGTGCAACTGCTCAAATCCTTGAATCGCCTGAACCCAAGGGCGTGGGACTTCGTGCAATTGACTCGCATGGACAAGCCCATCGGCATCTACCTGCTGCTGTGGCCGACATTGTGGGCGTTGTGGATTGCCGGTGAAGGATCGCCGTCCATCGCCAACGTGGTGATTTTCGTGCTCGGCGTGGTGCTGACCCGCGCCGGCGGCTGTGTGATCAATGACTGGGCCGACCGCAAGGTGGATGGCCACGTCAAACGCACCGAGCAGCGCCCGCTGGTGAGCGGCAAGATCAGTTCGAAAGAGGCGCTGGTGTTCTTCGCCGTGCTGATGAGCGTGAGCTTCCTGCTGGTGCTGTGCACCAATGCCCCGACCATCCTGCTGTCCCTCGGTGGCCTGGCGCTGGCGTTCAGTTACCCGTTCATGAAGCGCTATACCTACTACCCGCAAGTGGTGCTGGGTGCGGCGTTCTCCTGGGGCATGCCGATGGCGTTCACCGCCGAGACCGGGCATCTGCCCGCGGCCGCCTGGTTGCTGTACATCGCCAACCTGCTGTGGACGGTGGGCTACGACACCTACTACGCAATGACCGACCGGGACGATGACCTGCGCATCGGCGTGAAGTCCACGGCGATCCTGTTCGGCGACGCCGACCGGGTGATCATCCTGACGCTGCAAGGCCTGGCCTTGGGCTGCCTGTTGTTGGCCGGGTCGAAATTCCAGCTGGGTGGCTGGTTCCACTTGGGGTTGGTGGCCGCTGCCGCGTGCTTCGCCTGGGAGTTCTGGTACACCCGTGGCCGGGACCGGATGCGCTGTTTCGAGGCCTTCTTGCACAACCACTGGGCCGGCCTGGCGATTTTCGTGGGGATCGTGCTGGATTACGCGCTGCGCTGAGCGGCGCTTTTTGTGGCGAGGGGATTTATCCCCGCTGGGTTGCGAAGCAGCCCTGAAACCTGACATCTCGTAGTGTCAGGCAGACTGGGATCGCGGCCTTGGGGCTGCTTTCGTAGCCCAACGGGGATAAATCCCCTCGCCACATCGTCTCTTGGCAGACCTGAGTCAGTCAGGCTTGGCAACTTTCCAGGCACCGTCCATTTTGCCGTCGCCGGTCATGTCTCCGGCCTTCTTGTCCATCACGAAGGTGTACAGCGGCATGCCCTGATAGGCCCACTGCATTGAGCCATCCTCACGCTTGATCACGGTCCAGTCACCCATGGATTTATCACCCGCCTCAGCCATCAGCGGCGGCCAATTGGCAGCACACTTGTCATTGCACACCGACTTGCCGGCCGAGTCCTTGGCGAAGGTGTAAAGCGTCATGCCCTTATGGTCGGTGAACATGCCATCCTTTTCCATTGCAGGATCGGCTGCCATCGCCAATCCAGGCAGCGTCAGGGCAGCAGCCATCAGCAGGGCTTTGAAAGAAACAGTCATTTGTGTCATGGAAACCTTCCTTTGTAGTTGTCAGGATTCGGACTGAAAAGCGTAGCCCAGGATCCCCCTTGCTGCCGGGCGATGAAATAAGTGTCACACGACTGCAATAATTCCGTTATCTAATGCGGCGCAAGACAGTTAAATGACAAGAGGATTACCCCATGGTTGGCAGGAGCATTCTGATCGTCGACGACGAGGCGCCCATCCGCGAGATGATTGCCGTTGCGTTGGAGATGGCCGGCTATGACTGCATGGAAGCAGAAAACTCTCAACAGGCCCATGCCATCATCGTCGACCGCAAGCCCGACCTGATCCTGCTGGACTGGATGCTGCCTGGCACCTCAGGCATCGAACTGGCCCGGCGCCTCAAGCGCGACGAGTTGACCGGCGATATTCCGATCATCATGCTCACTGCCAAGGGCGAAGAGGACAACAAGATCCAGGGCCTGGAAGTCGGTGCCGACGACTACATCACCAAGCCGTTCTCCCCACGGGAGCTGGTGGCGCGCCTGAAGGCCGTGCTGCGCCGCGCCGGGCCGACCGATGGCGAAGCGCCGATTGAAGTCGGTGGCCTGCTGCTCGACCCGATCAGCCACCGCGTGACCATCGACGGCAAACCCGCCGAGATGGGCCCGACCGAGTACCGCCTGCTGCAATTCTTCATGACGCACCAGGAACGGGCCTACACCCGTGGACAGTTGTTGGACCAGGTCTGGGGCGGCAACGTCTACGTCGAGGAACGCACCGTGGACGTGCACATCCGACGCCTGCGCAAGGCGCTCGGCGATGCCTATGAGAATCTGGTACAAACCGTGCGCGGCACCGGTTATCGTTTTTCGACCAAGGCCTGATCCGAGCCCTTACCGCCCGACAAGCTGACAAGGACGCGCGTCACGTGAATCAAAACTGGCATGGCACCCTGATTCGCCACATGTTGTTGCTGGTGACCGGCTGTTTGCTGATCGGGCTGATCACCGGCTATTACGGCTGGAGCCTGGCCGCCGGGCTCGGGCTTTACCTGGCCTGGACCCTCAAGCAGCTGCTGCGCCTGCATGAATGGCTGCGCCTGCATCAGCCCGACGAAGCCCCGCCCGACGGCTATGGCCTGTGGGGTGAGGTGTTCGACAGCATCTACCACCTGCAACGGCGCGACCAGCGCGTTCGCGGACGCCTGCAAGCCGTGATCGACCGGGTCCAGGAGTCCACCGCCGCGCTCAAGGACGCGGTGATCATGCTCGACAGCGATGGCAACCTGGAGTGGTGGAACCGCGCCGCCGAGACCCTGCTGGGCCTCAAGACGCCCCAGGACAGCGGCCAGCCGGTGACCAACCTGGTGCGCCATCCGCGCTTCAAGGAATATTTCGAGCAGGCCAATTACGCCGAGCCGCTGGAAATTCCTTCGCCCACCAATGATCGGTTGCGTATCCAGTTGTACATCACGCGCTATGGCAACAATGAGCATTTGATGCTGGTGCGCGACGTCACGCGGATCCATCAGCTGGAACAGATGCGCAAGGATTTCGTCGCCAACGTTTCCCACGAACTGCGCACGCCATTGACGGTGATCTGCGGTTACCTGGAAACCCTGCTCGACAACGTCGAGGAGGTGAACCCGCGCTGGAGCCGGGCCTTGCAGCAGATGCACCAGCAAAGCGGACGCATGCAGACCCTGCTCAACGACTTGCTGCTGCTGGCGAAGCTGGAAGCCACCGATTACCCGTCGGACAACCAGCCCGTGCCGATCAACGACCTGCTGCAAATCATTGCCGAAGATGCCCAGGAACTGTCCGGCTCCAAGCAACAGACCATCACCCTGGAAGCCGATCCGGCCGTGCAGCTCAAAGGCAGCGAGGCGGAACTGCGCAGTGCGTTTTCCAATCTGGTGTTCAACGCGGTCAAGTACACGCCGGAGCACGGCCGGATTCATGTGCGCTGGTGGGGCGATGAGCAAGGCGCGCACCTGAGCGTGCGCGATTCAGGCATCGGCATCGACAGCAAGCACCTGCCGCGCCTGACCGAACGCTTCTACCGCGTCGACTCCAGCCGCAACTCCAATACCGGGGGCACCGGGCTGGGCCTGGCCATCGTCAAACACGTCCTGCTGCGCCATCGCGCCCGCATGGAAATCAGCAGCGTGCCCGGCCATGGCAGCACCTTTACCTGCCATTTCGCCCCGGCCCAGGTGGTTCGCACACGCCTTGCCAACCCCGCCGATTGAGAACGCCCCTAGGCAATCGCCGAGTCAGCCGCTACATTGACCGACTTGCGCCTGCTTTTCAGGCGCTCATTTCCAATTCCCACGACTATACGGAACCCGCAAAACTCCATCATGGACCCTTCCCCTGGCTTGTCCCTCGTTACACTCTTCGCCGAATTCGGCATGATTCTTTTTGCTCTGATCCTGGTTTTGCTCAACGGCTTTTTCGTTGCGGCCGAATTCGCCATGGTCAAACTGCGCTCGACCCGGGTCGAAGCCATTGCCGAGCAGAACGGCTGGCGGGGGCACATCCTGCGTACCGTCCACAGCCAGCTCGACGCCTACCTGTCGGCGTGCCAGTTGGGTATCACCCTGGCGTCCCTGGGGCTGGGTTGGGTCGGTGAGCCGGCGTTCGCCCACATCCTCGAGCCGTTGCTGGGCGCGGTGGGTGTCCAATCGCCGGAAGTGATCAAGGGCGTGTCGTTCTTCACCGCGTTCTTCATCATTTCGTACCTGCACATCGTGGTCGGTGAACTGGCGCCCAAGTCCTGGGCCATTCGCAAGCCCGAACTGCTGTCGCTGTGGACCGCCGTGCCGCTGTACCTGTTCTACTGGGCCATGTACCCGGCGATCTACCTGCTCAACGCCAGCGCGAACGCCATCTTGCGCATCGCCGGCCAAGGCGAGCCCGGCCCCCATCACGAACACCATTACAGCCGCGAAGAACTGAAGCTGATCCTGCACTCCAGCCGCGGCCAGGACCCGAGCGACCAGGGCATGCGCGTGCTGGCCTCGGCCGTGGAGATGGGCGAGTTGGAAGTGGTGGACTGGGCCAACTCCCGGGAAGACCTGGTGACGCTGGAATTCAACGCACCCCTCAAGGAAATCCTGGCGATGTTCCGTCGCCACAAGTTCAGCCGTTATCCGGTGTATGACAGCGAGCGCCAGGAGTTCGTCGGCCTGCTGCACATCAAGGACCTGCTGTTGGAACTGGCGGCCCTGGACCACATTCCCGAGTCGTTCAACCTGGCCGAACTGACCCGGCCGCTGGAGCGCGTGTCGCGGCACATGCCGCTGTCGCAATTGCTGGAACAGTTCCGCAAGGGCGGCTCGCACTTCGCCGTGGTCGAGGAAGCCGACGGCAACATCATCGGCTACCTGACCATGGAAGACGTGCTGGAAGTGCTGGTGGGCGACATCCAGGACGAACACCGCAAGGCCGAACGCGGCATCCTCGCGTACCAGCCGGGCAAGCTGCTGGTACGCGGCGACACGCCGCTGTTCAAGGTCGAGCGCCTGCTGGGGATCGACCTGGACCACATCGAAGCCGAAACCCTGGCCGGGTTGGTCTATGAAACCCTCAAGCGCGTGCCGGAAGAGGAAGAAGTGCTGGAAGTCGAAGGCCTGCGGATCATCATCAAGAAGATGAAAGGGCCGAAGATCATCCTGGCGAAGGTGTTGATGCTCGATTGAGTGTCAGCCACTTTCCGGCGACTGCCCTCCTGTGGCGAGGGGATTTATCCCCGCTGGGCTGCGAAGCAGCCCTAAAACCTGAAATTCCAGTTGACCTGGTGAATTGAGTCGGCAGTGTCGGGGCCGCTTCGCGACCCAGCGGGGATAAATCCCCTCGCCACAAAAAGCGCCTTCGCTTCTGCAGGGGCTACTGCTTGCCCAACGCAAAGTTGGGCAAGTCGCCCACTGGTTGATTGAACTGGTAGGGAATCGACACCAGCCCCAACCCAGTATTGCGCTGCACCACGAAATGCAGGTGCGGGCCTGAGCTGTTGCCGGTATTGCCCGACAATGCCAGCGGCGTGCCCACCCCGACCCGCTGCCCTTCCCGTACGCTCACCGAACCTTTCTGCAGGTGCAGGTAGACGCCCATGGTGCCGTCATCGTGCAGCACCCGCACGAAGTTGCCCGCAGGGTCGTCCCCGCGGCCGGTCTGTTCGTTTTCGGTCTTGATGACCACGCCACCCCGCGCGGCGATGATCGGCGTGCCTACGGGCATGGCGATGTCCATGGCGTAGCGGTTCTTCGGGCCATAATGGCTGTATTGGCCATTGGCACCCTGGCTCAGCCGGAACGGCCCGCCACGCCACGGCAGCGGGTAGCGATAGACCTGCGCCGCACCAGCAGGGTCACCCAGGGAATATTCGAACCGAGGGGTATACACCAGCGGCCTGCCGGGCCGGGTGGCCGTCAGCAGCGCCAGGCGCAGGTTGCTGCGTGCCGGCAATACCCGACGAATGGGCCGGCTCGGCGCCCCGCTGACGTTGCGCAGCCCGGCGAAGCTCAACTCGATCTCCACCGGTGCGTACAGGTCATTGCGCACGAATACCGCGTCCGCACCTCCCTGCTTCTTGATATCGAGGAACACCTGGCGCTCCAGGCGTTCGACCATGCGGTCGCGGAACACGAACACTTGGGCCCCGCGGCTGGGTCGGTCGCTGTAGGACACCACGCCATTGGCATCGGTGGATTTGTAGATCGTCATGGCCACGGCCGAAGTGGAGGCCAGGACAAGACCACAGGCAAACAGCAGGGGCACGAGCATAGGCAAAAGGTTCTGTCGAAAGATGAAGGCCTGCACAGCAGCCTAGCAGCTGGGATGGACCCGCGTCGTCGACGGATGTTTCAAAATTGGATCAGCGATCGGTGTTGGATCTGATGGCCCCATCGCGAGCAAGCTCGCTCCCACACTCGATCCAGTGAATACTGAAGATCCCGTGTGGGAGCGAGCTTGCTCGCGATAGCGGACTCGAAGGCGCCGCCGAATCAGGCGCCCGGCACGAAGTGCTTCTGCGCGGTGCCGCGGGCGATCAGGCGGGAGATGTAGTCGAGCTTCTGCGGGTCTTTGTCGACGAAGCGGAAGGTCAGTTGCAGCCATTCGCTGTCGGGCGTCTGCTCATGGGCGACGATGGCGTGCAGGTAGCCGTTGAGACGAGCGGTTTCAGCGTTGTCGCCCTGTTCCATGTCCAGCACGGCGCCTTCGAGTACTTGCGGCAGGGTGTCGGAGCGTTTGACCACCAACAGCGCTTCCTTGAGGCTCAGGGCTTTGATCACGCATTGCTGGGTGCCGCTGGACAGGCGCAACTGGCCTTGGCCACGGTTGGTCGTCGAAGCCGCGGCTACCGGCGCCTTGACCGGTGGGCTGTTGAGCAGGCCACGCGCCGGGGCGGCCGGGGCAGGTGCGGCAGGGGCCGGCGCAACGGCCGCCACCGGAGCTTTGCCGCCCGTCAGGGCGCTGAGGGAGTCATTGCCGAACGCCGAGTTCATCTTGGTCGGAGCGCTGTTCATCAGTGTGTCGAGCTTGCCGACCTTGTGCAGGGCCTGCTTGACCTTGGTCAGCAACTGTTCGTTGGTGAACGGCTTGCTGACGTAGCCGGAAACGCCGGCCTGGATCGCCTGGACCACGTTTTCCTTGTCGCCGCGGCTGGTGACCATCACAAACGGCATGCCCTTGAGGGTGTCCTGCTGACGGCACCAGGTCAGCAGTTCCAGGCCGGACATTTCCGGCATTTCCCAATCGCACAGCACCAGGTCGAATGCCTCGCGAGCCAGCAGGGCCTGGGCTTTCTTGCCGTTCACCGCATCTTCGATACGCACGCCCGGGAAGTAGTTGCGCAGGCACTTCTTCACCAGGTCACGAATGAACGAAGCATCGTCCACGACCAACACACTGACCTTACTCATCCAGATACACCTCTAAAAAATCCCGGCAAGCATACCGCTTTTACTGATGGCACATTGCCAAAAAACCTTCAGTCACGCCGGGACTTTTCGTTCGCGGGGTGCTGCTTTCGATTAAAAAAAACCCAAAAAAAAAAGCCCGACCAGAAGGCCGGGCGCTTTTCTTGGCAATCTTACTTATCGTCAGCTTCGCCCGGAACATTAGCGGTTTCGGACGGGGTGCCCTCAACTTCTTCCTTCATCCGCTTGAGCCCCATATGGCGCACATCGGTGCCGCGCACCAGGTAGATGACAAGTTCCGAGATGTTGCGCGCATGATCGCCGATACGCTCCAAAGAACGCAGCACCCAGATGATGCTCAACACCCGGGAAATGGAGCGCGGGTCTTCCATCATGTAGGTCGCCAGCTCACGTAGCGCGGTCTTGTATTCGCGATCGATGATCTTGTCGTACTGGGCCACCGACAACGCCAGGTCGGCGTCGAAGCGGGCAAAGGCGTCCAATGCATCGCGGACCATGTTGCGCACCTGGTCGCCAATGTGGCGAACCTCGACGTAACCGCGCGGCGCCTCGCCTTCTTCGCATAACTGAATGGCACGGCGGGCGATCTTGGTGGCTTCGTCGCCGATCCGCTCAAGGTCGATCACCGACTTGGAGATGCTGATGATCAGGCGCAGGTCGGAGGCCGCCGGTTGACGACGGGCCAGGATACGCAGGCACTCCTCGTCGATGTTGCGTTCCATCTGGTTGATCTGGTCGTCGATTTCGCGCACCTGCTGGGCCAGGCCGGAGTCGGCCTCGATCAGCGCGGTCACCGCGTCGTTGACCTGCTTTTCCACCAGCCCGCCCATGGCCAGCAAGTGACTGCGCACTTCCTCCAGCTCGGCGTTGAACTGTGCGGAAATGTGGTGAGTAAGGCCTTCCTTCGAAATCATCTTGTTCGCTCCGCGAAAGTTGCAAGCTTCAAGCTGCAAGCTTCAAGCAGTTAAATGTTGATCCTGAGAGCGCACCGACTAGCCGTAACGACCGGTGATGTAGTCTTCAGTCTGTTTCTTGGCCGGATTGGTGAACAGCGTATCGGTATCGCCGAATTCCACCAGTTTGCCCATGTACATGAACGCGGTGTAGTCGGACACCCGCGCCGCCTGTTGCATGTTGTGGGTCACGATGACGATGGTGAACTTGGACTTGAGCTCATAGATCAGCTCTTCGACCTTCAGTGTCGAGATCGGGTCGAGGGCCGAGCAGGGTTCGTCGAGCAGCAGCACTTCCGGCTCAACGGCGATCGTGCGGGCGATCACCAGGCGTTGCTGCTGGCCGCCGGACAGACCCAGGGCCGATTCGTGCAGGCGGTCCTTGACCTCATCCCACAGCGCCGCGCCCTTGAGGGCCCACTCCACGGCTTCGTCGAGGATGCGCTTCTTGTTGATGCCCTGGATGCGCAAGCCGTAGACCACGTTCTCGTAGATGGTTTTCGGAAACGGGTTGGGTTTCTGGAACACCATGCCGACGCGACGACGCAGCTCGGCCACATCCTCGCCCTTGCGGTAGATGTTGTTGCCGTAGAGGTTGATTTCACCTTCAACGCGGCAGCCGTCCACCAGGTCATTCATGCGGTTGAAGGTGCGCAGCAAGGTTGACTTGCCGCAGCCCGACGGGCCGATGAACGCGGTGACACGCTGTTTCGGGATATTCAGGCTGACGTCATACAGCGCCTGCTTCTCGCCATAGAACAGATTCAGGCCGGGCACTTCGATGGCGACGGTTTCCTGCGCCAGGTCCAGGCTTTGCTTGTCGCGGCCCAGGGCCGACATGTTGATGCCGTGTGTATGTGCTTCGTGTTGCATGGGAGGCTCCCTGTGCTAACAAATTCGGTTCGGAACGCCTGAGTGGCGGCTCCATTAAATTCCAGTGAACGCCGATCAGTGTGGGAGCGAGCTTGCTCGCGAAGGGGCCATCAAGGCCGCCAAAAGCTTCGCGAGCAAGCTCGCTCCCACAGGGGGTCAGCGTGTCATCAACTGTCCAGTGCTTTGTACTTCTCGCGCAGGTGGTTACGGATCCACACCGCCGACAGGTTGAGCGTGGCGATCACCAGCACCAGCAGCAGCGCCGTGGCATAGACCAAGGGGCGCGCCGCTTCGACGTTCGGGCTCTGGAAGCCGACGTCATAGATGTGGAAGCCCAGGTGCATGATTTTCTGGTCCAGGTGCAGGTACGGGTAGTTGCCGTCCAAGGGCAGCGACGGGGCCAGTTTCACCACGCCCACCAGCATCAACGGCGCCACTTCACCGGCGGCCCGGGCCACGGCGAGGATCATCCCGGTCATCATCGCCGGGCTCGCCATGGGCAGGACGATTTTCCACAGGGTCTCGGCCTTGGTCGCGCCGAGGGCCAGGGAGCCTTCACGCACGGTACGCGGAATCCGCGCCAGGCCTTCTTCGGTGGCCACGATCACCACCGGCACCGCCAGCAGCGCCAGGGTCAGCGACGCCCAGAGCAGGCCCGGGGTGCCGAAGGTCGGTGCCGGCAGGGCCTCGGGGAAGAACAAACGGTCGACCGAGCCACCCAACACGTAGACGAAGAAGCCCAGGCCGAACACCCCGTAGACGATGGCCGGAACGCCCGCGAGGTTGTTCACCGCGATGCGGATCAGCCGGGTCATCGGGCCTTGGCGGGCATATTCACGCAGGTAGACCGCCGCCAGCACGCCAAACGGCGTCACGATCATTGCCATGATCAGGGTCATCATCACGGTGCCGAAAATCGCCGGGAAGATACCGCCTTCGGTGTTGGCTTCGCGGGGGTCATCGCTGAGGAATTCCCAGACCTTGCTGAAGTAGAAACCCATCTTGGCGAACGTGCCCATGCCGTTTGGCTGGTAGGCGTGCACCACTTTGCCGATTTCGATTTCCACTTCCTTGCCGTTGGCATCCCGGGCCGTCAGGCTGTCGCGGTTGAACTGCGCATGCAGGTCGGCCAGGCGTGCTTCGATGTCCTTGTAACGGGCGTTGAGTTCGGCGCGCTCGCTTTCCAGATCGGCCTGGGCGGCAGCGTCGAGCTTGCCGTCCAGCTCCAGTTTGCGACCGTGCAGGCGAATACGCTCCAGGCCGGCGTTGATGGCGCCGATGTCGGTTTTTTCCAGGGTCTTGAGCTCGGCGGCCAACTGGTTGACGCGCTCTACGCGAGCCTGCAGTTGCGGCCAGGCGGCCTCGCCTTCGGCGATGACCTTGCCACTTTCCTTGACGTTGACCAGGTAACCATAGAAGTTGCCCCACTCACGACGCTCGATGGCCATCAGCTGCGGCGGCGTGGTCTGGTTGGTCAGCCAATCGCCGACGATCCAGGTGAAGTCGGTGCCATTGAGGTCCCGATTGCCGACCTTGATCAGTTCGCGGGTCATGAACTCGGGGCCTTCGTCCGGCACCGGCAGGCCGGCGCTTTTCAAGCGCTCACGAGGCACTTCTTCTTTCTGCACGACTTCGCCGACCACCAGGTGCGCAGGCATGCCCGGCACGGTGTAGCTGGCGTGGATCAGGTCAGCCGGCCAGAAGTGGCCCAGGCCGCGCACGGCAATCACCGCCAGCAGGCCGATGGTCATGATGACCGCGATGGACACCGCGCCACCGCTGATCCAGACGCCGGGGGCGCCGCTCTTGAACCATCCTTTCAGGGAGTTCTGTTTCACAGACTTCTACCTTTCTTAAAGCGACGAATATTTCTTGCGCAGACGCTGACGGATCAGCTCGGCGAGGGTGTTCATGACGAAGGTGAACAACAGCAGCACCAGGGCCGACAGGAACAGCACGCGGTAATGGCTGCCGCCGACTTCCGACTCGGGCATCTCCACCGCCACGTTGGCCGCCAGGGTGCGCAAGCCTTCGAACAGGTTCATTTCCATGACTGGCGTGTTACCGGTGGCCATCAGCACGATCATGGTCTCGCCCACTGCACGGCCCATGCCGATCATCAACGCCGAGAAGATGCCCGGGCTGGCGGTAAGGATCACCACGCGGGTCATGGTCTGCCACGGCGTGGCGCCGAGGGCCAGCGAGCCCAGGGTCAGGCCGCGCGGCACGCTGAACACAGCGTCTTCGGCGATGGAGTAGATGTTCGGGATCACGGCGAAGCCCATCGCCAGGCCGACCACCAGGGCGTTGCGTTGGTCGTAGGTGATGCCCAGGTCATGGGAGATCCACATGCGCATGTCGCCGCCGAAGAACCAGGCTTCCATGTAGGGGCTCATGTACAACGAGAGCCAGCCCACGAACAGGATCACCGGGATCAACAGGGCGCTTTCCCAGCCGTCCGGCACTCTCAGGCGGATGGATTCCGGCAGGCGACTGAAGGCGAAACCAGCGACCAGGATGCCGATCGGCAGCAGCATCAACAGGCTGAAGATGCCCGGCAAGTGCCCTTCGACGTATGGCGCCAGGAACAGGCCGGCGAAGAAGCCGAGGATCACCGTCGGCATCGCTTCCATCAGCTCGATCACCGGCTTGACCTTGCGGCGCATGCCCGGGGCCATGAAATAGGCGGTGTAGATCGCCGCGGCCACCGCCAGCGGCGCAGCCAGCAGCATCGCGTAGAACGCCGCCTTCAGGGTACCGAAGGTCAGCGGCGAGAGGCTCAGCTTGGGCTCGAAGTCGGTGTTGGCGGCGGTCGATTGCCAGACATATTTAGGTTCGTCGTAGTTTTCGTACCAGACCTTGCTCCACAACGCGCTCCACGACACTTCCGGATGCGGGTTGTCCAAGGTCAACGGTTGCAACTTGCCGCCCTGTTCGACGATCAGGCGATTGGCCCGTGGCGACATGCCGAACAGACCCTGGCCGTCGACCACCTGGTCCACCAGCAGGGTGCGGTGGGCGGTGCTGTGGAACACACCCAGCTTGCCAGCGGCGTCGAGCACCACGAAACCTTTGCGACGTTCTTCGGCGCTGATTTCGACGATCGGCGCGGTGCCCATCTGGAAGGTACGAATCTGTTTGAAACGCAGCTCACCGTCCGGATCACGGGCCATGAACCACTGGGCCAGGCCGCCCTTGGAGTCGCCGATGATCAGCGAGATCCCGCCCACCAGCTGGGCAGCGGCGGTGACTTGGGCGTCGCCGTTCTCCAGTAGTTTGTAGCGGCCATTGAGGCTCTTGTCCCGCAGGCTGAACACATCGGCCTGGGCACGTCCGTTGACCACGTACAACCATTGCTGGCGCGGGTCGACGAAAATGTGCTTCACCGGCTCGGTCATCTGCGGCAGGTCGATACGCGTCTGCTCGCTGGTGATTTCACCGGTCATCATGTTTTCTTCGCTGGTGAGCGACAACACCTGCAACTGAGCGCCGCTGGAGCCGGCCAGCAGCAGCGTCGAATCGGTGGCGTTGAGGCTGACATGCTCCAGGGCCGCGCCCTGTTCGTTCAACGGGATCGGCGTCTCGCCATAAGGGTATTCGATGGCGGGCGAGATGGTCTTCTTGCCGTCCGGGTAGCTGACCTTGTAAGTGTGACGGAACACCAGGGCCTGGCCGTTGGACAGACCGATCGCCACCAATGGGCTGCCAGGCTGGTCCTCGCCAATGGCGGTCACGCTGGCGCCGGCCGGGATCGGCAGGTCGACGCGGCGCAGTTCGGCACCACTGTTAACGTTGAAAAACAGCGCCTGGCCCTTGTCGGAAACCCGCAGGGCCACCTGGTTCTGTTCTTCGATAGAGATCATCAGCGGTTTGCCGGCATCTTGCATCCAGGCGGGCGTGATCGAGTCCTTGGCGGTCAGGTCCGCGCCCTGGAACAGGGGCAGTACCACGTAGGCCAGGAAGAAAAAGATCAAGGTAATGGCGGCGAGAACGGCGAGGCCGCCGACCAGCACGTACCAGCGGGTCAAGCGATCCTTGAGCGCGCGGATGCGGCGCTTGCGTTGCAGCTCAGGCGTATTGAAGTCAATGCGCTTGGGAGGGGAAGTCGTAGTCATTGTGGAGTTGGCCAGATCATTCATGCGCACACCCTAGCGATCCTGTATGACAGAAAGATGACAGCGAAGTGACGCAACAAATCCGCCGCCAGCTAGAAGCGGCAGCGGACGGAAAATTTGCCTGGGGAAGCGGCGTCCACTCCCCCGGCAGCCCGGGTGTCGGCCCGGGCTCAGCAGACCTTACTGCTTGGCGACGTTGCCGCCTTCTTGCAGACCCAGGTCAGCCAGTGCCTTGGCGGCGACTTTGGCAGGTAGCGGGATGTAACCGTCCTTGACCACGACTTCCTGGCCTTGCTTGGACAGGATCAGCTTCACGAACTCGGCTTCCAGCGGGGCCAGGGGCTTGTTCGGCGCCTTGTTGACGTAGACGTAGAGGAAGCGCGACAGCGGATACTTGCCGTTCAGGGCGTTTTCTTCGGAGTCTTCGATGAACTCGCCGCCTTCTTTCTTGGCCAGGGCAACGGTTTTCACGCTGGCGGTCTTGTAGCCGATACCCGAGTAGCCGATGCCGTTAAGCGAGCTGCTGATCGACTGCACGACCGAAGCCGAACCGGGTTGCTCGTTGACGTTTGGCTTGTAGTCGCCTTTGCACAAGGCTTCTTCCTTGAAGTAGCCGTAGGTGCCGGACACCGAGTTACGACCGAACAGCTGGACCGGCTTGTTGGCCAAGTCGCCGGTCACACCCAGGTCACCCCAGGTCTTGACGTCAGCCTTGGCGCCGCACAGGCGAGTCGAAGAGAAAATGGCGTCGACCTGAGCCATGGTCAGGTGCTTGATCGGGTTGTCCTTGTGCACGAATACGGCCAGGGCGTCCACGGCCACCGGGATAGCGGTTGGCTTGTAGCCGTATTTGGTTTCGAAGGCCTGCAGCTCGTTGTCCTTCATCTTGCGGCTCATCGGGCCCAGGTTGGCGGTGCCTTCGGTGAGTGCGGGCGGCGCGGTGGAGGAACCGGCGGCCTGAATCTGGATGTTGACGTTCGGGTATTCTTTCTTGTAGTTCTCGGCCCACAAGGTCATCAGGTTGGCCAGGGTATCGGAGCCGACGCTGGAGAGGTTGCCCGATACACCAGTGGTCTTGGTGTAGCTCGGGATCGCAGGGTCAACAGCGGCAACCGCGTTGGCAGTCGCAACGCCAGCAGCGACAAACGTCATTGCCGCCATCAAACGCTTCAGTTTCATGCCTTACTCCTAGCAGATAGGGTGTGTTAAGTCGGCAAAGTATCGGTAAGCCGTATGAACACTCTATGGCTGAAATATGACAATTGGATGAAAGGCCAGCATTGAGTTTTGCAGGAGGGTGTAGCGAGGGAATTTATCCCCGTTGGGCTGCAAAGCAGCCCCCCGATGGCTGGATACAATCAGTCTGGAACACCGAGGCGCTGGCTCGAGGGCCGCTTCGCGGCCCAACGGGGATAAATCCCCTCGCCACAAGAGCCCGTTCAGCCGTTTAGCGCCCTTTCTTCCAAAGGTAGCCGCCCACCACAATCCCGATCCCACAAATGGCCGCGACGTAATATGCCGGCCCCATCGAGCTTTCTTTCAGCAGCAGGGTCACGATCATCGGCGTCAATCCGCCGAAGATTGCATAGGCCAGGTTGTAGGAGAACGACAGGCCGCTGAAGCGCACCACGGCCGGGAAGGCATTGACCATGACATAGGGCACCGCGCCGATGGTGCCCACCAGTAACCCACTCAAGGCATACAGCGGGAACAGCCATTCGGGGTGGTCGAACAGGCAGTGGTAGAAGGTCCAGAAGGTGACCATCAGCAACCCGCTGCCGAAGACAAACACCCGCCCGGCACCAAAACGGTCGGCCAACACCCCCGCACCGATGCAACCGAAACTCAGGAACACGATCGCCAGGCTGTTGGCCTGCAACGCGACGGTCGGGCTGAAGTGGTACACCGTCTGCAGCACGGTCGGTGTCATCAGAATAACCACAATGACGCCGGCCGACAGCAGCCAGGTCAGCAGCATGGAAATGGCGATGGCGCCGCGATGATCACGCAGCACGGCCCTCAGCGGCACTTCCTCGGCCAGGGCCTTGCGCAGTTGCAACTCGGCGAACACCGGCGTTTCGTGCAGCCAGCGCCGCAGATACACCGAAAACAGCCCGAACACACCACCCAGCAGGAATGGGATCCGCCAGGCGTAATCGGCCACTTCCATCGGCGTATAGAGGGTATTGATGGCCGTGGCGACCAGCGAACCCAACAGAATCCCCGCCGTCAGGCCGCAGGTCAGCGTGCCGCAGGCATAGCCGATGTGGCGCGCCGGAACGTGTTCGGAAACGAATACCCAGGCGCCCGGCACTTCCCCGCCGATGGCCGCGCCCTGGATCACACGCATCAGCAACAGCAGGATCGGCGCCCACATGCCGATCTGCGCATAGGTCGGCAACAAGCCCATGATCAGGGTCGGCACCGCCATCATGAAGATGCTCAGGGTGAACATCTTCTTGCGCCCCAACAGGTCGCCGAAGTGGGCCATGATGATCCCGCCCAGTGGCCGGGCCAGGTAACCGGCGGCAAAAATGCCGAACGTCTGCATCAGGCGCAGCCACTCAGGCATTTCGGCAGGAAAGAACAATTTGCCGACCACGGTGGCAAAGAACACGAAAATGATGAAATCGTAGAACTCCAGTGCACCGCCCAAGGCGGAAAGCGACAGGGTCTTGTAATCGTTGCGGGTCAGTGGACGTGCCGGTTGTGCGGGCGTCGCCGTGCTCGAAGGCGCAGTGGTCATGGCAAGGGCTTCTCTTATAGTCGGTTCTGCAACCCTGGCGACACGGGTTGGGGCCTGGGCAGGTTCGGCACGATAGCAAATTGTTCGAAAAAGCACATAGAGGCGCGTATTTGACAGTCAAAATCAGAACCGAGTGGTCGTCTCGACGTCTATCGCCCGATATACTCGCAACCTTGCAGTACTCTGTAAGGGGTTGCTGTGCGAAAACGTCGTTGGTGGCGTAGTACCAGAACCAGCCGGTTTCGCAGAGTTTCCCTTTGGCGCGCCTTTACGAAAAACGTGACGAACGCAGTATGTTCGGGCTGAATCGTTTTTTACAAAGACGGCTATTCACCTGAAGTACCAGACAGCGTTACGGGTCAGAGGCACCCCCGGCATGATAGAGCTCGAACAAGAAGATCCAATCCCGCAAGGCGACCTGGCCCTGCAAATCACCGCGCTCCCTCGCGAGACCAACGGTTTCGGCGATATTTTCGGCGGCTGGCTGGTGTCCCAGATGGACCTGGCCGGCACCGCCATGGCCAGCAAAGTGGCCGGCGGACGCGTGGCCACCGTGGCGATCGATCGCATGGCGTTCCTGGTGCCAGTGGCGGTGGGCGCGCAGTTATCGTTCTATACCCAGGCGCTGGAAATCGGCCGCAGCTCGATCCAGATGATGGTCGAGGTCTGGAGCGACGACCCGCTGTCCAGTGAATGGCGCAAGGTGACCGAGGCGGTATTCGTCTTTGTTGCCATCGACGGCAGCGGTCGTACCCGCTCGGTTCCGCCGCGCGCCCGTTAAACATGGCGGCCGTTCTGCGGTCCATTGCAGTCCCTGTTCCCGAGCGAGATTTGCAACATGCCCACGCCCAATGTCGAAGCGGTCAAACTGGATGAGCTGAACGCCTGGCGCATCCGTCACGGTCAGGCCGAGTTGCTGGTGGCCCAGCAAGGCGCGCACATCCTCAGCTATCAAGTGGACGGCCAGCCGCCCCTGATCTGGCTCAACGACCAGGCCACATTCAAGGCCGGCAAGAGCATCCGCGCGGGCGTGCCGGTGTGCTGGCCATGGTTCGGCAACCTGACCCGCAACCCCGACAGCGTACAGGCCATGCGCGTGAGCAACGACCCGGCCACCGCCCACGGCCTGGTGCGGACGATGGATTGGGAATTGAAGGGCATCGAGACCGAAGGCGAAAGCCTCAAGGTGGAATTCGTGCTGCCCTACCCCGAGAATGGGCTTGCGGGCTGGCCTCATCAGGTCGACCTGACGCTGGCCATCGTGATGGACGATCAACTGCACATTCGCCTCACCAGCCATAACCGTGGCAGCGAAACCGTCAGCCTCAGCCAGGCGCTGCACAGCTACTTTGCCGTCAGCGACGTGCGTAACGTACAGGTCGAAGGGGTCGATGGCCTGAGCTACATCGAAACCCTGGACGACTGGAAAACCGTCACCCAGGCCGGCAACCTGCACTTTGCTGGCGAGACCGACCGCATCTACCTCGATACCCCGCCGACGCTGAGCATCCTTGACCCGCACTGGGAGCGACGGATCGAGCTGACCAGCAGCGGTTCACGTTCGGCGGTGATCTGGAACCCCTGGACCGAACGCGCCAAGGCCTTCAGCGACATGGCCGACGATGGCTGGCAGCGCATGCTGTGCATCGAGACGGCGAACGTGATGGACGATGTGGTGACGCTGCTGCCGCAGGCCAGCCATACCCTCGGCGTGAGCCTCTGCAGCAAGCCGCTCTAAGCCACACCGCAAACCCCCTGTGGGAGCGAGCTTGCTCGCGATAGCGGTGTGTCAGTCAGCATCAAAGCCAACTGACCCGACGCCATCGCGAGCAAGCTCGCTCCCACATTGGGATTGGTGTCAGGCCAACAGACCTATTACAAATCCGCTTCTTGCACCACCCGCACCTTCTCCGCCTCCAGCGCATAGGCCGCGCTCGCCAGGTCGTTGTCGACCTTTTCGATCTTCAGCGTGCCCGTCACCCACAGCGGTGTGTAGATGTCGTCGAGCTTCAGGCCCTTGGGATAACGCACCAGCACCAATTGGTTGGGGGGCGGCGGCGGGACGTGGATGCAGGCGCCGGGGTAAGGCACCAGGAAAAACAGCGTGCTGCGGCCCTTGGCGTCGGTTTCCAGCGGCACCGGGTAACCGCCGATGCGGATGTGCCTATCGTTCATCGCCGCCACGGTCTTGGTCGAATACATCACCGCCGGCAAGCCCTTGCTTTGCTTCAGCCCCCCTTTTTCGGTGAAGGTACCGCTGGCTTCCGGGGAGTTGTGGTCGATCTCGGGCATGGCCTCGAGGGCTTTCTGGTCAGACTTGGGCATCAATTCGAGCCAGTCGGTTTCCGGCAGCTCGGCGGCATGGGCCAGGCCACTGCCCAGCAGAAGAAGGGTCAACACTAGACGGCGCATGAAGGGACTCGGCAATGAGTGGAAAGTGAAACGCCGAGCATTCTAGCCCCCTCTGCGCGCCAGGCAGAGAGGGCTTTATCGCATTTGAATCAGTTTCTTTTGATCAGGCCGTAGATCACCAGCAATACCACTGCGCCCACCAGGGCACCGATGAAACCGGCACCTTGGCCGGCCTGGTAGATGCCCAGGGCCTGGCCGCCGTAAGTGGCCGCCAACGAACCGCCGATACCGAGCAGGATGGTCATGATCCAGCCCATGCTGTCATCGCCCGGTTTCAGGAAGCGTGCCAGCAGGCCGACGATCAAGCCGATAAAAATGGTTCCGATGATTCCCATGGCATTTCCCTCTCATTGAGTCGCTAAGCCAAAGCCCGGTCAGGCTTTGGCACTTAGCCATGAGAGGGATGAGCCGACGAATGGTTCCACCAGGATTGCAGATTATTGCTCGGCGATCAGCGTCTCGACCTTGATGATCTGCTGGGCCAGCGTGGCCCGGTCAGCACAGCGCAGGTTGGCGTGACCGACCTTGCGTCCGGCCTTGAACGCCTTGCCATAGTGATGCAAATGGCAGTCGGCGATCGACAGGACTTTCTCGGTGTCCGGCACTTTGCCGATGAAATTGAGCATCGCGCTCTCACCGACCTTGGCGGTCGATCCCAGCGGCAGCCCGGCCACCGCCCGCAGGTGGTTTTCGAACTGGCTGCACTCGGCGCCTTCGGTGGTCCAGTGCCCGGAGTTGTGTACCCGAGGGGCGATTTCGTTGGCCTTGAGGCCGCCGTCCACTTCAAAGAACTCGAACGCCATCACGCCGACATAATCGAGCTGCTTGAGCACCCGGCTGGAATAGTCCTCGGCCAGGGCCTGCAGCGGATGATCGGTGCTGGCGACGGACAGCTTGAGGATGCCGTCCTTGTGGGTGTTGTGCACCAGCGGGTAGAAGCGGATCTCACCGTCGCGGGCACGCACGGCGATCAGCGAGACTTCCCCGGTAAACGGCACGAAGCCTTCCAGCAGGCAGGCCACGCTGCCGAGTTCGGCGAACGTACCGGCCACATCTTCAGGCTTGCGCAGGACCTTCTGGCCCTTGCCGTCGTAACCCAGGGTACGGGTCTTGAGCACGGCGGGCAGGCCGATGGCAGCGACGGCAGCGTCCAGGTCGGCCTGGGACTGAATGTCGGCAAAAGCCGGCGTGGGGATGCCCAGGTCCTTGAACATGTTCTTTTCGAACCAGCGGTCACGGGCGATCCGCAAGGCTTCGGCGCTCGGGTAGACCGGGACGAACTGGGACAGGAAGGCCACGGTTTCGGCCGGGACGCTTTCGAACTCGAAGGTCACCAGGTCAACTTCATCGGCCAATTGGCGCAGGTGATCCTGGTCGCCGTAGTCGGCCCGCAGGTGTTCACCCAGTGCCGCGGCACAGGCGTCCGGCGCCGGGTCCAGGAAAGCGAAGTTCATCCCCAGCGGCGTACCTGCCAGGGCCAACATGCGACCCAACTGGCCGCCACCGATTACACCGATCTTCATTCGTCAACAACCTCAGGCAATGCGTGGGTCTGGATTGTCCAGGACGCTGTCTGTCTGCTCAGCGCGGAATTTTTTCAACACGGTATGAAATTGTGGATGCTTGGCGCCCAGGATGCTCGCCGACAGCAGCGCCGCGTTGATCGCGCCGGCCTTGCCGATGGCCAGGGTCGCGACCGGGATGCCAGCCGGCATCTGCACGATCGACAGCAACGAATCGACGCCCGAGAGCATCGACGACTGGACCGGCACGCCCAGCACGGGCAGGTGGGTCTTGGCCGCACACATGCCCGGCAAGTGGGCCGCGCCACCGGCACCGGCGATGATCACCTCGATGCCACGCGCCTCGGCCTCTTCGGCGTACTGGAACAGCAGGTCCGGGGTACGGTGGGCGGAGACCACTTTCACCTCGTAAGGGATGCCGAGCTTTTCCAGCATATCGGCGGTGTGGCTAAGGGTGGACCAATCGGACTTGGAGCCCATGATCACGCCAACCAGTGCACTCATCGTCGTGCCTCTTCTCTCTGGGCGCCCGCAGGCGCGTCAAAAAACAACAAGCCACGCGGGAGACCGGCGTGGCTTGTTGTACGAATGATGGCCGGGCGAACCGACCGAAGGCCGGGCAGTATACCGAAAATGGTGCGTTAAACGCACTTTCGCCGACCATCTGTCATTTGGGGTGAAGCGGCGGTTTTATTGACTTCGAGGTCAGCAGAACAACGACACAAATCCCTTGTGGGAGCGGGCTTGCTCGCGAATGCGGTGGGTCAGCTCAGATGATGGCGACAGGCACACCGCATTCGCGAGCAAGCCCGCTCCCACAAAGGGGATTTGCGTTGTCTTCAGGATCCGGCCACACCCTGTGCCACGCCACCTTCGAGCTTGCGCCACAACAACCGCACATTGGCCTTGCGCACCAGGGCGCAGCGGTACAAGCGGATCTCCAGAGGCACGTGCCATTGCGCGCCGCCACAGATCACCAGTTCACCCCGGGCCAGTTCGGCACGTACGCTCAGGTGTGGCACCCAGGCGATGCCCAAGCCTTCCAGGGCCATGCTCTTCAAGCTGTCGGCCATGGCCGTTTCGTAGATCGTGGTGAAACGCAGCGCCCGCTGGCGCAACAACTGGTTGACCGAGCGGCCGAGGAACGCCCCCGCGCTGTAGGCCAGCAGCGGCACGCTCGCCTCGCCTTCAAGGTCGAACAGCGGGTTGCCGCTGGCATCGGCGGCGCACACCGGGAGCATTTCGGTCTGGCCCAGGTGCAGCGACGGGAAAATCTCCGGGTCCATCTGCATGGCCGAATCCGGATCGTAGAAAGCCAGCATCAAGTCGCAGCCGCCTTCACGCAGGGCGTGGACGGCGTCGCCGACGTTGGTCGCCACCAGCCGCGTGGCGATGTTCATTCCTTCGTTGCGCAATTGCGCGATCCAACGTGGGAAGAAGCCCAGCGCCAGGGAGTGGGCGGCAGCCACCTGGATGACTTCGCCCTGCCCGCCTTCCAAGTGATGCAAGTGACGCAACACTTCCCCCAATTGCTCCACCACCGTACGCGCCGTCACCAGGAACAACTGCCCCGCCGCCGTCAGCTCGACAGGCGTACGGGAGCGGTTGACCAGGGTCAGCCCCAGCGCCGCCTCGAGGCTGCGGATTCGCCGGCTGAACGCCGGCTGCGTCACGAAACGCCGCTCGGCCGCCTGGGAGAAACTGCGGGTAGCGGCCAGGGCACTGAAGTCCTCAAGCCATTTGCTTTCAAGATTCATCACGTCCTCCCCTACATGCACCAAAACAGGTCACACGTTCGCCGCACCGTCGGCGTCACACCCACATTATGCCGAATATGCATAGGCCAGTGTTTAACAGCATTGGCCCTATTTTTTCCCAGAGCCTAGGATCCACAGCGTTCCGGCTCAGACCGGGTCCTTATCGAGATGATTTCCGTCATGTCCTCCGCTGCATCATTCCGCACAGAAAAAGACCTGCTTGGCGTACTCGAAGTACCGGCGCAAGCGTATTACGGCATCCAGACCCTACGAGCGGTAAACAACTTCCGTCTCTCCGGCGTTCCGATCTCGCATTACCCTAAGCTGGTGGTCGGTCTGGCAATGGTCAAACAGGCCGCCGCTGACGCCAACCGCGAACTGGGCCAGCTCAGCGAAGCCAAGCATGCCGCCATCAGCGAAGCCTGTGCACGATTGATCCGCGGCGACTTCCACGAAGAGTTCGTGGTGGACATGATCCAGGGCGGCGCCGGCACGTCGACCAACATGAATGCCAACGAAGTCATCGCCAACATCGCGCTGGAGGCCATGGGCCACCAGAAAGGCGAGTACCAGTACCTGCACCCCAACAACGACGTGAACATGGCGCAGTCCACCAACGACGCCTACCCGACCGCGATCCGCCTGGGTCTGCTGCTGGGCCACGACGCGTTGCTGGCCAGCCTCGACAGCCTGATCCAGGCGTTCGCCGCCAAGGGTGAAGAATTCAGCCACGTCCTGAAAATGGGCCGCACCCAACTGCAAGACGCCGTGCCGATGACCCTCGGCCAGGAATTCCGGGCCTTCGCCACCACCCTGAGCGAAGACCTGGCGCGCCTGAAAACCCTGGCGCCTGAACTGCTCACCGAAGTGAACCTGGGCGGCACCGCCATCGGCACCGGCATCAACGCCGACCCGCGCTACCAGGCCCTGGCCGTGCAACGCCTGGCGACTATCAGCGGCCAGCCGCTGGTCCCGGCCGCCGACCTGATCGAAGCCACCTCCGACATGGGCGCCTTCGTGCTGTTCTCCGGCATGCTCAAGCGTACCGCGGTCAAGCTGTCGAAGATCTGCAACGACCTGCGCCTGCTGTCCAGCGGCCCACGCACCGGCATCAATGAAATCAACCTGCCGGCCCGCCAGCCAGGCAGCTCGATCATGCCCGGCAAGGTCAACCCGGTGATCCCCGAAGCGGTCAACCAGGTGGCGTTCCAGATCATCGGCAACGACCTGGCCCTGACCATCGCGGCCGAAGGCGGCCAACTGCAACTGAACGTGATGGAACCGCTGATCGCCTTCAAGATCTTCGACTCGATCCGCCTGCTGCAACGGGCCATGGACATGCTGCGCGAGCACTGCATCGTCGGCATCACCGCCAACGAAGCGCGCTGCCGCGAACTGGTCGAGCACTCGATCGGCCTGGTCACCGCCCTGAACCCGTACATCGGCTATGAAAACGCCACCCGCATCGCCCGTGTTGCCCTGGAAAGTGGCCGCGGCGTGCTGGAACTGGTGCGCGAAGAAGGCTTGCTCGACGACGCCATGCTCGACGACATCCTGCGCCCGGAAAACATGATTGCTCCGCGTCTGGTCCCGCTCAAAGCGTGATCGACACGACCACCGCTCACCAGGTCGAGGGACTAGACACCTCTCACCTTTTGAGGGCTTGGGGATCTTCCCCAAGCCCTTTTTTTAATTGATAGCAGCCAAGGATGACCGAATCTGTGGGAAGGAACCTGCTCGCGATAAAAGACGACGCGCTGCCCGTTGTAAACCGCGTCGCCAGCCAACGCGAGCAGGCTCTTCCCCACCAGAACCTGACCGTAAGGCCAGGTGTTTCAAAGGATCCGTTTCGTCGGACGCACCACAACTGTGCAGACGGGCACCGCACTGATAGGTATAGTGCCGCCCCTCTTCGCATGAGCGGTCGTCTGCAACGAGATCCTTAAACATGCGAAAACCGAACTAATAACAACCCGCGAAAATGGACCGGGACGAAACTTCGCCTCATCTATCGGGCCGCGCGCCGACCGATGTAACGCGATGTTTCCAAATGGCCAGCATTTGCTTAAACAAAAAACAGCGAGGAATACTCATGCTCGAAGTCATCAACGACTTCCTATCAGGGAAAGTGCTGATCGCGCTCATTGTCGGGCTCGGCGGCTACTTCACGATCCGCTCGCGTTTCGTCCAGTTCCGTCACTTCTTCCACATGTTCACGGTGTTCCGTGACAGCCTGAAAAGCAGCACTGACCAGCTCAGTTCTTTCCAGGCCCTGATGCTCAGCCTGGCCGGCCGTGTCGGCGCGGGCAACATCGCCGGTGTCGGCATCGCCGTGACCCTCGGCGGACCTGGTGCGGTGTTCTGGATGTGGGTGACCGCCCTGGTCGGCATGTCCAGCAGCTTCTTCGAGTGCTCCCTCGGCCAGCTCTACAAGCGCTGCGACGCCGAAGGCCAGTTCCGTGGCGGCCCGTCCTATTACATCCAGCACGGCCTGCAGAAACGCTGGCTGGGCATGATCATGGCATTCCTGCTGCTGGTGACCTTCGGCTTCGCCTTCAACGGCCTGCAAGCCCATGCGGTCACCCACTCCCTGAACAACGCCTTCGGCTTTGACACCACCTACACCGGCATCGGCCTGGCGGTGCTGCTGGGCCTGGTGTTCATCGGTGGAATCAAGCGCATTGCCAAGGTTGCCGACCTGTTGGTACCGGTCAAGACCCTGGCGTATATCGCCGTGACCCTCTACGTGATCGTCCTGCAGTTCGAACACGTACCGGGCATGCTGGCAACCATCGTCAAGAGCGCCTTCGGCCTCGACCAGGCCTTCGGCGGCCTGATCGGCAGCGCCATCGTCATGGGCGTCAAGCGTGGCGTGTTCGCCAACGAAGCCGGCCTGGGCAGTGCGCCTAACGTTGCCGCCGTCGCCTCGGTCGAGCACCCGGTCGCCCAGGGCGTGGTCCAGGCGTTCAGCGTGTTCCTGGACACGTTCTTGATCTGCACCTGCACCGCGCTGCTGATCCTGCTGTCGGGCTTCTACACCCCGGGCTTCGAAGGCGACGGCATTGCCCTGACCCAGAACTCCCTGGCGGCCGTCGTGGGTGACTGGGGCCGGATATTCATCTCCGTGGCCCTGTCGTTGTTCGTGTTCACCTCGATCCTCTACAACTACTACCTGGGTGAGAACAACCTGCGCTTCATGATCGGTGACAACCGCAAGGTCCTGATGGGCTACCGCGCGCTGGTGCTGGTCCTGATTTTCTGGGGCGCCATCGAAAACCTCGGCACCGTGTTCGCCTTCGCCGACATCACCATGACCCTGTTGGCGTTCGTGAACCTGATCGCGCTGTTCCTGCTGTTCAAGATCGGCATGCGCATCCTGCGTGACTACGATGACCAGCGTGCGGCCGGCATCAAGGTGCCCGTGTTCGACTCCAGCAAGTTCCCGGACCTGGACCTGGACCGCAACGCATGGCCAGCCACCCCGTCGGCACCGGTTGCCAAGCCTGACGCCGCGACGGCTGGCGTGGCCGCAGCGCAACGCTGAGCGCCAGGCTGATTGTAAAAACCGGGCGCACCCCCTGCGCCCGGCGTGACACAACGTAAGGTCGGCGTCATGCTCGGCCTTATGTTGTGGCAGCTGACCCACGCTGCCGTTTTCGTCTTCGGAGAACAACCATGAATTCCTTGACCTACCCTGCCGCCCAGCACGTCATGGTGCTCTACACCGGCGGCACTATCGGCATGCAGGCCAGCGCCCACGGCCTGGCCCCGGCATCCGGTTTCGAAGCGCGGATGCGCGATTACCTGCACAGCCAACCCGAACTCGTCATACCGCAGTGGCGCTTCCGGGAGATGTCGCCGCTGATCGACAGCGCCAACATGACCCCGGCCTACTGGCAGCAACTGCGCGAAGCGGTGGTCGATGCGGTGGACGTGCAGGGCTGCGACAGCGTACTGATCCTGCACGGCACCGACACCCTGGCCTACAGCGCGGCGGCGATGAGCTTTCAACTGCTGGGCCTGCCTGCACGGGTCTGCTTCACTGGCTCGATGCTACCCGCCGGCGTGACCGACAGCGACGCCTGGGAAAACCTCAGCGGCGCCCTGGTCGCCCTCGGCCAGGGTCTGGCGCCAGGCGTGCACCTGTACTTCCACGGTGAGCTGCTGGCCCCGACCCGTTGCGCGAAGGTGCGCAGCTTCGGTCGCCACCCGTTCAAGCGCCTGGAACGCCAGGGCGGCGGCACCCCTGCGTCGGCCCTGCCAATGCAGTTGAACTACAACCAACCCAAGCAAGTGGCGAACATCGCGGCGCTGCCGCTGTTTCCCGGCATCAGTGCGCAGGTCCTCGATGGCCTGCTGGGCAGCGGTATCCAGGGCCTGGTGCTGGAGTGCTACGGCAGCGGCACCGGGCCGAGCGACAACCCGGCCTTTCTCGCCAGCCTCGAGCGGGCGCGGGACAGCGGCGTGGTGGTCGTGGCGGTGACCCAATGCCACGAAGGTGGCGTCGAGCTGGACGTGTATGAAGCCGGTAGCCGCTTGCGCGGTGTCGGCGTGCTGTCCGGCGGCGGCATGACCCGCGAGGCCGCGTTCGGCAAATTGCAGGCATTGATCGGCGCGGGCCTGCCGGTGCAAGAGGTTCGGCGGCTGGTAGAGCTGGATCTGTGCGGCGAGCTGATCTGATACCCGGCAATCCCTGTGGGAGCGAGCTTGCTCGCGATAGCGGGCTGACAGTCAACTTCAGCGGCGACTGACACACCGCCATCGCGAGCAAGCTCGCTCCCACACTGGGTATTGTGTCGAGCTTCCGATTTTCATCCGGCATATAACTTGCTCCGTTTCCAGCTTCCCCAGGCTGGAAACGGACATGCTTCATTCCCACCTCACCACCCTCAACGCCGTCTCGCTGGTCCTGAGCACCTTTAAAAGCGAAGGATTGCCCAGTGATGCCTTGTTGGCTGGCAGCGGTATCAGCGCGGCGGACCTGAGCCGGGCCGATACGCGCATTACCACCAACCAGGAGATGCAAGTCTGCGCCAACGCCGTGGCCCTCAAGCGCGACATTGGCCTGGAACTGGGCCTGCGCATGCACGTTTCGTCCTACGGCATGCTCGGCTATGCCCTGCTCACCAGTGCCACCTTAGGTGACGCCTTGCGCCTGGCGCTGCGCTATCCGGCGCTATTGGGAACACTCTTCGAGCTGAGCCTGGACGACGACGGCAAGCACATCTGGTTCAGCGCCAGCGATTATCGGGAGAACCCGGCCCTGGCGGTGTTCAATGCCGAGTTCTGCATGGTGTCGTTGAAGGTCATCTGCAATGACCTTTTGGGTCATGCACTGCCCTTGCACGCTGCGCGCTTCGAACATCCTGCCACCGACTACCAGGCGCGCTACACAGCGCTCTTCGATTGCCCGGTGCGCTTCGACAGCGTCGATAACGCTTTCGCCTTCGACCGTCACTGGCTCGATCAAGCCCTGCCCCTGGCCGACCCCATCACCCATCACGCCATGGCCGAACGCTGTCGCCGGCAAAACACCGAGTTCACCGGCCGCCAGGTCTGGCTAGGGCGGATCCGCCAGTTGCTCGACGCCCAACTGGACGCAGCACCCGGCCTGGAAGGCCTGGCCGAACAGATGAACTGCTCGGCGCGCACCTTGCGTCGCCACCTCAAGGACCTGGGCTGCAGCTACCAGGAACTGCTGGACGAACTGCGCTTCGAACGGGCCAAGCAGATGCTCTGCGATGACCAATTACCGATCTATCGAATCGCCGAACGCCTGGGCTTCAGCGAAACCGCCAGCTTCCGCCATGCCTTCGTGCGCTGGAGCGGCGTGGCGCCAAGCCAGTTCAGGGCCTGAATCGCCGCTTTCATATACCCCCTGCCGGGACCGGGACAGGCTGATACCTGTGGCGAGGGGATTTATCCCCGCTGGGCTGCGCAGCAGCCCCCAAACCAGGCAATGCTGAGTTAACTGCTTTAGGGCTGCTGCGCAGCCAACGGGGATAAATCCCCTCGCCACACGTGTGCGCCTTTAGACCGGAAGGATGTGCTCGCGATGGCAGTCCAGTCAGCGCCGCAAAAACGCCTGATGCAAGGCATCCACCGTCTCGAAGTGATACGCCGGGCCCTCGGCGCTGAGTTCTTCATGGCTGCCAAACCCATACCCCACCGCCGCTGCATCCAGGCCGTTGCTGTGGGCGCCGATCAGGTCGTGCTTGCGGTCGCCGATCATCAGGGTGCTGGCCGGGTCGAGGCCTTCTTCGGCCAGCAGGTGGGCGATCAGCTCGATTTTGTTGGTGCGGGTGCCGTCCAGTTCGCTGCCGTAGATCACCTTGAAGTGCCGGGCGAAGTCGAAGTGGCGGGCGATTTCCCGGGCAAAGACCCAGGGTTTGGACGTGGCGATGTACAACTGCCGCCCTTGGCCGCCCAAGCTTTCCAGCAGCGGCATCACGCCGTCGAAGACGCGATTTTCGTAGAGGCCGGTGACCTTGAAGCGTTCGCGATAGAAATTCACCGCCTCCCAGGCCTTCGCTTCGTCGAAGTCATAGAACTGCATGAAGGCCTGCAACAGCGGCGGCCCGATGAAGTGCTCGAGGCGGGTCAGGTCGGGTTCGTCGATGCCCAGTTTGCTCAAGGCGAACTGGATCGAACGGGTAATCCCTTCCCGGGGATCGGTGAGGGTGCCGTCGAGGTCGAACAGTATCGTTTGGTAATGCATGAGCATTCCTGGAATGTGGCGGGGCGATTCAGACCTGGTCGTAGCCTTCAGCCAGATGCAGGTCCTTGAGCTTCACGTAGTTCGCCGCGCTGTAGGTGAAAAACGCGCGTTCCTTATCTGTCAGTGGCCGGGCCTGTTTCACCGGGCTGCCCACGTACAAAAAGCCGCTCTCCAGGCGCTTGCCCGGCGGTACGAGGCTGCCGGCGCCGATGATGACGTCGTCTTCCACCACCGCGCCGTCCATGACGATGCTGCCCATGCCGATCAGCACGCGGCTGCCCACCGAGCAACCATGGAGCATGACCTTGTGGGCGATGGTCACGTCGTCGCCGATCAACAATGGAAAACCCTCCGGATTGAAGGGGCCGGCATGGGTGATGTGCAGCACGCAACCATCCTGGACGCTGGTACGGGCACCAACACGGATGCGGTGCATGTCGCCGCGAATGACCGTCAGCGGCCAGACGGAGCTGTCTTCGCCGATTTCGACGTCGCCGATCACCACCGCGGTGCTGTCGACAAAAGCGCCACGGGCAAGCCGCGGGCTGTGGTTCTGGTACGTGCGAAGGGTCACGATAGGCTCTCTCTTATCCGGTGATAGGCGCTGCTAGCTGCGGTGAACGTCGATTGTAATTAAGATGGGCCGATGTTTCTTCCAGCCAAGGTGTCGACCGTGAGCGTGAACAATCCTCTTTTGCAGCCCTATGACCTGCCGCCATTCTCGGCGATCCGTGCCGAGCACGTGCAACCGGCCATCGAGCAGATCCTGGCTGACAACCGTGCCGCCATCGCCGAGCTCCTCAAGACCCAAGTCCAGCAGCCTACCTGGGCCGGCCTGGTATTGGCGATGGACGAGTTCAATGATCGCCTGGGCGCCGCCTGGAGCCCGGTCAGTCATCTGAACGCCGTGCGCAACAGCCCGGAACTGCGCGAAGCCTACGAGGCCTGCCTGCCGGCGCTGAGTGCCTACTCCACCGAGCTGGGCCAGAACCGCGAGCTGTTCCAGGCCTTCGAAGCCCTGGCGAGCAGCCCTGAAGCCGCCGGTTTCGACGTGGCGCAGAAAACCATCCTGGAACACTCCCTGCGCGATTTCCGCCTGTCGGGTATCGACCTGCCACCGGAGCAGCAGAAGCGTTACGCCGAGGTGCAGAGCAAACTGTCCGAGCTGGGCAGCCGCTTCTCCAACCAACTGCTGGACGCGACCCAGGCCTGGACCAAGCACGTCACCGATGAAGCCGCCCTCGCCGGCCTGACCGACTCGGCCAAGGCGCAAATGGCCGCCGCCGCCCAGGCCAAGGGGCTGGACGGCTGGCTGATCAACCTGGAATTCCCCAGCTACTACGCAGTGATGACCTACGCCGAGGACCGCGCCCTGCGTGAAGAGGTCTATGCGGCCTACTGCACCCGTGCGTCGGACCAGGGCCCGAATGCCGGCCAGAACGATAACGGCCCGGTGATGGAACAGATCCTCGACCTGCGCCAGGAACTGGCCCAACTGCTGGGCTTCGCCAATTTCGCCGAGTTGAGCCTGGCGACCAAAATGGCTGAATCCAGCGACCAGGTGCTCAGTTTCCTGCGGGACCTGGCCAAACGCAGCAAGCCGTTCGCCGCCCTGGACCTGGAACAGCTCAAAGCCTTCGCCGCCGAGCAAGGCTGCCCCGACCTGCAAAGCTGGGACAGCGGTTTCTACGGTGAAAAACTGCGCCAGCAGCGTTACAGCGTGGCCCAGGAAGCCCTGCGCGCCTACTTCCCGATCGACAAGGTATTGAGCGGCCTGTTCGCCATCGTGCAGCGCCTCTATGGCATCGAGATCGCTGAACTGAAAGGCTTCGACAGCTGGCACCCGGACGTGCGCCTGTTCGAGATTAAAGAGAACGGCCAGCACGTCGGCCGCTTCTTCTTCGACCTCTACGCCCGCGCCAACAAGCGTGGCGGCGCCTGGATGGATGGCGCCCGCGACCGTCGTCGCACCTTCGAGGGTGTCCTGCAAAGCCCGGTCGCCAACCTGGTGTGCAACTTCACCCCCGCCGACAGCGGCAAACCGGCACTGTTGACCCACGATGAAGTCACCACCCTGTTCCACGAGTTCGGCCATGGCCTGCACCACCTGCTGACCCGCGTCGAACATGCTGGCGTGTCCGGCATCAACGGCGTGGCCTGGGATGCCGTGGAGCTGCCGAGCCAGTTCATGGAAAACTGGTGCTGGGAGCCCGAAGGCCTGGCGCTGATTTCCGGCCACTACGAAACCGGCGAGCCACTGCCCCAGGACCTGCTGGAGAAAATGCTCGCGGCGAAAAACTTCCAGTCCGGCCTGATGATGGTCCGCCAGTTGGAGTTCTCGCTGTTCGACTTCGAGCTGCACGCCACCCACGGCGATTGCCGCAGCGTGCTGCAAGTACTCGAAGGCGTGCGCGACGAAGTCTCGGTCATGCGTCCGCCGGCCTACAACCGCTTCCCCAACAGCTTCGCCCACATCTTCGCCGGCGGGTATGCGGCGGGCTACTACAGCTACAAATGGGCGGAAGTGCTGTCGGCCGATGCGTTCTCCAAGTTCGAAGAAGATGGCGTGCTCAACGCCGACACCGGTCGCGCGTTCCGCGAAGCCATCCTGGCCCGCGGCGGCTCCCAGGAACCGATGGTGCTGTTCGTCGACTTCCGTGGCCGTGAGCCGTCGATTGACGCACTCTTGCGCCATAGCGGCCTGACTGAGGGCGCGGCAGCATGAGCGAGGGGCCTGTGATTACCAAACGACGCTTTATCGCCGGGGCGGTCTGCCCGGCGTGCAGTGAGCCGGACAAGTTGATGATGTGGAACGAAGACGGCGTGCCTCACCGCGAATGCGTGGCCTGCGGGTATTGCGACACGCTCAACGAGCAAGGCCTGTCGGTGCCCAAGGAGCTGGGCACCCGGGTCAACACCTCGGCGCTCAAGGTGCCGGACGCCAAGGTCCAGGCGGTACAGTTTTTCCCCAACCCCAAGTTGAAGAAAAAAACCGACTGACATCTGCGGCATTAGCTTCCGGGCCCCCTGGCCCGGAAGCGATACATAGTTACCGCCAGGCCTGAGCCCCTTCCTTTGCAGACTGTTCATCACGTCCAGACTGACAGGAAGGTTCCCATGCTCGACGACGACAATCCGCTGTTGCAGGCCCATGACCTGCCCCCGTTTGCCCACATCCAGGCTTGGCATTTCTCGCCGGCCCTTGACCGGATCCTGGTCGACAGTCGTGCTCAAGTGGCCGACATCATCAAGACCCAGACACCCTTTCCTACCTGGGATGACCTGGTGCTGGCCATGGATGAAATCCATGCGCGCCTGGAACGTTTCGGTTATCTGCTGCATCTTCTGACCACCACCAGGCCAGGAGCGGCCTGGGCGCAGGCTTCTCTGGAATGCACTGAACGGCTGCATGACTTCCAGGTTGAACTGAAACAACACCCCGCGCTGTTCACGCTTTACCAGCGCTTGGCAGACAGCCAGATCGCCAAGCATTTCGCCCCGGCTCGCCAACGGGTGCTGAAGAAAATCCTCGGCCAATTTCACCAGAACAGGTCGGCTGAAAACCTGACGACCGACCTGAATCTATTGAAGTTGCGCATCAACGAGGTCCAGGGGTTATTCCTGGATAACCTGCACCTGGCCAATCAGGCCTGGAGCAAAGCGTTCGACGATGACGCACCGCTGAGCGGCCTGCCGGCGCGCTTCAAACAACGCATGGCCCAGCAGGCACGCGATGCCGGACGCACGGGATGGTTGCTGACGCTCAGCGAGGAATCGTTTGGCATCGTCACTCAATACGCTGACAACCGCTCGCTACGCCGGCAAATGTACGAGGCCTACAGCACACGCGCCTCCGACCAGGGCCCCCAGGCGGGCCAATTCGACAACAGCGACATACTCAGGCAGTTGTTGAAAGACCGTCACCTGTACGCCAATGCCCTGGGCTATACGGATTTTGCTCAAATGGCGATAGAACCCGAGCAAGCCGCGTCGACCGACGAGGTCCTGGCGTTCCTGCAGGCCCAACTCACACGACAGCACAGCACTTTCGAGCGGGACGCGCGCCAGCTCAAGGCCTTTGCCACGCGGCAAGGTTTCAACGAACTCCAGCCGTGGGACTACCCCTACCTGGCGAATCGACTTCGCCAGCAGGCGGCCGGTCTTTCCAAGGAAGCGCTGAGCGTCTGGTTCACCTTGGAATCCACGTTCACACAGCTATTGCTGATGGCGACGGAGCTGTTCGGGGTGAGCTTCACCGAGCGACATGACGTGACGACCTGGCACGCGGATGTGCGCCTTTTCGAAGTCCGCGAATGGGGAGCGGTCATTGGCTACCTCTATTTCGATCCGTTTTCGGATGCCAACCGAGACGGTTACCCCAATACCACCACCCTGCGAAGCCGCCGCATCACTGCGGAGGGACGCCCCCGGCACCCCATTGCGGCGCTGCATGGCTGGCTGCCGCGCAACGCAGGGCCGGGCCCCGTCTTGCTCGATCATCTGCAACTGCGAATCCTCTTCCATGAGTTCGGTCATTGCCTGCAGCATGTCCTGACCCGTGCCGAATACCGTGATCTGTCGGGCATTTCCGGCTTGTCCCGCGATACCGCCGAGTTTGCCGGGGTGTTGTTCGAACAATGGTGCTTCTCCCGGCAATGCCTGGTGCGTGTCTCAAGGCACTACCAAACCGGGGCGCCGATGCCTGATGAGGTCGCCGGCCAACTGTTGACCTTTGCTACCACCCAGGCCAGTTGGGAGACCGCCGTCCTGCTGCGCAACGCGTTATTCGATATGGAGTTGCACCGCACCCACGACGACGGGCGGACCGTCCAGCAGGTCTTCGACCAAGCCAGTGCGCAGGTGGGGCACTTGCCGGTGTCCGCGAGCGAGCGCTGGCCCAACGGCCTGGATTACCTGGTGACCGGCTATGGCGCGCGGATCTACGCCTACGCCTGGTCGAAGGCGCTGGCTGCCAACGTGTTCCAGCGATTCCAGCGTGACGGGCTGTTCAACCCGGCAACAGGCCGGGCGCTGCGCGAAACCATCTTTGCCCCGGGCGACTCACGACCGCTGTCCGAATCCATCGCCGCCTTTACCGGCACGCCGCCGATCAATGCTTCGGCAGCGCAATCCGGGGGTCGAGGGGCTGCGCCGACGTCGTTGAATTGACCCAGCTTTCCAAGGAACAAAGGGCAAAGACGCTGGTGCTGCATTCGCCGTTCGCCAACGCCACGCGGAGTTTGTCGACATCGGCCTGCATCATGTAGCGCACGCCGTCCTTGAAGTGATGGCTGTCACCGAAGCCACCTTCGGTCATTTCGTTCAATGCGTCCTCTTTGCTCCAGCCCTGTACCACCACCCGGTACATGGCGGCCACCAGCCCGGTGCGGTCCGAGCCGTGCTTGCAGTGCATCAGCACCGGGCCCTTGGCCTCGGCCGCCTGGACCGCCCGCAGGGCCCTGAGTATGTCGCTGTCATCGACGTGATTGGTGCGATAGGGCAACTGCACTTGCTCGATGCCGGGGGCGGACAGCCAACGCTGGTCTGTCTCCGGCAGGAAGTTGATGACCGTGCCGATCCGAAGCTTCTTCAGTAAGGGCAGCGCCCCGCCGTCCGGCAGGGAACTGCGGTACAGCGTCGGCGACATCTGGTAGAGGTTGTAGTCCTTTTCCACCGGCTGCGCCCATTCAGCGGGCCTCGTCTCAGGAAAGTCGGCCGCTTGGGCAGGGGCTTCGGCCAATCCGACGAGCAGGGCCAGGCAGAACAGCAAACGGGAACAGAGCTTGAGCATGCACGGACGACCGAAAACGAAGGGATGCGGGATGAACAGTGTCGGTTCGCTGCGGTTAAAAGCTTGTGAGGAGAACGTCAAAGCGTTGTGAACGTTGCTCCGATCGACGGACCGCTGAATGGCACTGGCCTTAATCGGACGCAGCGAATACTGTATGCGCATACAGCATTTGGAGTATTCCCATGCCAGCGTCCCTCCCACCTCGCGGCCGCGGCACCGCGACCAACCCGCACAACCGCTTCGCCCCGAGTCGCTCGGTGGTCGAAGATGACGGCTGGTATCAGGAAGTCCCGCCGACCCAGGGCACTGAAGTGCGCATCGAAACGGCCAAGACCATCATTACCCGCAACACCTCGTCCGATATCCCGTTCGACCGCTCGATCAACCCGTACCGAGGCTGCGAACACGGTTGCGTCTACTGCTATGCACGGCCCAGCCATGCCTATTGGGACCTGTCGCCGGGGCTGGACTTCGAAACGAAGCTGATCGCCAAGACCAATGCCGCCGAGGTGCTGGAGGAGCAGTTGTCCCGGCGCGGTTATCAATGCGCGCCGATCGCGCTGGGCTCCAACACCGACCCTTATCAGCCTATCGAGCGTGAGCAACGGATAACCCGCCGGATTCTCGAGGTGCTGCTGCGTTATCGGCATCCGGTGACCATCGTCACCAAGGGTTCGCTGATCCTGCGCGACCTGGACCTGCTGACCGAGCTGGCGCAACAACGCCTGGTGCACGTGATGATCAGCCTCACCACCCTGGACGATGAGCTCAAGCGTATTCTCGAACCCCGCGCGGCGGCGCCCAAGGCGCGGTTGCGGGCGATCAAGGTCATGCGCGAGGCGGGCATTGCCGTGGGGGTGCTGTGTGCTCCGATGATCCCAATGATCAACGACAGCGAGATCGAGAGCCTGCTGGCCGAAGCCCACGCCGCCGGCGCGCAGAACGCCGCCTACGTCATGCTGCGCCTGCCGTTGGAGGTCGCGCCGCTGTTCGAGGCGTGGTTACAGGCACACTATCCGCAACGCGCCGCCCACGTACTGAGCCTGGTGCGCCAGAGCCGCGGTGGCGAGCTGTATGACAGCCGCTTCGGTGCGCGAATGCGGGGTGAAGGCCCGTTCGCCGACCTGCTGGCCCAGCGATTTTCCAAGGCACTCAAGCGCCTGGGACTCGAGCGCCGCGAAGGCTACAATCTTGACTGCGATGCCTTCTGTCCGCCGGGCCGACAGATGTCCTTGATTTGATTAAAGTTGACCCTGGAAAGGCCACTGGAAGTGAACTGCGCCAGTGTTTCGCCATCTCTGTAATCGTTGTCCTAGAGCCTTCGATTTCAGTTTGAGTTAAGTTTCGGCCGCTACCTTGTTCAGCGAGTGACTGACGGGTCGGACATCTCGACCTGGATGTTTTTTAACCAGCCACTGGCGTCATACCGTCAAAAGAGGATGAATCATGAGTGACAAGGATAAACAGCCGTTGGCTGCGTCGGCTCCAGCCCAACCCGAGGCGGAAACCGCCGATGCAGCGCTGCAGCATATTGTTGACGGCTTTTTGCATTTCCATCACGAGATCTTTCCGCAACAGGAAGAACTCTTCAAGAAACTCGCCACCGCCCAGGCGCCCCGGGCGATGTTCATCACCTGCGCCGATTCGCGCATCGTGCCCGAGTTGATCACCCATAGCTCCCCCGGCGACCTGTTCGTGACCCGTAACGTCGGCAACGTTGTGCCGCCCTACGGGCAGATGAACGGCGGCGTCTCCACCGCCATCGAATACGCCGTGCTGGCCCTCGGTGTGCAGCACATCATCGTCTGCGGCCATTCCGACTGCGGCGCCATGCGTGCCGTGCTGAATCCGGACACCCTGGAAAAAATGCCCACGGTCAAGGCCTGGCTGCGCCACGCCGAAGTGGCCAAGACCATGGTCCACGACAACTGTCCGTGCGGCGACGAAAAACAGACCATGCCCATCCTCACCGAAGAGAACGTGATCGCGCAGTTGCAGCATTTGCGAACGCATCCGTCGGTAGCGTCGCGCATGGCCAGCGGTCAGTTGTTCATCCATGGTTGGGTGTACAACATCGAGACCAGCGAGATCAAAGCCTTTGACGCGGACCAGGGACGTTTCCTGCCGCTCGATGGCAGCCATCCGATACCGGTGGCGACGCCCAAAGCGCGCTTCTAACCACTCCTAAACATCCTTGTGTGGTGCAAGCCTTACTGCCATTTGGGCGGTAGGGCCTCGCCATGCCTGAAGAAAACTTCGGGAGAGTCGCCATGCGTGCTGCTCAATTAAAAGCTGTTCTGCCACGGGAGCTGCTGGCTTCGGTGGTTGTGTTCCTGGTGGCCCTGCCTTTGTGCATGGGCATTGCCATCGCCTCCGGCTTGCCGCCGGCCAAAGGCCTGATTACCGGTATCGTCGGCGGGCTGATCGTAGGGTTCATGGCCGGCTCGAAGCTGCAAGTCAGCGGCCCGGCCGCCGGGTTGGCGGTGTTGGTCTTCGAGCTGGTGCGCCAACATGGCGTGGCGATGCTCGGGCCGATCCTGCTGCTGGCCGGGCTCCTGCAATTGTTGGCCGGGCGCTTTCGCCTGGGGTGCTGGTTCCGGGTTACCGCGCCTGCCGTGGTGTACGGGATGCTCGCAGGCATCGGTGTGCTGATCGTGCTGTCCCAGGTCCATGTGATGCTCGATGCCGCGCCCAAGCCCTCAGGGCTGGATAACCTGACGGCATTCCCCGCGGCGGTGGCCCAGGCCTTGCCGTCCTTCGGCTGGCAGGCCGGCCTGCTCGGCCTGTCGACGATTGCGGTGATGTGGCTGTGGGAAAAATTTCGTCCCCACCGCCTGCGCTTCATTCCCGGCGCCTTGCTGGGTGTCGGCCTGGCGACCATCGCCAGCCTGGTGCTGGCCTTGCAGGTCAAGCGCGTGGAGGTTCCGGAGAACCTGGCCGAAGCCATTGATTGGCTGCGCCCGGCGGACCTGCTGAACCTGGCCGACCCGACGCTGCTGATCGCAGCGTTCGCCGTCGCCTTCATCGCCAGTGCCGAGACCCTGTTGTCGGCAGCCGCCGTGGATCGCATGCACAGCGGTGAACGTGCGGACTTCGACCGGGAACTGTCGGCCCAAGGTATCGGCAACATGCTCTGCGGCCTGCTCGGCGCCCTGCCGATGACCGGGGTGATCGTGCGCAGTTCGGCCAACGTCCAGGCCGGAGCCACCACGCGGATGTCGACGATTTTCCACGGCCTGTGGTTGTTGCTGTTCGTGCTGCTGCTGTCCAGCGTGCTGCAAAGCATTCCGGTGGCGAGCCTGGCGGGCGTGCTGGTCTACACCGGTTTCAAACTGGTGGACCTCAAGGCGTTTCGCAGCCTGGGCCGTTATGGCCGGATGCCGATGTTCACCTACGCCGCAACGGCGCTGGCGATCATCTTCACCGACCTGCTGACCGGCGTGCTGATCGGCTTCGGCCTGACCCTGGTGAAACTGGCCTGGAAAGCCTCGCGACTGAAAATCAGCCTGATTGACCTGCCCCAGGAAGGCGAGATGGAACTGCGACTGGTCGGGGCGGCCACCTTCCTCAAGGTGCCGGCCCTGACCCAGGTGCTGGGCACCATCCCGACGGGCGCGACCGTGCATGTACCGCTCAATAACCTGAGCTACATCGATCACTCGTGCCTGGAGTTGCTGGAAGAATGGGGCCGGGCGAATGCCAGCAAGGGGTCGAAACTGTTGATCGAACCCCGCGGGCTCAAGCGTCGGTTGGAGGGGCGGTTGCGCACGACCGTGGGGGTTGGCGCGGCTTCTGCCTGACACCCAGGAAACCCTGTGGGAGCGAGCTTGCTCGCGATAGCGGTATCAGCCAACTGCGATGTTGCTGGTCCAATGCAATCGCGAGCAAGCTCGCTCCCACAGTGGGCTGTTGCGGGACACATGTTTTATGAACCACCCGGATTCAATGTGGGAGCGGGCTTGCTCGCGAAGGCGGCGTGTCAGTCAACTGTGATGTTGCTGATGCAATGCCATCGCGAGCAAGCTCGCTCCCACAGAGGTTTTAAGTTTTCCTGATGGATCAAGCCGCCGGCTGATCCAGCTCCAGGCCCACGCCCAGGCGGCGGGACATGCACGGCCAGCGCTTCCAGGCCGCGCCGGTTTCCGGGCTGCTGAGCTTCTCGCGGTAGGTTTCGACCGACTCCAATGCAAACGTCTCCTCGTTGAGCATCTCATCGAACGTGTGATGGACCACTTCATCGAGCTGATTGGCAAACGCCTCACCGATCAACTGGTGAGCGATCAGGTTGGCGACCGTCATGTCCAGGGGGATCAATGGCTGGCCGAAATGCTTGATGTACAGGTCGTTGACCTCTTCGACGAATCGGTGGGCCAGGTAGGCTTCGTCCAGCAAGCTGTCGAGCCCGACATGGCCGGTCATGATCGTCGGCGGCTGGAGGAAGTACTGTTCGGCAATCTTCAGGACCGGCTTGATCTGCGGCTCGATGCCCGCCTCCCTGGCGACTTCATTGGCGGCATCCAGCAGGTCAGGCACTTCATCGATGTAGGCGGCGACAAAGCGCGCCAGGACGGCGTTGGCATTCGCCTCGGGCAATTGGATAGCACGGTGCAGGTGGGGTAACTGGGATTGCAACTGACGGGCCAACTGGCCGGTCTCGGCTTCGTGTTGTTGGGCGTTTTGGATCTGCTCGCGCAATGCGGCGGTGTTCATGACAACTCCAGGAAACAAAGGCAAAGAAATAGGGAAGACATAACTTAGCTGGCGCAAAAACACTCCTAAGACCTATTTTTCATAACTGACTCTTCCTTGCTGCGTCACAGTTATATCGGTTTGCCATCACTCAGTTCGCATCCTTCTCCATTCGTGGGCTCTAGTGCAAGCCCCGGGTGTTTCAAACGATTTACGCCATCGCGTTGCGAGGTTGCAGGTGCTGTCTATACTCGGTTTGGAATGGAGTTAGCTGATGAACCCGATACACAGGCAGCAAGGCACGGCGGTCGAGTTCGTAGTCTGATGTAGCCGCTCTCCCTTGCCGCAGGCGTTAAGCCTACGGGATAACAAGAACGATAAGGGGAACCCGCAATGACGCGACATCCACACGTATGGATGGGCCTCCTGTTGTGGTCGATTTTCAGCCAGGCACAAGCGGCCTGGACTGTGAATATGGCGCCTGGAGCGACACAGATCAGCAACGCAGTGTTCGACCTGCACATGACCATCTTCTGGATCTGTGTGGTCATCGGCATCATCGTCTTCGGCGCCATGTTCTGGTCGATGATGATGCACCGCCGCTCAACCGGCCAGAATGCCGCGCACTTCCACGAAAACACCCGCGTTGAAATCCTCTGGACCATCGTGCCCTTCCTGATCCTGGTGCTGATGGCGATTCCTGCCACCGCCACCCTGATCAAGATGTACGACTCCAGCGAGTCGGACATCGATATCCAGGTCACTGGCTATCAATGGAAGTGGCACTACAAGTACCTGGGCCAGGACGTCGAATTCTTCAGCAACCTGGCGACCCCCGCCGAACAGATCCATAACCAGAGCGCCAAGGGCGAGCACTACCTGCTGGAGGTCGACAAGCCGCTGGTGCTGCCGGTCGATGCCAAGGTCCGCTTTCTGGTGACCTCCGCCGACGTGATCCACTCCTGGTGGGTGCCGGCCTTCGCGGTCAAGCGCGATGCCATCCCCGGGTTCGTCAACGAAGCCTGGACCCGTGTCGACAAACCCGGCCTGTACCGCGGCCAATGCGCCGAGCTGTGCGGCAAGGACCACGGTTTCATGCCGATCGTGGTGGAGGTCAAGAGCAAGCCCGACTACGAGAAATGGCTGGCTGAACGCAAGGCCGAAGCCGCGCAGCTTAAAGAGCTGACCAGCAAGGAATGGACCCTGGACGAACTCAAGGAGCGTGGCGACAAGGTCTACCACACCACCTGCGTGGCCTGTCACCAGGCCGAAGGCCAGGGCTTGCCGCCGATGTTCCCGGCGCTCAAGGGCTCGAAGATCGCCACCGGGCCGATCAAGGATCACCTGAGCATTGTCTTCCACGGCAAACCCGGCACCGCCATGGCCGCGTTCGGCAAGCAATTGTCGGAAGTCGATATCGCAGCCGTCGTGACCTATGAACGCAACGCCTGGGGCAACAACAAGGGCGACATGGTGACGCCAAAAGAAGTGCTGGAACTCAAACAGGCGGAAAGCCAATGAGCCGGCCTGACGCTTGTTCCCGCAACCGGTCGGGGCTCATCGCCCCGGGCCGTCCAGCCCACTCGTTCGAAGGAGACAGGACATGAGTGCTGTGATCGATGACCACGGTCATGCCGGCGCCGACCACGCCCACGGCCCCGCCAAGGGCCTGATGCGCTGGGTACTGACCACCAACCACAAGGATATCGGCACGCTGTACCTGTGGTTCGCCTTCTCGATGTTCCTGTTGGGCGGCTCGTTCGCCATGGTGATCCGCGCCGAGCTGTTCCAGCCCGGCCTGCAGATCGTGCAGCCGGAATTCTTCAACCAGATGACCACCATGCATGGGCTGGTGATGGTCTTCGGCGCAGTGATGCCGGCGTTCGTCGGCCTTGCCAACTGGATGATCCCGTTGATGATCGGCGCGCCGGACATGGCTCTGCCGCGCATGAACAACTTCAGTTTCTGGTTGCTGCCGGCCGCGTTCCTGATGCTGGTGTCGACGCTGTTCACCCCCGGGGGCGGGCCGAACTTCGGCTGGACCTTCTACGCGCCGCTGTCCACCACCTATGCGCCGGAAAGCGTGACGTTCTTCATCTTCGCCATCCACCTGATGGGCATCAGCTCGATCATGGGCGCGATCAACGTGATCGCCACCATCCTCAACCTGCGAGCCCCCGGCATGACCCTGATGAAAATGCCGCTGTTCGTCTGGACCTGGCTGATCACCGCGTTCCTGCTGATCGCGGTGATGCCGGTACTGGCCGGCTGCGTGACGATGATGCTGATGGACATCCACTTCGGCACCAGCTTCTTCAGTGCCGCCGGTGGCGGTGACCCGGTGCTGTTCCAGCACGTGTTCTGGTTCTTCGGTCACCCCGAGGTGTACATCATGATCCTGCCGGCCTTCGGTGCCGTCAGCTCGATCATCCCGGCGTTCTCCCGCAAGCCGTTGTTCGGCTACACCTCGATGGTCTATGCCACGGCCGCCATCGCGTTCCTGTCGTTCATCGTCTGGGCGCACCACATGTTCGTGGTCGGCATTCCGCTGGTGGGCGAGCTGTTCTTCATGTACGCCACCCTGCTGATCGCCGTGCCCACCGGGGTGAAAGTGTTCAACTGGGCCAGCACCATGTGGCAAGGCTCGCTGACCTTCGAGACGCCGATGCTGTTTGCCGTGGCGTTCGTGATCCTGTTTTCCATCGGCGGTTTCTCCGGGCTGATGCTGGCCATCGCCCCGGCGGACTTCCAGTACCAGGACACCTACTTCGTGGTCGCGCACTTCCACTATGTACTGGTGCCCGGCGCGATCTTCGGGATCTTCGCCTCGGCCTACTACTGGCTGCCGAAATGGACCGGCCACATGTACGACGAAACCCTTGGCAAGCTGCACTTCTGGCTGTCGTTCGTCGGCATGAACCTGGCGTTCTTCCCGATGCACTTCGTGGGCCTGGCGGGCATGCCCCGGCGGATTCCCGACTACAACCTGCAGTTCGCTGACTTCAACATGGTCTCGTCCATCGGCGCGTTCATGTTCGGCACCACGCAGCTCTTCTTCCTGTTCATCGTGATCAAGACCATCCGGGGCGGCGAGCCGGCTCCGGCCAAGCCGTGGGATGGTGCCGAAGGCCTGGAGTGGAGCGTGCCGTCGCCGGCGCCGTATCACACCTTCACTACGCCGCCGGAAGTGAAATGAGATGGCCAATGTAGCCCCTGTGGGAGCGAGCTTGCTCGCGATGCCGGTGTACCTGACACACCGCGTCGTCTGCATCGCGAGCAAGCTCGCTCCCACAGGGTCCTCGGTGAGGATTGGAAGGCATGGCTGATTCAATCTCAATGAAGAAACTGGTCACCCGCCTGCTGATCGTGGTGGTGGCCATGTTCGTTTTCGGGTTTGCCCTGGTGCCGATCTACGACGTGATGTGCAAGGCGTTCGGCATCAATGGCAAGACCGCCGGGCAGTACGAGGGCGAGCAGGTCGTCGATGAGTCGCGGCAGGTTCGCGTGCAGTTCGTGTCGACCAATTCAGTGGACATGCCCTGGGACTTCTACCCCAAGGGCGACCAACTGGTGGTCAAGCCGGGGGCGGTGAACGAGATGGTCTTTGTCGCCCACAACCCCACCGACCGGCCGATGAGTGCCCAGGCGGTTCCGAGCATCGCGCCGAGCACTGCGGCGGCGTATTTCCACAAGACCGAATGTTTTTGTTTTACCCAGCAAGTGCTGCAACCCGGCGAACGCATCGAAATGCCCATGCGCTTCATCGTTGACCGGGACATGCCCAAGGAAGTGAAGCATCTGACGCTGTCCTACACGCTGTTCGACATCACCGCTCGTCATCCACCGGTGGCTCTAAACACTGACCGATAGCGTGCCCGATAAGGAGAACAATAAATGGCAACTCACGAACACTATTACGTTCCGGCCCAGAGCAAATGGCCGATCATCGCCACGGTCGGGATGTTCGTCACGGTGTATGGCCTGGCGACCTGGTTCAACGACCTGAAAGCCGCGCGGCCCGAATCCCACGGCCCGCTGATCTTTTTCGTCGGCGGCCTGCTGGTGGCCTACATGCTGTTCGGCTGGTTCGGCGCGGTGGTCAAGGAAAGTCGCGCCGGGCTGTACAGCGCCCAGCTCGACCGTTCGTTCCGCTGGGGCATGAGCTGGTTCATCTTTTCCGAAGTGATGTTCTTCATCGCCTTCTTCGGTGCGCTGTTCTACGTGCGCCACGTGTCGGGACCGGCCCTGGGCGGCGAAGGCACCAAGGGCCTGGCCCATATGCTCTGGCCGAACTTCCAGTTCACCTGGCCCTTGCTGAACAATCCCGATCCGAAACTCTTCCCGGCGCCCAAGGACGTCATCAGCCCCTGGGGCTTGCCGCTGCTCAATACCGTGCTGCTGGTCAGTTCCAGCGTCACCGTCACCATCGCCCACCATGCCTTGAAAAAAGGCCATCGCGGTGCGCTGAAACTCTGGCTGGCGATCACCGTGCTGCTGGGTTGCGCCTTCCTGGGCTTCCAGGCCGAGGAATACATCCACGCCTACAAGGAACTGGGCCTGACCCTGGGCTCCGGCGTCTACGGCGCGACCTTCTTCATGCTCACGGGCTTTCACGGCGCCCACGTCACCATCGGCACGATCATCCTGTTCGTCATGCTGATGCGCATCATGCGCGGGCACTTCGACAACGAGCATCAGTTCGGCTTCGAGGCGGCGAGCTGGTACTGGCACTTCGTCGATGTGGTGTGGATCGGCTTGTTCATCTTTGTCTACGTACTCTGAAACCGCCGTCACCACGGCACATGAGACACCAACTGGCCGCTGAAGAAACCCCAGGCAATCAAGCCGACGGTGGCAGCGGCCAGGCTGACCCGCACCGCCAGGGCGATGACCAGGCGATTGGAATCGCTGTCGTCCTTGACCAGAAAAAACAGACCGCTGAACAGGCTGGCAATCGTGGCAATCAGCATCAGGACGATGGCTGCTTTTAGCATCAGGAACACTCCGGGGGGACGCGATGCACGTGAGTATAGCTATCCCGTTGAACCGCTTGCGGACGGCGCCATGAAAGGCTTCCGGCCGGGCATCGTGCCGTCATTGGTGGTCGCCGTGCTGGTGCCGGTGATGGTGTGCCTGGGGTTCTGGCAATTGAGCCGGGGCGAACAAAAGCGTGTGCTCCTGGAAAACTACGCCGAGCGCCGCGTCGCGCCGCCGATGGACAGCACCGAGCTGGCGCACACCAGCGATCCGGCCTTTCGAGCGGTCACGTTGCAGGGCCAGTTCGACGCCGAGCACAGCGTCCTGCTGGACAACCGCCAGCACGGCGGCAAGGTCGGCGTCGAGTTGCTGCAACCGTTCCTCGACCACCGGACCGGGCTGTGGCTGCTGGTCAATCGCGGCTGGTTGCCCTGGCCGGACCGGCGCACCCCGCCGGCCTTCAACACGCCGGAACAATCGGTGAGCCTCCAGGCCTGGGTCTACGTTGCGCCGGGCGCCACCTTCCAGCTCCACGCCGACCCGGCGGGCGCTCCGTGGCCGCGACTGGTCACCGCCATCGAGCCGGACAAGCTCTGGGCCGACCTGGGCCGCAACGGTTTCGCCTATGAAGTACGCCAACAAAGCGGCCCCGGCGCCTACCGGACCGATTGGCCGGTGGTGGCCATGGGCCCGGAAAAACACCTCGGCTATGCCGTGCAGTGGTTCGCCATGGCGGCGGCGCTGTTCGGCCTGTTCCTTTATCTCGGATGGCACAACGCAGGGAGACACCATGGGAAACACCATGAATCCAACCAACACGTCTGAGGCGCCCGTGGCACACAACCGTCGCAAGGGCCGCGTGCAATTGCTGCTGATCGTGCTCGGTGTGATCGGCCCGATGATCCTGGCCACCGGCATGTACAAATTCCAGTTCTGGGTGCCCGACAGCCGCAGCTACCACGGCGAACTGATCGGCAACGGCCAGACCCGCGCCGAGATTGGTGTGCAGGCCGATGAGCAGCGCTGGCAGCTCCTGGTCACGGCGCCACAGGCGTGCTCGGTGGATTGCCGGCAACTGGTGTACCTGGCCCGGCAAGTCCAGATCGGCCTCGGTCGCGAAGCCTCTCGCGCCAGCCATGCCCTGGCGGTGGCGCAACCGCTGGACGCCGAGTACGACGCCCAACTGCAGCGCGAATACCCGCAACTGCAACGCTACCCACTGGACCTGCCGGCCTATCAGAAAGGCGCCCAAGGCTCCGGCGGAGCCCAACTGTGGATCATCGACCCCCACAGCAACCTGGTGCTGCGCTACGACGCCCGGGTCAAGGGCAAGGACCTGCTCAACGACCTGCGCCACCTGCTGAAACTGTCGAACATCGGATGAGGGCATCGACATGGCCAAACCTGGATTTCGCCTCGCGCTGTTCGCCACGCTACTGGCACTGATCGTCGTATTGCTGGGCGCCTACACCCGGCTGACCCACGCCGGCCTCGGTTGCCCGGACTGGCCCGGGTGCTATGGCTTCATCAGTGTGCCCAAGAGCGAAGCCCAACTGGCCCATGCCGAGCTGCACTTTCCCGACGCCCCGGTGGAAGCCCACAAGGGCTGGAATGAGATGGTCCATCGCTACTTCGCCGGGGCCTTGGGCTTGATGATTACCGTGTTGGCCGCCCGGGCCTGGATGAACCGCCGCCATCCCGGCCTGCCGCTGAAGTTGCCGCTGTTCCTGCTGGCGGTGGTGTTCGCCCAGGCCGCGTTCGGCATGTGGACCGTGACCCTGAAACTGTGGCCGCAAGTGGTCACCGGACATTTGCTGGGCGGGTTCGCCACATTAAGCCTGCTGTTCCTGCTCACCTTGCGACTGTCCGGGGTTCTGCCGGCGCTGACCGTGCCCAAGCGCCTGCAACACTGGGCCACGGCCGGGCTGCTGCTGGTGATCGGCCAGATCGCCCTGGGTGGCTGGGTCAGCTCCAATTACGCCGCCGTGGCCTGCATCGACTTCCCGACCTGCCACGGCCAATGGCTGCCACCGGCGGATTTCGCCAATGGCTTTCACCTGACCCAGCACATCGGCCCGAACTACCTGGGTGGGCAACTGGACAGCGACGCCCGCACCGCCATCCACCTGACCCACCGTATCGGTGCGCTGCTGGTGACCGTGGTGTTACTGGGCCTGGCCTGGCAATTGAAAACCGTCGGCATGACCCGCCTGGCCGGCCTGGTGCTGATCGCACTAGGGGCACAAATCACCCTGGGCATCAGCAACGTGCTGTTTCATCTCCCGCTGCCGGTGGCCGTCGCCCACAACGCCGGGGGCGCCGCGCTGCTGCTGACCCTGGTGCTGGTCAATTATCACGCCCGTACCAGCCTGGTCCGGGTCAAGCATCAAGTCCCGCTGCGCTGGCGGTTCAACCCGCCTAAACACGGCGCCAGCCCCATCACAATAAAAGGAGAGATGCCATGGCAACCTTGACCGGTGAACGCCACAGCCAGGCGATCTGGCGCGATTACCTGGAGCTGACCAAGCCCAAAGTGGTGGTGCTGATGCTGATCACCTCCCTGGTCGGCATGTTCCTCGCCACCCGCGCCGGCGTACCGTGGACAGTACTGGTGTTCGGCAACCTGGGCATCGCCCTGTGTGCCGGTGGCGCGGCGGCGGTCAACCATGTGGTGGACCGGCGCATCGACGCGGTGATGGCCCGTACCCACAAGCGGCCCTTGGCCGAAGGGCGGATCTCCCCGGCCGCCGCGCTGACCTTCGCCCTGGCGCTGGCGGTGATCGGCCAAGCGTTGTTGCTGGCGTTCACCAATCCGCTGACCGCCTGGCTGACCTTGGCGTCGTTGCTGGGTTACGCGGTGATCTACACCGGCTTCCTCAAGCGCGCAACGCCGCAAAACATCGTCATCGGCGGCCTGGCCGGCGCAGCGCCACCTCTGCTGGGCTGGGTGGCGGCCACCGGCCATGTCAGCGCCGAACCGCTGCTGCTGGTGCTGATCATCTTCGCCTGGACCCCGCCGCACTTCTGGGCCCTGGCGATCCACCGCAAGGAGGAATACGCCAAGGCCGACATCCCGATGTTGCCGGTGACCCATGGCGAGCACTACACCAAGATCCATATCCTGCTGTACACCCTGGTGCTGCTGGCGGTGAGCCTGATGCCGTTCGTGATCCATATGAGCGGGATGCTCTACCTGGTTTGCGCGCTGGTGCTGGGCGCCCGGTTCCTGCAATGGGCCGTGGTGTTGTACCGTGGCACTCGGCCGCACGCGGCGATCAATACGTTCAAGTACTCTATTTATTACTTGTTCCTGCTGTTCATCGCCCTGCTTGTAGATCATTACTTACTGTTGAGCCTATGACTCGAACCCAGAAAACCGTCTTTATCCTCGCGGCCGTGATCGCACTGATCCTCGGCCTGACCATCAACAAGGTGCTGTCCGGCAAAGGCCAGGGCGACCCAACGGCGTTGATCGATGCCGGCATCATCCTGCTGCCCCAGAGCCGCACCCTGCCGGACGTGAAAATGACCGACCAGGACGGCCAGCCCGTGGCGATGGACGAACTGAAAGACAAATGGAGCCTGCTGTTCTTCGGCTACACCTTCTGCCCGGACATCTGCCCCACCACCCTTGCCCAACTGCGCCAGATCAAGAGCGAGTTACCGAAGGAGGCTGTGGATAAGTTGCAGATCGTGTTGGTGAGCGTCGACCCGAACCGCGACACGCCCAAGCAACTCAAGCAGTACTTGGGCTACTTCGATCCGCAGTTCATTGGCCTGACGGCTTCGTCTGTTGAAGACCTGCAGAAACTGGCGAATGCGGTGAGCATCCCGTTCATCCCGGCGGACACCAGCAAACCCAACTACACGGTGGATCACAGCGGCAACCTCGCCGTCATCGGCCCGGACGGTAAGCAACGCGGGTTCATCCGCGCGCCGCTGAATAATCAGAAGCTGGTGGCGCAGTTGCCGGAGATGCTCAAGCGTAAATAACGGCGCAATTTGTAGCGGGGACTCGCCCCACCTGTAGGAGTTGTGTGGGAGCGAGCTTGCTCGCGATAGCGGCGGGTCAGCATGCATCAGTGCTGAATGTGCCTACAACAGTATTTTTTCCCAACGAAAAAACCCGACGTTTTGCGTTGGGTTTTGGTTCTTCTATCCGTAGATGCGGACGAATAAAGTCATTTTTCCAGTTGCACACCCCTCGAACGTTCAGTCCATCAAGTCCGCAGCCAGTTCGTCCTCTCCGCGAAGTGTCTCCATAAGAGACTTCCAGAGACCGGTGGATTGTGAAGGGTCAACGATCCCCAACTTATTGCTGATGGCCTCGAAGGTGTCCATGGTCATGTCATCGCCCGAGTAATGCTTTTTGAGCCCACGGTTCAGTTGACGCCGCATATCCGTCGAGACTTTGGTGTACTCGTTGAAGTCTGGCTTGGTGGCCCGTCTTGCATCCATGGTTCGTGAGTAGATGGTGTCGCCGTTCAGCATGACCCTGAACCAGATGGACTCTGCCAGGTGTTTCCAGCCGTATGCTAGTTTCGCTTCGACTTTCAACATCATTCCCTCCATCCGGTAGTCATGCAGGACGGTCTCGAGAATCAGCTGTTCAGAATTTTGGAAAGTGGTTGCCGCTACGATGTTGTCCGCAATGTCTTTACCCAGCAGCCCATGACCGACCAAATGGCACCAGTCGTACCGAATTGCCGAATGCCCCTTGTTGAAGGTGAGCGTGCCCCCCTTGCGAGCGTACTGCGTTGCAGACAGTTCCTCGCCCACTTCTGCCAATGTCGCAGCTTTCATTTTTTTAGTGTGTATGCGTTTACCGACGAAGCCATGCATCAGATCGTGCACCGGCGGTTGTTTCTTGCCCTCGTAGGGCACAAACCAAGCCCATGAACCTTGCAGCAGCACGAAGTTCATCAGCCCGTGATTGACCGCTCGAAACCTGCGTTTGGTAATTTTTTCCGGTGAGGCATTCTTGTAGTTGGAAAAGCGTCCGTAGGTCGGGGCACGGCCCGTCTTGGGAATGACACGCACGATCGACCGGTCATCTTCCAGCAAGATTTCTTCGTACGGATTGATGGGCGAGCCATCGCTAAGGTCTCTGGTTCCGTACCTTTGCTGCACGGTCCAGCGGTTACCTTTCAAGTCGCGAACGTAGTAGGTCCCATTTCGGCGATAGACCGAGTATTCGTTGGACATTTGAACCTCCTCTACCTGTCGTGGTGCTTGCTATAGCCAGGAAGTTACATTCGAGTTCAAAGGTCTGCGATCTGTCATTTGTTCTTCCTGAAATGGCCGACTAGAAGCCACGAATGCACCGACTTTGTTTGCTCTGTACTGGGTTCCGGTGATCCAAGATCACAATGAGGCTAGCAGACTTTTCGCGTGATTTTGGGTGGGTCACATTCACTGAAACTGGATGTCAGCATCACTGGACTACACTGTTGTCAGGCACGGGTTAGCGAGTAGCCAGGCAGGATGCACCGCCCCCTGTCGCCCGGCGCAACTGCGACATGAGGTTCCCCGCCGTAATCACCGCTGCAGGCGACATTGGACAGTTGCTCGCAGCCAGCGCCTCTGCGACCCAGGTATTGCAGGTATAAAACAGCGAATAGCGACCCTCGGCCTGGTAGAACCGGCTCTCTCCATACAGGCCAGGCCCGAGCACCACCAAGGTGCCCGTCGCTGAGTGGGTGAAGGTCCCGGCCACGAACGCGAGCAGTCGTCGGTAGCCATCCTCCGTCACCCGCACCTCGATGACCTCGCTTGCGGCGAAGCGCCGCCTGGGGTCTGCGTCAATCTTGACCGCATGCAGCACGGTTGCCGTCGACCCGAACAAGGCTCGCAGGGCCGGGCTCAAGGTGGCCTGTGGGGCTCGGTAAAAATCCTCGTCCCCCCAGCCGAACTCGACGCGAAAAATGGGGACAGATTTATTTTCAGTAAATAAATTTCCCCCATTTCTGTTTTCTGTCCCCTTTCCTACTTACATGGGCTGTATATTTCGAGCACATCGACCATTTCACTGGAGACTCTAGTAGCCGGGCCAGCAGAAATGACGGTCGTCTGCTTGACCTTCTCGCCGCTTGGACGCTGGAAGTTCACCTCCGGACCGCTATAGCTGTACTGGCCCTTGCTGTGAAGGTAATTAAACATTTGGACTTTGAAGTGGGTATTGATCTCGTCTCGATCTGCTTTAAGAGGCCCCAGCATGTACGCCTCATTAGCGGCGAATGCGAAGAAGTAACCGTCTGCAGACGCTCCACCAGGCACACTCGAACAGATGATGTCCTCAGATTTGAGGACGGGCTAGCACGTACTTATCTTTGACAAAATGGGCCATTACCAAGCCATTTGGAGTGACGATGCCAACGCCCCTATTGGGCTTACACCCCGGGGCGCTGCCGTAGGGATGAACACACCAGTTCATTCTTGACGAGTCGATGATGGTGGTCAGATTTAAATCCCTTTTCATCTGCTGCTGAGCTTCTGGCGTCTCATGAATGATGCCTACACAGGCGGTGAGAAATAGAGTAACTGCTGCAACAAGCAGGCTACGAAGCATCGTCATTCCTTCAGTTAATTTTGAGAAAGCGGGGACAGAAAGCGGGGACAGACCACGATTATGAGACGGACCGAAGTAAACTCAAATTGTGGTCCATCCCTAATTTCTTCCGCCGGATTTCGATCAGGCCAGGATCTGACCACCGCACCTCCGAGCCACGTATCCTTGCGCCTTTGCCTACAACCGCATCAGAATCCGCTGGAATAAGGGGACAGATTTATTTTTTGATATCACAGGACCTCCACCTCACTCTCCTGGAGCCAGCCAGCATCAACAACGTTTCGCTTGGCCAGTGTCGGCTGGGGGGTGTAAAGACTCCTTCGATTATGGTGACCTACGGTCCGTCTGCTACTGGTCGATAGCAGTCCGTCTAGACCTATTGCTTTGCGCCATAGCGATCACCCCTCATCCGCCGGCATAGATCAGCAAGGCGATGAAACAAACGAAAGGTGCAAACATCACCAAGCTACCGACGAGGACTGCCCAACCCCAGGCAAAACCGCTCTCTCCCTTGAAACGGCCGCCGCTCAGCAGGCGAAGCACGAAAACGCCAATCCGGTGGGCCAGCAGGTTGAACAAAAAATCAGCGATGAAATCCATTTTTGGTCCTGGATGTCCGTTTGGACGCTATAGCCCTACTGTCTTCGCCATGATGATCGTACGCTCCGAACCATGAAACTCATCTCGGATTTTTTTAAAACCAAGCGAAACATAAAATCCCTCCGCGGTGATTGAAGAGGGAACGAGTATCAAGTTCAAACCTGCGTTTTTGGCCATGGCTTGAATCCTTTCAATCAAGAGTCTTCCGATACCCTTTCCTTGATGGCTCGGGTCGACAAACACGCTTCGGACAACGTTCTGATCGAGGCTCGCTGTTGCCACGATATGACTGTTGGCGGTAGCTACGAGTACCTGGCGCTCAGTCAACAAACAGAGGATCGCCACGGGAGAAAAATTTTGCGCTACTTGATCAATGATTTCGAATGAGTAGTCCTGTGCATTGGACTGGCGCAGCGTGTTTATGATGGTTCGGCTGATTTCAGGTGCATCTGCATTCGTAGCGTATCGAATCAGATAATCCATTAAGACTGCTCCTTCCGTGTCCCCCGTTTTCCCCTGGTCTGTTTTGACAGAGGTAGAAGGCTGTACTAATTACATAGCAGTACTTAGCACTCCAAGCGGAAAAGGAAATCTACCATGAGCATCAAACCAGGCCCTAAAAGAACCAACGAGGATGGTACCCCGGACAAAAGGCAGAGAGTCACGCCTGACAAGCAAAAGGAGCATCCAGACCTGAAACCTCACAAGCACAAAAAGGGAGAGTAGAAGAAAAAGGGTCAGATTTATTTCTATGTGAACCGACCACCTGTCCCCGGGCGCATAGATAAATCTATCCCTTTTTCGATTTCCATGCGTAAGGTCAGAACATTACCTCTGGGCCGGCATGCTAGGCTCTGTACGAAATCCCGAGAAACCCAATTGGCGCTCCTTGCACGCTGAGATTTTGTAGAGTCACCCGCCATCAGCGGAAAGGAATTCTGTGATGGCAAAGCGTTATGAACTCTCGGATGAGGCCTGGGATGTGGTCTCCGATCTCTTCATCGAAACTCATGGCCGGGGGCGGCCTCGACTGAGCGACCGACTGATGCTTGACGGCGTGCTATGGGTGCTCTGTTCGGGTGCTGCATGGCGAGATATGCCTGAGCGCTTCGGCCCATGGTCAACGGTGTATCAACGGTTTCGGGGCTGGCGAAATCAGGGAACGTTCGAACAGATGCTCAAACGCTTGCACCTGAGATTGAATGAGCAGGGCTTGATCGATCTGCAAACCTGGATGATCGACTCAACAGCAGTACGCGCAACCCGGGCCTCATCTGGCGCCGGGAAAAAAGGGGGGCTGACGAGCCTGCCGATCACGCTCTAGGCCGTAGTCGCGGCGGCCTGACAACCAAAATCCACATGCTTTGCGACGCCAACGGAACACCGTTGCGCTTCCTCCTCTCTGGCGGTCAAGCCAGTGACATCAGCTACGCACAACCACTGTTGGACGAGGTCAGCATTCCATCGAGCCAACGTGGCCGTCCGCGCAAGCGCTGTAAATGGCTGCTCGCCGACAAGGGCTATGATGCCGAAGCGCTGCGCCGCTACTGCGACCAATATCGAATGCAGCCCGTCATCCCGCTGCGCTCAATGAAGCGCAAGCCCAAGCCTGGTTTACCCAGACTGTTTGATCGGCCCAAGTACCGACAGCGCAACATCATCGAGCGCATGTTTGGCTGGCTGAAAGAGAACCGTCGGATCGTGACACGCTTCGACAAGCTCGCAAAAAGTTATGCCGCCATGGTCTCACTCGCATGCTCCATGCGGTGTTTGCGACATCTCTTTTCGTACAGAACCTAGCCCCATCCCGCACCTGCATCAGCGCAAATCCCAGCAGATTCAAGCCTTTCCACAGATTCGGATTGTTCGCATCCGCGTTGTCCTGCGCGAGCCCTATCCCCCAGATGTTATCAACCGGACTGGCTTCGACAATAACGCGCGAACCGGTTTGTAGAAGGTATTCGTGCAACGGCGGATTCTGAGAGAACTTGGCTTGGTTCGCTCGGACGACGATGTCGTAGCGGTGTTGCAGTCAAATCTTGTCATTGAATCCGCGCACGTTGCGGGCCAAGTGCTTTCGTTGAATAAGGGGACGGATTTATTTCTGGGACGGCCAGCCTGTGGCGATGGACGGGTTGAAAGACAAATGGAGCCTGCTGTTCTTCGGTTACACCTTCTGCCCGGACATCTGCCCCACCACCCTTGCCCAACTGCGCCAGATCAAGAGCGAGTTACCGAAGGAGGCTGTGGATAAGTTGCAGATCATGTTGGTGAGCGTCGACCCGAACCGCGACACACCCAAGCAGCTCAAGCAGTACCTGGGCTACTTCGATCCGCAGTTCATTGGCCTGACGGCTTCGTCTGTTGAAGACCTGCAGAAACTGGCGAATGCGGTGAGCATCCCGTTCATCCCGGCGGACACCAGCAAACCCAACTACACGGTGGATCACAGCGGCAACCTCGCCGTCATCGGCCCGGACGGTAAGCAACGCGGGTTCATCCGCGCGCCGCTGAATAATCAGAAGCTGGTGGCGCAGTTGCCGGAGATGCTCAAGCGCAAATAGCGCCTCCAGAGGCACACCGCTCAGCTAAGCCATGCCGATTCCTTGTGATGAGTAAGTCCCTTGTGGCGAGGGGATTTATCCCCGCTGGGCTGCGCAGCAGCCCCCAAAAGGCTGAATGCGATCTACATGGCACAATGCGGTGGCCGGTTCAGGACGAGGGGCCTCCTGCCCCCACTCCCACGCCGGGTGAAAGTGAACACACTATCCGCAACAGCCCCCAATCCCTGTGGGAGCGAGCTTGCTCGCGATGAAATCGACTCGGTTCCAGACCAAAACAAGTCACCCGCATCGCCGACAAATCCTGCTCCTACAGACCCCACCTACACCCCACCCCCAACCCACGCATCCTTGCGCCTTTACCTACAACTACGCCAGAATCCGCCCGCTTGTGCGCCTTGTCTCGGGGTTCTATCGTTTCCTTGCCACTGCCCATCAGTGGTCGGGTTTAGTAGCCCGGTTAAGGATACGGTCGCATGAGTCTCATCAGTCAGGCATTGCCTGCACTCGATGGTGGCTGTGCGCATGGCGCCTTCGGGCGCGCCGGGTTTTCCGTTTTCCTACCGGTCTACTAACTTGCGCACAGCTGCCTCCCTTTCGTTTAGTAGCGAGACGGTAGCGGCCTACCAACAAAGGAAACGTGAGAATGTTCAAAGCAACTCCAAATCCCCCGGATTCGGCCCCTACCCCGCAATCCGCAAAATCCAAAGCCAAGCAGCAAGACGAAACCACCAAACGCGTGCTCGATCACTACTTGCTGCCGAAAGCTGAAAAATCTAAAGACGAGCCAAAACCGGGTCAGCTATTCACCGTCGTGAAAGGCCTCGATAACGAATGCCTGCTCGCTAACCTCAATGAGACGCTGGCTTCGGCTGATGCGATGGTGAGTGATCTGGCGTTTGATCTGGATGGATCGCGGCGTCATATGGCGCTTGGGATTCAGCAGTTGATTGAGCTGAGTTCGTTGTTGGCGAATCGGGTGTTGGATAACGTGGAACCGCGGCAATAGGATTTATTTCCCAATGAAAAACCCGACGTTTTGCGTCGGGTTTTGGTTTTTTTATCCGTAGAAGCGGGCGAACAATCTCTAAATTATTCTCAAATTTTTTCCTGCATTCCCACCACCTTCCCCCCTTAGCCTGTGCCCGCAAGCGTCGAGCCATCCTATCCATCAAATCACAACCTTCGCGCAGGGGGATGGCGAGCAGCTGTGAAAAGTCCTTGTGCACCACCCTGTCGCAATCGAGTTCGGCGCGAAAGGCGGTATTTCCGGTGCCTTTCCAACGGATCATCGTCAAGTAGTGGGCGGCAGCTGTAAGCAGGTTGGCGAGCTGCGCCCCTCATATTCGATCATGGAACTTATCCATAGAATGATGTCAATATGATAGCCTTTTTTGCCGCAAATGATCTTGGATCAATAAGCGCCAGGCGCGCCCTGGCAATCAATGGAGAGGAAGATGAAAGTCATCATTGCAGTGTTAATGATGTTAAGTGGATACGCTTATGCTGGTTGCGGCAACATCAGCGACCGCGATCAACGCAATTATTGCTATGCCAAGACGAACGGGGAAAGCTGTGGCTCTATCAACGACAGTGACCTGCGTAATACCTGCTATGCGGAAACCAAGGGCGAGAGCTGCGGTAGCATTCGCGACAGCGACCAGCGCAATTATTGCTATGCCAAGACGAAGGGGGAAAGCTGTGGCTCTATCAGGGACAGTGACCTGCGTAATACATGCTATGCGGAAACCAAGGGCGAGAGCTGCGGTAGCATCAGCGACAGCGACCAACGCCAATATTGCTATGCCAAGACGAAGGGGGAAAGTTGTGGCTCCATCAGCAATAGCGACTTGCGCAACGAGTGTGATGCCATGAAACGCTGATTGAAGAGCTCGCCGAGCGAACTGGAGTGAGCGGTAAAAGAGCGTCTTCGCATGATCTGTTTTGGATCGACTCGTCACTTTCAAAATCGGCAATGGTCGAAATTAGCTCGAAACGTATGGCTACTTCAGACCATTCCTAGTGCGTGATAAACCAAAGATCGTCATGTAGAGTAGTTCTACCGTCACCCCCTCCCTGCCGCGTTTCTGCACCAAATCTAGAAGGTTTGTAAATGATAAAGACTATCCCGATGTGGGCTATGATGATGGCCACCAAAGGTAAGAAAACCGGACTTGCAGTACTGGCATCTTTACCTATTTTCATCGTTACCGGTACGTGGATGTTTCTTGACGGATTGCAAAATGGGCAAAAGCGCCAAGCTGCAATAGGGCTAATTTGTCTGGTTTTTTTTGGTGCATGCACCCTACTACTTGCACCTTCAAAAAAATATGTTCCCGGCAAAACATTTCAAGGTTATAGAGATAAAAAACTCAGCACACAAACGGCCATAAATTACGGTTACGGGATCATTGTTTTCATTTTCGCAGTTTTTGTATTTCTTGCGCCGGAGCACGCGCTGAGTGCAATAAGTTATGGGTTATTAGGCCTCTTTAGCCTTTATATTCTGTCAAAAAGCTTAAAGTTTCATGCCGATATCGATTTTTCGACCAATGAATACTTGGCAACCGCTCTGGGATTTCCTGTAGGGGAGAAAGTTCTGGTTAGCTACCAGAATTTTGATGCGGACGGGGCTGAAATTGGTAGCAATGCCTTTGCCGCAACAGCGACAAGATTAACTGTAGCGTCATTTGATGGTGAGCGTTGGAGAAAACTGTCACGGGATCTGAGTCAGCTTTCGCGCATTGGCATCATTGGCGATGAAAATCAAAATTACTTCGTTAAATTGCAATTCAATGATGGAGCCGATGCTTTGTTGCGCATTGGACTATATGAAAAGCTCACATCAAATCCAACTCTGGTAATAAGAAAGCTGTTGGAAACGATTGATGCAGGCCTCCTTGGTGATAGTGGTGCATCACCGGCAGCCCAAAGACGTCGAGTGGTTGTCAACTCTGGAACACCAACCTCGGTTTCAAAAACCGTTGCGCCTGAGGCTACGCCTGTATCCAAGGCACCTATGCGCAATATTGAGGTTGCCCCTGACGTATTAATTGCTATCCAGAACGCCGAAGAAGATGTTCTCCGTCGCAAGTTGGAGCTTTAACAATGTCCCATTGTACAACGTTTGAATTTTCTTATGTTGATGAAGAAGCCATTGCCAAAGCATTTGGCAAGATGGGCCTTAGCCCAACGACCGGTCTGGTTTCGGTATTTGTCAGCGACTTCAGTAAAAAGGTGTTGAGCAAAATAGGTTACATGGGCAAGCAGCAATTTAGAGCTATTTGTGGCCAAACGGCAGACAAATTCAATCTATTTGTCTGCCAAATTGAGAAGGGCTCCTATAAACTCCTCATCGAACGTGGAACTCTTTCGGCCGGCGATGAAGCGATAATGGCTGATTTGGCTTTAAACTTTCAGAAAGCGTACATCAGCGTAGCCATCGATGAAACCATCCAGCGCATAGAAGCATCAGGTGTTCCAGCAAGAGTGAAAGAAACTCCTCAAGGGTTCGAGATTGAATTTGGATCTAACCACGAATACAGCATTTATGTCACCTTTACGGGCGATAAAATTACGGAGGAAGTGCGTGGGGTGAAAGGGGATATCTGCACAAAACTTACTGAAGAGCTTGAATCTCTACTTTCTAGCCCTACTGCGGAGCTTGTGACTGAGTGGAAACCGGAATATACCGTAGTCCATGAAGAGCAAACCCTTCAAATTCTCAGTGCGAACTTCTAAATGGAAATCAACGTACACCATATGGAGTTGAGCCGCGTTAACGGCCCCGGGTTACGCTTGACATTATGGGTGCAGGGTTGTGCGCTGAATTGTAAGGGCTGCTTCAATCAGAGCACCCACCCTCGCGAAGCGAGTACGCTGATGCCTATTTATGAATTGGCACAGAAGATAAATGCACTAGACATCGCTGGGGTTACCCTCTCTGGAGGGGAGCCGCTCGATCAGGCGCCGGCCTTGGAGCAATTAATACAGGCCGTGAATGGCGAGAAAAACTGGATACTTTATACAGGCTATACGCCAAAAGAAATATTCCAGAATGAGGCCATGATTCGAGTTGTTAAAGCCGTAGACTTGACGCTGGCGGGGCGGTATCGGCATAACGCGAAACATCCCTATCAGCACAAGCAGATTATCAAAACCAGTGACAGAGTCGATATTGACTTTTTTCGTACAAGAAGAGTCGTCGAGTTTGTTATTTCAAATTCTGGCGTTACCAAAACCGGTCTTCCGATGCATGTATAACTCAGTTCAAGCGCAGGGGTAATAGACATGACGCGTACCAAGCAGATAACAGATTACCTCAAAGCGCGTTATGCGATTTTGGTGATTGAAACTTTCGAGGAAGAGCGTGCGCTCAATGAAGTTTCTGAAATTGCCAAGGCGCTTAGTCATCGTTTGTTCGTTTGGAACTCGACGCTGGGAGTCCAGATAAATGGCGTCGTGGCTGGGGATAAAACCTTTGATCTGAAAATGGCCTTGGACTTTTGCGAAGAAAAAGCGAAGGAGGAGGATAGCAAAAATATTTTTGTTTTTTGTGATGCTCATAACTACCTTACCTCAAGCTCAAATCCTGTCTATCGTCGTCGGCTTCGAGATTTAGCCATTAATATCCGCTCACGTGGATATCGCAGCAACTGCATCATCGTGGCGCCCAGCTTTGAAATTGCCAATGAACTTCAAAAGGAAATCACGCTGATCGATTTTCCTTTGCCATCAAGAGATGAAGTTAAGGATCAGATAAATAATTTTGTTAACTCCTGGCAAGGCAGTAACAACGTTAAGATTGATCTTTCCAGCGAAACCAAAGATAAGCTTATTGATGCCGCCTTGGGCCTCACGGGATTAGAAATTGACAATAGCTTGTCTCGCTCACTGGTATCCAGTCTGAGTTTAAATGAAAGTACAGTAAAGGACCTGCTTTCCGAAAAAAAGCAAATTATACGGAAAACAGGCATCTTGGAATACATAGACTCAAAAGTAAGCCTTGAGGATGTAGGAGGCTTGGCAACGCTTAAGAAGTGGCTCCATTTGCGTAGCCAGTGTTTTGGGCAGATTGCCAAGGATTTCGGTGTCGGAACCCCGAAGGGTTTGCTCTTAACTGGAGTTCCTGGTTGCGGTAAGTCTCTAACGGCGAAATGCGTATCGTCGTCATGGAACATGCCCTTATTACGTTTGGACATGGGAAAAATATTCCAAGGGGTGGTTGGCTCTTCAGAATCCAATATCCGTTCAGCACTACGTACTGCCGAAGCTATTTCACCCTGCATCCTATGGATCGATGAAATTGAAAAAGGACTTTCCGGCTCTTCCGGAGGATCATCTGATGGTGGCACGGCTACACGCGTATTCGGCACACTGTTGACTTGGATGCAAGAAAAAACGGCACCTGTTTTTGTATTTGCTACCGCTAATAACATCAACAGCTTACCTCCGGAGTTGTTGAGAAAGGGGCGATTCGACGAAATATTTTTCGTTGACTTTCCGTCGACATTGGAAAGAAAGAAGATTCTTGAAATACATTTGAAAAAATTGAAACGAGACCCAAAAAAATTTGATTTGGATCGATTGTCTGCTCTAGGAGGCGAGTCGAATTTTGGTAAAGACATTGTGCTTTCTGGTGCTGAAATCGAAGCTTGGGTTGGGGACTCGCTGATTGAAGCGTTCTCACGACGGATGAATAACTCTGGTGATGTAAGCGACCTGACCATGGTTGATTTTGAAACTACTATTTCGCGTTTAGTACCCATGAGCAAAATGCGCAAAGACGAGTTTATAAAACTTCGTGATTGGGCGAATCAAAATGCAATTAGCGCTTCGGCTATGGTTGCCGGTCAGAATGATTCGGAAACTCAAATCGGCGGCAGGAAAATTGATTTTTAATCTGGAAAACCGTAAAACCGGGGACAGACCCTGAGGGATCCCTGATGCTGGACGCCTTCGCCAAGCATTTCGACGGCACCCGTCGGCCGAGGCTCGCAATTGCGCGTCGTGGACGTGGATCGCCGGTTCGAAACGCTCTGGCACGTCGGAGATCTACGCGGGCGGGTTGCCTTCCTTCGGGAAGGACTTCCAGCTCTGGCATTACCGCCTACCCGACCGTCGATTGCTCAGCCGCGAATCCATGCCCAGCAGGCGTGAGGAGCACAGTTGGCAGGTGTATAACGCGGTAGGCCGGATCACTGAGTTCTGGATCGAGCATGAAGCCGACAGAGATCCCATGCTGAGGGCGTACGAGGGCGGCACGAGCAAGCGCTATCCCCTGCCTGGCCTGACTCAAGAGTTTACCGACCTGTTGAACGTCTGCTCGTTCGAGCAGTGGTTGGTAGTCTGCTACGCAACTGGCGACGATGAGGCACGTTGGCACTTCATCCACCGCCAAAGTGAGCGGTTATGCGCCGTCCTGCACTGGCCGCTGCATCATGCGCAACTGTCTTGCGTGGGCAATGAATGGGTGCTTTTCGACCATCAAGGCCGGCTGTGGCATATCGACATAACCCGCTCCATGACCCGAACTCTGTCCGTGCAGTGACGCACCGCCGGGGTGTTTTTTTTGTGAGTGCCTTGCACTCACGCGGGAGCAAGCTCCCTCGCGATGGGGAGTCGGGGCGGCATCTTGTCGTAGACCTCGACGACCTTGCTGTTGCCTTCATGGTGGGCGCTTTTTCGCCTCGCCAAAATGCAAGTCGCACATACATCCGCGCTCGCTGTCCTTAAGGGTGATCTGCAACACGTTGATCGATGGACCGCAAACAACTAAACGTAAACGGCCTGCCTGATCTGCATATGTAGAAACCCCCTCTTCTCGTGTTTTTCGCTTTCAGAGTTCTCCCTAGTGACCAGAGCCCGTACTTTTAATGCCATAAAGCTGAAGCTGATAACACATATAAAAATAAGAAACTGTTAAAAACATCAAGAAAGTTGGCAAATGGTTGGGGTGCAACCAGTAAATTAGGTTATCAAGCAGTAGGACTGTCGTTACGACAGTGGCGAAAACACTTGCGAGTTTTGCAAGAAGGGGGCGAGGCATGTTGCTTGATTTTTTTAACCGATAAGGTCGCTGCAGCACTAGAACTAGCAACGATAGGAATAGCGTGCCAATAATTGCTGTGAATGGGATAGCGATAGTGTCATGTTCGACCGCATACAAGTCGCTCTCAAAGTTAGAGTATAAATTGTAGCCACCGACTATTGGAGTAGCTGAGAGACTTGCCAAATAAAAAAACAGAGAATGCCTTATCTTCATATTTTTTTGTCCTTGCGCCATGGCAACAGCATCGCCCATGCCATGGCACTACTATTCAGAAGTTAGGAGTCTGAAACCCCTTTCCTATCAAGTGAATTTTATGCTCGCCCGAAATATTTATTTCGTACCCTTTTCCTGGTAGGGCCCTGCCAGCCGTAGTTAGTTGCTCAAGCGCGAGTGGTCTATCGCTTTTATCGAAGTCATAAAAGTCATGGTAGGCTTTGACTGTTCCCAGAAACCGCCAAGATGTATCTTGGTTGCGAGTGAAATCACCCTCAACATGGAGCGTGATTCGCCCAAGGTAAGCGCCACTTATAAGACTGTCTTTGCCGGTATCGTAAGCCACCTTTGGGTCCACCAGATGATACGTACCCGGTGATTTAGTGCTCTTAATAGTCTGTTTCAACAATGAGAGCTTGTGTTCTCTTATTTGTAAACCAATAGTATTTATATCAACCTCAAGTTTCTCTCCCTTCCCCCATAAATAGTGTGCCAAGGCTTTAACCGGGCTGAATGTACCTCCAGATAGTTTAGGGGTTTCCAACTTGAATGTTGTACTGCGAGCGTATTTTGAGTGGGCGATGGCTATAATAGCTTCCCTCGACGTAAAGCCGCTTCTCTCAAGCGCATCAGCAAAACTAAAGCAAATAGCTTTATTCTTGAAGAATACGTCATTTATACGCCAGTAAGGATCTACCCAGCCACGTTCCCGCTCGACAATTTGCCATATGTCTTTTATTGCACCATAAGCGTTTTTATGATTTATCGCTTTATCGCTTTATCGAGAACTTTAAGGTTAAACGTAAAATCGTTAAGTCCAGTTTGAGTTTTTATAAGATCAGCTATATAAAAATCATCTTCTTCTGTTAGTACGTCTGGCTGAGGCGGTGGAAATATATAAGTGCCATCTATGATGATACCGTCCGTGGACCAATATCCACCTGCAGAGCCACGCCACGTACCATTTACCTGAGTCGGGGGCAAATCAATTCCGTTCTGCTTCATGAGTTCAAGTCCTTTTGATCGTAAAGTTAAATGTGCTGTGGCCAGAACTGCTTGTCTGGATTTTTAATTAAGCACAGCGATGTAAGAGGCTCAATACCTCAATGACAGCTTAGGAGATGTACTACAGGGCTTTCGGAATAGGGGGACGAATTTATTTCTGACATTAAATACGCTCCCTTTTTTCTGTAGAGCCCAGCGCTGTATCCTGACCGGGCTTTGTCGCTACCAAGGAACCAGGTATGTCGCTCCCCAGCAAGAACGATGCTTTCTCCGATACAGATCGCTTTTTCATGAGCCAAGCGCTGGATCAAGGCAGGCGCGCACTGCCTGATTGCCTGCCCAATCCACCGGTTGGGTGCGTCATCGTGCGTCGCGGCTCCATTATCGCCAGCGGCTACACGCAATCACCGGGACAACATCACGCGGAAGCGATGGCGCTTTCGCAGTTGGAACAAGGCCTCGACGACATGACGGCCTACGTCACCCTGGAACCTTGCTCATTCTCTGGCCGGACGCCTTCATGCGCCCTGGCGTTGGTCAGCGCGGGAGTTACACGCGTACTTGTCTCAATACTGGATCCAGACCCACGCAATGCCGGAGCAGGTATCGCCATTCTTCGACAAGCGGGGATAGAGGTCACCGTGGGCTTACTTGAAGACCAGGCTCGCCGGAATATGGGGCCTTACTTGCACCGCAGGCAGCCGGAAGACCAGCAAAAGACCATGAAAGCTTTATCGATTGTTCAGCCTAATGGAGGCAAGATCGCTTCCGGGGAGAAGACGCTGGAAGTCCGCCGCTGGCATCCCCATCTGAATCCATCCGAAGATCTTTTGGTTGTTGAAAATGGACGATTTCTTCACACCGATGGTGATGAAGACGAAGGTATTGCTGTTGCAATCGTGCGCGTAAAAGCAGTTCGCCCATTCCAAGTCGCAGATGTGCAAGCCGCCTGTGCAAGCCGCTTTTCGGAGGGCTGGCTCGCATGGGAGTTAAGCGATGTGCGGCCCATCGCACAGCCATTTTCGGTGCGAGCGGCACGAGGTATTTACGAGGTAGATTTGCCATTCGTTGATAGCCCTCAATAACGGGGCAAGGGACTGATTTACTTCTGTATTTGCTCTTTCTACTTGATGAAAGTGGCTGGTTGATGATCACGCTGCCCAGTATTATCAGGACGTTAAAAGAGCAGGAGCTCCTATGCAGCGTGTCATGATTGTCGGCCAACCAGGGTCAGGAAAAAGCACGCTGGCTCGGGAGATGGGCAAACACACCGGTCTTCCGGTTATCCATATCGACACGATCCATTGGCAACCGGGGTGGATCGAGCGAAACGCAGATGAGAAGACTCGCCTTTGTCGCGAGGTCGAGGCTCGCGATCAGTGGATTTTCGAGGGTGGTCATTCAGCCACCTGGGACAACCGGATTGCCAGAGCCGATCTCTTAATATGGATTGATCGATCACCGGTGCTTCGGTTTTGGCGTGTACTTCTCAGGACTTTGATCCAGCGAGGCCGCCCTCGCCCCGACCTTCCAGAGGATTGCCCAGAGCAGCTAGGGAAACTCCCGGAATTTTTCAACTTCATGTGGACTACCCGTAAATCGGCGCGTGCCAAGATGAAGCAGCTCGCGGCAACGGCCCCATCGACATGTCGTGTCGTCTGTCTGCGATCCAATCGCCAGACCAGGCAGTTTCTATCGCGTATTGGGGAAGAGCCTTACGTAACGTCGTCGCGAAAAGGCCAGGTTCCGACAAAACCGCTGCGTGATTAACAGAAGAAAAAGGGTCAGATTTATTTCTATGTGAACCGACGACCTGTCCCCGGGCGCATAGATAAATCCATCCCTTTTTCGATTTCCATGCGTAAGGTCAGAACATTACCTCTGGGCCGGCATGCTAGCCCCGTCCCGCACCTGCATCAGCGCAAATCCCAGCAGATTCAAGCCTTTCCACAGATTCGGATTGTTCGCATCCGCGTTGTCCTGCGCGAGCCCTATCCCCCAGATGTTATCAACCGGACTGGCTTCGACAATAACGCGCGAACCGGTTTGTAGAAGGTATTCGTGCAACGGCGGATTCTGAGAGAACTTGGCTTGGTTCGCTAGGACGACGATGTCGTAGCGGTGTTGCAGCCAAATCTTGTCATTGAATCCGCGCACGTTGCGGCCAAGTGCTTTGGCGGCATTAGGAGTAGGCGCGTGGAGCACCTGCGTACGGATTTCCTGATCGTCGAACAGGGCTGCTTTCTCAGCCATCATGAAGTGCTCGGCTGTCGGGTAATACTGACCGTCGACAGTGAAGTCGGCCTCGAACCATTGGCTGAAGCACGAAGCCGTGACGCCGGTTTTGCTGCGCTGGTGTCCCCAGAAAAAAGTGAACTCCAGATGTTCTCCAGAGTTGAAACGGGTGCACAGGTCCTTCAGATGTTCAGAGTCGTTCAATGACATATCCTCGCTAGCTGAGGATCGACGTTACAGCTACCTTACTGACCGAGGCAATAACGAAGCTCCGCTACTGCAGCGGAACATACACATCCGTCTGCCACTGATCCTGCGGTGTCTCTGGGTAGACGCTCAGGTAATGGAAGAACAGCGGATGGTCACGAAGCTCTTCTCCACTGGCAGGCAGCCAATCGCGATAAATCGGATAGATCGTTTCGCCGATATGATCCGGCGACCCCACGTGCCGCACCACGACGCAACGACCAGCAGGAATGACACGCTCGTGCACGCCAAACCCGTTCGGCGCCACCGCCTCGTGAATCTCGCCACAGATGGCGAAGCGAAAGTCTTCTGGAGCGGTGGTATCGGGGTTGTTATACGGGATCCCAAACGTACGACTCGACGCCACTGGTGACTGCCTGCTCTGCTTGCGCCACTCGATAAACCGGTTCGTCGTCTGATTGACGAGCCCAGCGGGCCCGCAGTGCTCAAGCGCGGCGACCTTGGTTTCAGGGAACTCCACGATTTGTAGTTGCATGATGATCGTCCTGGAAAAGTGAGGGATTGCGAACACCGCATTCCAGGTCTGCCAGTTCGGTGCCTTCCTGAACGTACTCGGCGCCATACCGAACGCCCGCCTGAACGCCCTGGAAAAGGCCTCCGGGCTTTCAAAACCGGCACAAAGCGCGGCGTCCAATACCGAATAATCCACGAGAGACGCCAAGCTGTGTGCCGCGCGTCGCAGTCGCATTAGCTGCACATAACGTGACACCGGCACGCCAACGAACGCGGTGAATTGTCGGTGGAAGTGAAAAGCCGAAAAGTTCGCCACACGGCTCAACGTTATCACCGACAGGTCACCTTCGAGATTGGCATCGATGTAGGCAAGGACGGCGTTGAAACGTTTGGTGTAGGCGAGGTGGGTCGGCGTTTCGGACACTGGGAGAGGCTCCTGGGGGCGGTCGGCGATAGAGTCGACTATAGCGGGGGAGCGTGCCTAGCCGGGTTTGCTCAAGGAGGATTTTGGATAAGGGGACGGGATAAGGGGACGAATCTATTTTCAGAAAATAAATCCGCCCCCTTTTCTACTACAAATCATTTCAGCTTGCTGGATCGAGCGAACGGGGGAATGCCGGTCAGTTAAGCCACAAACCTGTGGGAGCAAAACTTGCTGGCGTTTGGGGCAGGTCAGTCGACAACGGGCTTGGCTGGTCTACCACTATCGCGAGCAAGCTCCCTCGCCACGGGCTTTGCTTTCAAGGCCACAAGGCGCCAGCAGCACCCGCGCTGGTCTCAAAAACCGCCCCCTCAACATGCCAGACCCTCGGCTCCTCCGAAAAATATTCCTCCAACCCCATCATGAACAACCGATGGTCTTCGCTCGCTTCGAAGCCCGGTGTGTGGTCTTCCAGTGATTGCCATCGCACGATCAGGTTGAACTGCTCGGGGGTTTCGATCCCTTGCGCTAAAAGGTGGCCGCCGTAACCCTTGGCCCTGGTGAGCAATGGAGCGACCTCGGCAAATGCGCGGCGGAACGTTTCAATGCGTTCTTTGTGAACAGGAAGCACAGCGATTTCATAAACCATGATGCACCTCTAAATTGGCTAAAAGTCCGTACTTACGGAATGAGCGATGGCTCGACGGCAATGGCGATTTTGCCTCGAAGGCCGTTGTTGGGGCTTTCCAGCCGGGCATGGGCCAGGGGAATGTCGGCCAGCGAATAGACGGCGCCGACATGGGGGCGCAGCTGACCGCGGGCTATCAATGTGCTCAGCTCATCGAGCTTGCCGCGGTTTTGCCGGGTGAACACGAAGTGATAGCTCGCGTTCTTGCCCCAGGCCTGGACGAGGTTTTGTGGCTGGGCGATGTCCACGATCGAGACGACGCGGCCCAGTTGGGCGAGCACGTCAGGGCTGCGTGACAGTGTGTTGCCACCGATGGTATCGAACACGACATCCACGCCGCGGCCAGCGGTTTCCCGGAGGACGGCGTCGACATAATCTTCTTTCTCGTAGTCGATGATCACGTCGGCACCCAAGTTGCGGGCGAACTCAGCGTTCGCTTCGCGCACGGTGGTGAACACCCGGGCGCCCATGGCTTTCGCCACTTGGATCGCGACATGCCCGACGCCTCCAGCGCCGCCGTGGACAAGAATGCTCTCCCCGACCCTGAGCGCCGCGCGCACCACCAGTGCTTCCCACACCGTCCCGCCCACCAGGGTCAAGCTTGCGGCCTCAAGATGGCTCAGCTCGGGCGGTTTCTTCCCGACAATGCTTTCGGCCGCGACGTGGTACTCGGCATAGCTGCCTGCCCCTTCAAATATTTGCGGGGTGTACCAGACTTCGTCTCCAGGCGCGAAGGAGGTCACACCGGGCCCGACGGCTTCGACCACGCCGGAGACGTCGTGGCCGGTGATGGCCGGCAGTGGCACCAGGTCGGGATAGTCGCCGCGTCGAACCTGGTAATCCAGCGGGTTGATAGAAGTGGCGTGTACGCGGACCAGGACTTGCCCCGCTTGCGGCACGGGCTTGGGCACGTCGCGGAGTTCGAACGATTCAGGACCGCCGAATTATTTAAGCATCATCGCTTTCATAGTAAATCCTCGCATCGATAAAAAGGGATATCGAGATATCTCGATATCATGCGGTAAAAAAACGCTATAGGTCTTTCCCAATGATCTCGGCGAGAGCACTGATGGTTGCTTCATTGCGTTTGTAATAGGTCCACTGGCCGATGCGCCTGACTTCGACCAGACCCACCCGTTGCAACGTCGCCAGATAACCGGACACCGTTGACTGCGACAGGCCGATCCCTTCCTGGATACTGCTGACGCAGACGCCGACCGTATGAACGTCACCCTCATCCTGCGGGGGGAAGTTCTTTGCCGGATCCTTCAAACCTTTCAGGATTTGGAGACGTGTCGGGTTTGAGAGGGCTTTGAATATTTCGAGTAGGTCCATGTGGCGAGGATATCGAGATTTTTCGATATGTCAATACGTGAATTGGGATCGCTCATGAGCTGGGGTTTTGAGGCTGCTTCGCAGCCTAGCGGGGATAAATCCCCTCGCCACAGGGTTTGTGTGTGGGCGGCTTGGTTGATTGGTATTCGGGGAGCGGTGGGCTCGGGCGGCTTCAAGGCCTTGTTCCCAGCCTTGGCGGGCTGCCGGTAGGTCGCCCTGGCCTTGGTGGGCCTTACCCAATAATTTCCATCCGCCGAATACTTGCACTAAATAAGGGGACAAATTTATTTCCAGCCAATAATCCCCTTTTCATCATTGTCCCCTCTTCATGTCTTCGAAGGCCAAGCGACCCTCTATATTCCAGCAAATTGGATCCAATATAGCAAATGAGTATATAGAGCAAGAAAATAACAGTGTCATTTATCAAAATGGCTATGTTAGTTTCGCTCTGCCTTGCAATGAAATGCGAACGGCATAATCTTTCAAAAAAATGGAGCTTTTTATGAAACTCGATATGTCCAAACTGATCGTATCTCAATCCGCACTGAGCCTGACTGCAATGGTTGCGCTGTCGAGCGTAAACAAATCTATCGGCGAATAAATTTCGGCGGTGATTTATTAGAAGGACTGCCATATCGCTATGGCGGTCCTTCTTTTTATGGAGAGTCCGTTTCAAGGAGGATCAATTGAGCATCTTAATCACAAATGAAGAGTATCGCCAAGATTCCTACGCATTGCTCAATCAATACAAAGAGTCGATGACCTACTTGGCAAGCATCTTTAATGATGACTATCAAAAATCCGACTCTGTGACCAAGCTGCCTTGGAAGTCTTTCGCATTCTACAATAAGTGCATCAAAAGCTTGCAAGCCAATGATGCGGATTCAGGCTTACATTTTTTTCAAGAAGCCAAGCAAAATGAAAGGCAAGGGTCGGAAGGATTCAGGGTTTCTGGATTCTCTGAAAACAACCGAAAAGAAGAAATTGACTTGGTGGTCGATGAAATAAGAGAAGAGGCGTCTGGTAAAATCAGCATTGGTTTCATCGGCGCCGATGTTGCCGAGATCGAGAAAGCCAAATTAATTGCAGGAATAGAACTTCTTAAGGCCCAGTCGATAGACCTATACAACGAGGCTGAAATCTTAATAGATGAAATAGTCTTGACTGGCCCTGGCGATGAATACCATATCAGATCGGCCAGCAGTTACAATTTATTAGGGCTGGTTTTGATATGGGCCGATGAAGTCCATAGTCCCATCTATTACGCACAACAGGTAGTCCATGAGGCCGCCCATTTAAGGCTGTTTTTAAAAAGCACAGATGACAAGTTTGTTTTGAATCCTGAGAGCGAACTATACACAGCGCCGTTCAGGCCTGATGCACGTCCCATGCTAGGTATATTCCACGCACTTTTCGTACTGGCTAGAATTGCGCTAGCGATGTCTGGCTTGGGAAAAATAGCGCCTGCAAAACTAGCAGAGGAGGCGCTTGAGAAAGGGCGGGTGGCTGAGAAGAGATTTTTCGCGACTGCCGCTCAGATCAAGCGGGACGGTGTGTTGACGCCCATGGGACAACAGATTTTCGATGAGTGTTTGCAGGAAATCACCAAAATATCGCCTTTTCGCAATGTGTATGATGACATGCTAAAGAGTGGATTCTGACCAATGAACAGCTCTAAAAGAATTGCCCCACATGATTACGCATTTTTATTGCTTGTGGCGCTGATCTGGGGAGGAAACTTCGCCTTAATCAAAGTAGGGCTTGAGCAAATAAAACCCTTCGTGATGACATTCATCAGGTTTTCGCTTTGCGTCTTCCCGTTTGTATTTTTCATGCCAAGACCCAAGATTCCAGCTTATGTACTCGCCGCATATGGAATATTGTTCGGGGGCGGAATATGGGGGTGCGCCAACATTGCCATCTATACAGGCACCTCCCCCGGCACTGTATCCCTCATCATTCAGCTCAGCGCATTCATTACATTTATCATTGGCCTGATTGCCTTTAAGGAAAGAGCTTCCCACATCAGCATCATCGCCCTCGCGATATCACTCTCTGGTCTTTTCTTGATGCTAATCAAGAACAATCAAGGTTCAGGCCCGTTGGGCGTCGCTATCTGCTTGCTCGCAGCGTTTTGCTTTAGTTTGTGTACGTTCATCATTCAAAAATACAAACCTAAAGACCTGCTGCCATTCATGATTTGGAGTTTGTTATTCAGCCTTCCCATCCTCTTTATTCTTGCCTTGTACTTTGAAGGTGCCGACGCATTCTATAGCCTGAGGGATGCGATAAGCTACAAAGTCATAGTGTCGCTGGTCTCACAGTCTTACGTGACTACTCTGATGGGGTACTGGATATGGAACTACAATATCAGAAAATATTCCGGATCCACCGTGGCCCCCATTGGCTTGCTGGTTCCATTTTTCGCCATAATCATTTCCTACCTGTTCTTTAGCTACCCGATAAATGGAACCGTCATTCTATCGATAGGCTTGGTCTTCTGCGGCGTCATCTTGTTCAACCTACGACATAGCATTGAGCAGTTGTTTAACAAGACCGTCATACACAGATGACACGACCTTGCTCGGGTTTAGAATTTGCCACAAGAGCGATGCACCACTTCAATGCCAACTCGACCAAAGCGCCCAAAACAAGTGCGTTTCGTTTGTCATTTTGGAACGCATGCTTGCTCGTTGATGCAGTTGCAAAGTTCAACTTTCAAAGCGTCTTAACAATGCCGAAACGCTTACGATAGGGAAATCTTCATGAAGCATTTTTCAAAAGAATTGGCTATTTTTTTAGTCTGCTCAACCGCTTACCGCCTATGTTCCGGGGCACTGGTGGTCTCCCTGACGTGGACCATCCTCAACCAGAACGAAGGTGGTTATTTGCCTTTGGCATTGGCGATTTTTTGCTCCTTCCTTCCAGCCTTCATCACACCGGTGGTTATCAAGCGGCTGTCGGCGCGAATGAACGGCCGAAAAATGAGCAGCTGGTTTACGTTTTGTCTGGCTGGTCTCAGCCTGGTGGTAGGGGCAAGCCGGGACATCACCCTTGCATTGCTAGCCGCCAACCTTTTTGTCTGGCTGGTTTTCATGCTGCTCGAAGCCAGCTTGGATATGTGGTTCACCCAGGTTCAGCGCGGTATGGATGAAGCCTCTGTCAGGCGAATCAGCGGTGCCACAACTGCAACCGGTCAAGCAGCCCTGATGATTGGGCCGTTGTTGGCAGCCGGTTTGATGCCGATCCTGCCGGGCATGGGGTTCTTTATTTTTCTGGGCGCTGGATTCCTGCTGGTCTCAGCGATTTGTTACATCCGCCATGGTCGCTCGGTGGTGGCACAAGAGGCCAGCGAGACAGTTGCGCCAGCCAAGCTTCCGCTCACCCTGTTTGTGCCAATGGTGCTGATCTGGCCAATCCTCGGTGCCTTCAACTTCATGCTTCCAGTGTATGTGTCGAGCCATGGCTGGGCGCTATTTGAGCTTGGTGTGCTGGATGCCGTGTTTGGCATGGGGATGGCGTTGGTGGGAGTACTGATCATTCTGAGTAATACCAGTCGCAATCTATCGGTATTTCTCTCGGGGCTGATCGGGCTGGCCGTCATTTCCGCAGCGGTATGGTTTATTGTGCCCGATACCCTAGTGCTCAAGGCTCTAAGCCTGCTGATCCTTGGCATGGCCTTTGGCGGTGCGCGGGTGCATATCCGAGCAGCGATTGCCTACCGCTACAGCGAGGCTGCCGTTGGTGCGTGTGTTAGCCGGGCGAACGCCCTCGCAACGCCGGTCTTGCTGTTAATCCTGAGCCTGCAGCTGGCATTGATCGAGAGCGCGTGGCTGATACCGTTTCTGATGATTACCTTGTCCATTGTGTTATTGCTACAAACATCGGCGACTCGCTTTGCCCAGGGGCACACGAGCCCAGTAACAGCGGGTGCCTGAGAGTCCTTATCCGGGGGCCACATAGCCCCCTAGTCCCGGAGTTCAGAAGGTGACTTGGCCGGGTCCGGGCAACATCTTCCTGATGCCATCGCTTAAGGCGATGGTGCCCACCCCCAGGGCAATAACCCGCTGGGTAGTTTCAGACACGTTGCTCTCCCGTCTGGTCTTGATGATCCGCGTCGAGAGGGTGCATTGGGGACGAATGCTGGAGCGGTGAATGCCTGTCAGTTAAGCAGCCAGACAGACCATGTTGACTGTCTGGGGCTGCTTCGCAGCCCAACGGGGATAAATCCCCTCACCGCAGGGATGGTGCTTGACCTCTCCTTGGCGCGCCAACAAAGAGCCATTTACGGTCAAACCTTTTGGCCATTTCGATCCCCTTTTGGCCGCTCCTGCCGTTCTCTCCAATACCGCATCCCGCAAGACTGTCAGCTAACGGGAACAGCCTTGCGGAGAACAATAAATGCTGACGATCTATTCCGACGATCACCACTTGCATCACGGCCGCTGCGAGTTGATGGACGGGCAGTTGATGCCCTGTTTCGAGATGCCTTCGCGGGCCGACCATGTGTTGGAGCGGGTCAAGGCGCGAGCGCTGGGGCCGGTGGAGGCGCCGCAGGATTTTGGCCTGGGGCCGATCCAACGCATCCACAGCGCGGCGTATCTGGAGTTTTTCAAAGGCGCCTGGGACCGCTGGGCCAAGTACAACCGCGACGGCGATCTGTTGCCGTTCACCTGGCCGGCGCGAACCCTGCGCTCGGTCATCCCCACGAGCCTGCACGGCCAGTTGGGTTATTACAGTTTCGACGGCGGCGCGCCGATTACCGCCGGTACTTGGCAGGCAGCCTACAGCGCCGCGCAAGTCGCCCTCACCGCCCAGGCAGACATCCAGCGCGGCGCCCGCAGTGCCTTTGCGTTGTGCCGCCCGCCGGGGCACCACGCTGCCGGCGACTTGATGGGCGGTTATTGCTACCTCAACAACGCCGCCATCGCCGCCCAGGCCTTTCTCGACCAGGGCCATAAGAAGGTCGCGATCCTGGATGTGGATTACCACCACGGCAATGGCACCCAGTCGATTTTCTATGAGCGCAGCGACGTGTTGTTCGCCTCGATCCACGGCCATCCGGAGGCGGAGTTTCCGTTTTTCCTGGGGTATGCCGACGAGCATGGCGAGGGCGACGGTGAGGGTTTCAACTTCAACTATCCTTTGCCGGCCGGCTCAGGCTGGGACACCTGGAGCGCGGCGCTGGAGCAGGCCTGCGGGCAGATCCGAGGCTACGACGCCGACGTGATTGTCGTGTCCCTGGGTGTGGACACGTTCAAGGACGACCCGATCTCGCAATTCAAGCTCGACAGCCCGGACTACCTGGCGATGGGCAAGCGCATCGCGGCGCTCGGCAAACCGACCTTGTTCGTGATGGAAGGCGGCTACGCGGTGGCAGAAATCGGCATCAATGCCGTGAACGTCCTTGAAGGTTTCCAAAACGCCCCATGAGGAATCACAGCATGAACAGATTCAAGCGTTTTATGGCGCCGGCCCTGTGCGCCGCGCTGCTTTGCGGCGCGGCCCAGGCCGAGGAGCGCACCTTGCGCGTCTACAACTGGTTCGACTACATCACGCCCAAGGCCCTGGACGATTTCAAGGCGCAGAACAGCCAAGTGAAACTGGTCTACGACATCTTCGACACCAACGAAGCCCTGGAGGCCAAGCTGCTGACGGGCAACTCCGGCTACGACGTGGTGGTGCCGTCCAATGTGTTCCTGGCCAAGCAGATCGAAGCCGGGGTGTTCCAGCCCCTGGACCGCAGCAAGCTGCCGAACTGGAACCACCTCGACCCCAAGCTGATGAAGTTGATCGAAGCCAACGATCCGGGCAACCAATTCGCCGTGCCCTACATGTACGGCACCATCCTGATCGGCTTCAACCCGGACAAGGTCAAGGCCGCCCTGGGTGACAGCGCGCCGGTGGACAGTTGGGACCTGATCTTCAAGGAAGAGAACATCAGCAAGCTCAAGCAGTGCGGCGTCGCGCTGCTCGATTCGCCATCGGAAATCCTGCCCCTGGCCCTGCAGCACCTGGGCCTGGACCCCAACAGCAAGAAGCCGGCGGACTATGCCAAGGCTGAAGCACTGTTGATGAAGATCCGTCCGTACATCACCTATTTCCACTCGTCCAAGTACATGGCCGACATCGCCAACGGCGACATTTGCGTCGCAGTGGGTTACTCCGGCAGCTTTTCCCAGGCGGCCAACCGCGCCAAGGAAGCCAAGAACGGCGTGACGGTGGACATGCGCCTGCCCAAGGAAGGCGCGCCGATCTGGTTCGACATGCTCGCCATCCCCAAAGGCGCGAAGAACCCGGAGGATGCCTACACCTTCATCAACTATCTGCTGCAACCGCAGGTGATCGCCCCGGTCAGCGACTTTGTCGGCTACCCGAACCCGAACAAGGACGCCACGGAAATGGTCGATCCCGCGATCCGCGGCAACCCCAACCTGTACCCGACCGCAGCGGCCATGGCCACGCTCTACACCTTGCAACCACTGCCCAGGGATGCCGAACGGGCGCGGACGCGGGCCTGGACGCGGATCAAGTCCGGTCAGTGAGTTTATCAAGCTAAACAGAGAACCTGTGGGAGCGGGCTTGCTCGCGAAGACGCCGGCACATTCAACATCACCGGCGCCTGATACACCGCTTTCGCGAGCAAGCTCGCTCCCACAGGCGCTATCCCCGTCACCTCCCACGCCCCATACATAGTTACCACCTTCCCTGTTTTTCGCGCCGCTAGCATGGCAATCCCGAAGCGCTCGGCTTCGCCATTCCATACGTCGCGAGACAGGGAGACTCAGATGACACCCACTGCCACCACCACGATGCCCAGGGCCGATGCCAAGGACGCAATCCTGAATCAGTTGCTCGCCGGGCCCACGTATCCGGAGGTCGCATCGATCCTGCTGCGCGATGGCCTCAAGAAGCTCTATCCCACGCTGAACCTCGATCCGCACAACACCGTGGTGGGCGAGCCGGACTGGGACATTGTCGATGACGAAATCGTGCGACGACCCACGCGCTACGAAACCCTCAGCGAAATGCTGGCCGGGTTGGTGAACGAAAAAGGCGATTCGATACTGCTGATCGAAGGCCTGCATTTCCTGACCCAGCTACCGCTTACGACCCCCACTGTGCATTTGCCGGTGCGAATCGATCAGATCGGGCACCTGCTCAATGAACTGATGCCGGCCATGCTGACGGCCTGCCAGGAGCAGCAACTGGCCTATTGGAACGCCTCACTCGGCGAGTCCGGCCCCCGCTGGCACCAACTCTCCAACGCGTTGCGCCAAGCCTGGAACGTTGGACGTATCAAGGGTTGGACGGCCACCGAGTGCGACATGGCCCGGCAATTGTTCCATTACCCCGACCGCAAGGATCGCAAGGAGAAGGACCCATACGACACCCACGCCTACCTGATCGACATCGACAACGTCGACGGTCCCGAGGTAAAGCGCCTGAGTGACAATTCGATCGTCGTGCTGATCGGCACCGTCGACAAGAAGGAGGTCATCCTCAAGTACTCGATCGCCAACGGTTACCAGACATTCGATTCACAGCAGGCCCTGGGCCAATCCCTGCCCGCCCATTTCGGGACGGCCGCCTACCGCAAGGTCCAGTGGCGGCTGTACGAGCCCGAAGGCAATATTTTCGATCACAAGGCCTGCGGGATGATTGCCGAGCAGGTCAAGATCATCGGCTCCTCCCCGCAGACCTGGGCGACCTACGAGCCCCCTGCCAGCGGTGAAGAAGGCGACGAGGATGCGCTCGTGGCCTGGTTCCAGAAGCAGATGCCCCATTGGCTGCTGGACGCCTCGCCGTCCGATCAGATCCTGTTTGCCCAGCACATGAAGAACCTGTCGATCCTGAACCAGGTGCATGCCGGCAAGACCTACCTGGACGGGATCGCGTCGCTCAAGGACTTCACGTTGAGCCTGCTGAAAAAGCAGATGGTCGCGGACCACGCCGACGCCTCGACGCTCGACCTGGCAGCCATCGAAATCGAAGTTCGCAGCCCGGTGATCTGGGGGAGCTTCGTGGTGCCCGGCCAGATCGAGACCACCCGCTTCAGCCTCGTCGAGTTGGCCCTGCAGAACCTGATCGCCCTCCCCCTTGGCGACAAGACCGTCAAGTTCCGGGACGACACGCCGCTGCCTGAATGGATCACCGTCGACTACATCGAGAACCTCATCACCCAGGCCGATATCGGTCGTGTCTACCCCGAGCTGATCAGGCAGACACTGCTCGACGATCCGGCCGAATCGAGCCGCCGCGAACAGTTGTACACCTCTCAGTTGCGCATCCAGCTGCCGATGCTGGCGCTGGAATGCAAGATTCGCGGCCAGGGTCACCTGGACGATACGGGCTACCGCTACGTCGCCGCGCTGATGGAACCTGCGCCAGCTGATCGCAAGGTGGACGGCAAAACCATCGTCCTGCGGCAACTGGCCTTCGTGCCGGAACTGCAACTGGGTGACGCGCAAGATGCGGTAAGCAACATGTTCATCATCGGCCCCGAGGATTCCAGCGCCGGCCCCTGCCTGCTGTATCGCCCCTTGCTGGAACCACAGTTGAGCCAGTACCCCTCCTTCAGCAACCTGTTGTATGCCATCCGGCAAACCCCTTCGTTACGCCAATCGGTGCTGGCCTGGTTGCCCGATGGGGTGCGGGACGATTACGGCCGGTTTGTCTTCCCAGACCTTTTGCCCTCCCCCTGGAGCATCGTGGCATTCGTGGCCGCCCCCTTGAGCTCCTTAGCCAACAGCGGTCCCGTCAGCTTGACCGACAAGACCCTGGGGACGAATTTCCTGCCGCAGTTGTTCAAGGCCAATGCCAACGCCCTGGTCGAGCTGGCTGATCGTCAATCGGTGTCCAACCGGGAAAACCGCTGGGAGACCTTCAAGCGGGCGGGTTGGCTGCTGTTCAACCTGGCCCTGCCGTATTTGGGAACCGCCGTTGGCACCGCCGGCTGGCTCTGGCAGATCCTGGACGACATTGACAAGCTCACCCAGGGCAAGGACGCGGCCGACCGGCCGGCCAAGTGGGAAGCGTTCACCGACCTGCTGCTGAACATTGCGCTGGCGATCATCACCCATGCCATCGACCGCGCCAGGTCAGCCAGGAGCCCCCGACCGCTCCAGACCCCGCAGGTGGTGAGCGAGCTGGAAAGCCTGCCCAAACCACCCCATGAATTGGTGATCGAACGACTCGCACCGCTTCCGAGCGCTTCGCTGCCGACTGAACACTACGAGGCCATCCGCTCAAGCGGCGCGTTGATGGGCACGTCGAAGGACAGCACACGGTTTCTCGACAGCTTCAGCACCGACGAACCGGCGGAACGCGGCCAATTCCGAACCGACGGCGCCCTCAAGGGGCTCTACGAACAGGACGGGGTCTGGCACGCAAAAATGGCGGGCAAGTGGTTCAAGGTGCAGGTCGAAGGCGAGCTGGTCTCCATCGTCGACGCAAAGAATCCCGCGCGCCAGGGCCCTCCGTTGACGAGTGATGCCCATGGCAAATGGCACATCGACACGCGCTTGCGTGTACGTGGCAGCGGGTCCAAGGGCATCCGGCAGAAAGTCATCGCCGATGCGCAGCGACGCCGGATCGACCTGCTGGCTTCGCTCAATGAGTTTGAACAAAGGAAACCGCAGAACCAGAAGCTGTTGACCATGCAAGCCGTGGAGATGGACGAGGCGTCGGGCACGGCCAGGGAGGTGAAGCGCGACGCCTATGTCGCAACGCTGAAGGCCCAGCGGGAAAACTACGAACAGGCGCTGAAAACACTGCTGGAATGGCCACTCTTTCAGTCCCGGCCCGACTACCCTCGCACACGGCTCGGCTACCTGAATGCGCAGATCAACTTCACCTTCGCCGAGATGGAGGCCCTTGAGGAACGGTTCGCCCCGGCCATGAGCAAGGCCAAGGGCATGATCACCTCCGGGGTCAAGGTGCTGGAGCAACAGCATATCGATGCGGCCGAAAGCATGGTCAGCGTCGGCGACGACATGATCGAGCGCCTGGACTACATGGAGACGCGCTTCACCGAATTGAAGAATGTCGGCTACGAAGGCTTCGAATTCATCCACCGGCACCGCAAGAAAATGCCGCTCTATACCAGTGCCGACCTGCGCCTGATCAAGCTGGATATGTTCCGGCACTTGTGCCTGACGCTCGACAGCGTCGAGTCGATGCCCGAGGGCTGGGAGGCGATCAACCAGATCGTCGACAACGCCACGGTCGCGTTCCAGAGCCTGCGCGATGCGATCGATGAGCGTAGCGTGATCCGGCTCGACGAGCGCATCGACGCCTTCGGCAGCCTGGCCGAACAGTTCGCCGCCATCGACGAACATCTCAACTACCTGGGCAACGAATACAAGGGCAGCGTGCGGTCGCTCCAGCTCGCCCGCTTGCGCAAGGGGATTGCCACATTGGAGCAAACCACGATGCAGCACTTGGCGGCGGCCCTCGATGAACGCCGGGATAAGCGCAACGCCGGTTCCCCGTACGAGCAACGCCCCCGGCCGAGGAAAAAATTCATTCGCGCGCGCTTCTGGGGGCTGGTCAGCGGCGAGCCGCGCCTGTCCCGGTTGATGGAGGAAACCGATTGGGTCGATGTGAAGAACCCGTTCTCGGGGGAGAACATCATCACGTTCCATCGCAAGGAAACCGGCGAGTGGATTCCCCATGTCAAATCCGACGCAATGCCGCCCACCGTCCCGTCCCTGGACGTCAGCGTCACCAAGGGCCTGGACCTGATCAACGGCCTGACGGCGTTCAAGGCGCAGATGGAAGCCACCGTCAGGCAGCCCGGCAAGACACCCGCCGGGATCGGGATGATCCTCAATGCCCACGCCAGCAGGATGGAGAAAATCAGCGCGGCCATCCAAAAAGCCCTCGATCAGGCCCAAGGCGTGGCTTCGAACGAAACGTTCGAGCTGCCAGAAGCACAACGGCGCTCGGCCCAAAGCCTGCGCGCGCAGCTTGAGCGGGAAGCCAGCGCGTTGTACGTCCTGGGTTTCGACACCGTATTGAATGTCATCAAGCAACGCCCGCCGACCATGAGCAGCATCCTGTGGCTTAAAAACCGGAACCAGATTTCCATCACCAAACACAAGAGCCGGCAACGCATCAAGACCCCGCCCTACGGCTACCTCGACCGGTATGAGATCAAGGACGTGAAAAGCGGCACGACACTCTGGTTCGCCGACTTCCGCTATTCGACGAACTGGGTGCCCGCCTATGCGTTCCTGTCGGCGCGCTTGAAAACCATTGAACAAGCCGCTCAGGAAACTATCGCCACCGACGCCAGCCAAGCCCTCAGCCAGCGCCAACTGATTGATCGTTACCGCAGCGAAATTGCCGTGGACCAGGCCAAGGAGGTGTTCTTCCAAAAAGCCCGGTCATGAACCGTAAGGCTGTTCACTCAAGACGTGCCGGTTCATTGTGGCGAGGGGATTTATCCCCGCTGGGCTGCGAAGCGGCCCTAAAGCCCTGCGACTCGGTTTATCAGGTGGATTGAGTCGCCTAGGTTGGGGCTGCTGCGCAGCCCAGCGGGGATAAATCCCCTCGCCACAGTTTCAGCTCCTTCCTTAGAGTGAACAGCATGGCGGTCATGAACCGAGGTCTCAGGGCTTCCAGGCTTGCGCCAGGCTCGCCAACGCGGTCGCAATCGCCGCGGGCGGGACGGCGGCGAACCCCAGCACCAGCCCGCCACGGATGGGCGTGGTGGTGCTGGGCAACCAATAGCTGCTCAAACCATTGACTTCGACCCCTGCCGCCGTCGCCTTGGCGATCAGTTCGCGTTCACGTTCAACGCTGTCCACCGGCACCGTGACATGCAGCCCGGCCACCACCGTGGGCATGGCGCCAATACCTGCAATCGCTTTCGGCCAGCCCGCCAGCAACGCGTCACGCCGAGCCAGGGCGGCCCGGCGCATCCGCCTGATATGCCGCTGGAAATGCCCCGCGGCCATGAACTCGGCCATCACCGCCTGGGTGCTGACTTCGGAGTGGCGTACGTCCACCGCGCGACGTCGGGCGAAGGCGTCCACCAGCCCCGCGGGCAACACCAGATAGCCAAGGCGCAGGGCCGGGAACGCCACTTTGCCGAACGTGCCGACATAAAGTACCCGCCCCTGGCGGTCCAATGCCGCCAACGGCGCCAGGGGCGCGCCGCTGTAGCGGTACTCGCCGTCATAGTCATCCTCGACGACCCAGCCGTCGTTGCGCTCAGCCCAGGCCAGCAGTTCCAGGCGCCGAGGCAGGCTCATGACCACCCCGGTCGGATATTGGTGGGACGGGGTGACGTAGGCCAGCCGACAATGGCTCAACGCATCGAGCGCCGAGCAATCCAAGCCATCGCCATCGACCGGCACGCCCCTGACATCGGCACCGGCAACGGCAAACGCATGCCCGGCCGCGCGATAGCCGGGATTTTCCACCGCGACGACGTCGCCCGGGTCCACCAGCAGCTGTGCACAAAGGCTGATGCCCTGTTGTGCGCCACTGGTGATCACAATTTGCTCAGCGGTGCAATGCAGCCCTCGGGAGCTGCGCAAATAAGCGGCGATCAGCCCGCGCAAGCGCGCATCCCCTTGGGCGTCGCCATAACACAGCTGCTGCAGATCCGGTTTGCGCCAGAAAGCCGCATTAAGCTTGGCCCAGACGTCGAAAGGGAACAGATCGAAAGCCGGCACACCGACCCTGAACGCCCGTGGCGGGCCACTGGGTGGAGAGGGCAAATGGTGTTTTTCGACGCGGTTCAACGCACCACTGTGGATAACTTTACTGGATGAAACCACAGGCAAATCCAGCCAATCTGTGGATAAGGCTGTGGGTAAGCCTGTTGAAAACCCTGTGGATACTTTTGTGGATATGTTTTCCCCCAAGGGCCCTTTCGCGAGCAGGCTCGCTCCCACAGGGGCACGCGTTCCACTGTGGGAGCGAGCCTGCTCGCGATGAGGCCGGCCCGGCACCAGAGAAGAAAGCTCGGCCACATAAGTGCCATCCCCTACCCGCCCCTCGATGAAACCCTCGGCGTACAGCTGATCGTAGGCCCGGACCACGCTGTTGCGCGAAATCGATAAGGCCGCCGCCAGGTCACGGCTGGCCGGCAGGCGCGTGCCGCTGGCCAGGCGTCCGTCCAGCACCCGGGCGCGCAACGCTTGGTACAGCTGGCGGCTGAGCCCCTGGCGGCGGTCCAGCTCGATGCCTGCGGGGTTGAACGACAGTGGCGGTACGGCGTTGTGCATGACAGCCCTCGCGAATGGACCTATCGAATTGGCCAGAAGTGGCTCTTACAACAGACCAATAGCCTGCCTACGATGCTCGCATTCGCCAAGGAAAATCATCATGTACAACCCCAAAGCCTTTGCCGTCGAAGACCTGCCCCAATTGCACGGGATGATCAACGAGTGCCGCCTTGCGTTGCTGGTCACCCACGGCGAGCAGGGCTTGCAGGCCAGCCACCTGCCGCTGTTGCTGGACCCGCACCAGGGGCCGAACGGAAGCCTCTACGGGCACATGGCCCGGGCCAACCCACAATGGCGCGACCTCGAAGCCGGCGCGCAGGCCTTGGTGATATTCGCCGGGACCGACGCCTACGTCAGCCCGGGTTTCTACCCGAGCAAAGCCGAACACGGCAAGGTCGTGCCCACCTGGAACTACGTGGCCGTACACGCCTATGGCAGCGCCGAGGTGTTCAGCGACGCGCATCGCCTGCGCAAGCTGGTCGGCGCCCTCACCGACCGCCACGAAACCGGCCGCGAGCAGCCATGGAAGATCGAGGATGCACCGGTCGAGTACATCGACAGCATGCTCAAGGCCATCGTCGGCTTCGCCTTGCCCATCCAACGACTGGAGGGCAAGCGCAAGCTCAGCCAGAACCGTAGCCCCGTGGATATCGCCGGGGTACGCAACGGGCTCGCCGCCAGCCCCGACCCGCAGGACCGGGCGCTCGCCCACCTGATGCCTGAACAATCGTCCAAGGAGTGAACATGAGCCAACTCGATATCCGCCCCGTCAACGCGAACGATCACGCCGCCTGGCTGCCGTTGTGGCATGCCTACCTGCGCTTCTACAACACCGAACTGCCGGAGGCGGTCAGCCAAAGCACCTGGCAACGCTTGCTCGATGAGCGCGAACCGACCCATGGTGCCCTGGCCTGGCAGGGCGACACGGCGGTGGGCCTGGTGCACTTTATCTATCACCGTTCGAACTGGAGCATCGAGAACTCCTGCTACCTGCAAGACCTGCTGGTGACGGAACAAAGCCGTGGCACCGGTGTGGGTCGCCAGCTCATCGAGTTTGTCTACGCCACCGCCCAGGCAGACGGTTGCTGCAAGGTGCACTGGCTGACCCATGAAACCAATGCCACGGCGATCCAGCTCTACGAGCGCATCGCCGAACGCCCCGGCTTCATTCAATTTCGCAAAGCCTTGTAAGGAACACTGCATGTCGACTTCACTGACCGATTGGAAAGGCGTCCCGGCGCCGTCCACCCAACTGATCGAAGGGCGTTTCATCCGCCTGGAAAAACTTGACCCGGCGCGCCATGCCGACGGTTTGTGGCAGGCGCTCGAAGGCCCGGGCGCCGATCCGAAGCTCTGGGACTACCTGCCCTACGGTCCCTTTTCCGAGCGCAAGGCGTTCGATGCCTGGCTGGAGAATCATGCCGCCAACACCGACCCGTATTTCTTCAGCGTGATCGACCGCGCCAGCGGCGATGTGCAGGGCATTCTCAGCCTCATGTCGATCGTACCGGCCCAGGGCCGCATCGAGATCGGCCACGTGACCTTCGGCGCGCCGATGCAGCGCTCGCCGAAAAGCACCGAGGCGGTCTACCTGCTGGCGAAGGAGGCTTTCGCCCTGGGTTATCGCCGGCTGGAATGGAAGTGCAACAACGGCAACGCTCGCTCCAAATATGCCGCCGAACGACTCGGGTTCACGTTCGAAGGCGTGTTTCGCCAGCACATGGTGGTCAAGGGGCAGAACCGCGACACCGCGTGGTATTCGATGCTGGATTCGGAGTGGCCGGCGATCGGTGCAGGGTTCGAGCGCTGGTTGAGCGAGGAGAATCAAAGCGAGGCCGGGCAGGTGCGCAGCCTGACGGCGTGTCGCTCAGCCTGATGAATGATCGCCACCGCGCCTCCGTTCGCGGTGGCGATCGTTCAAAAAGGCCTATCAGGACTCAGGCGGTTTGCGCGTGGCCAGAAATGGTTTGAGCACCTCGGGCGTCACGCCGCCTCTGGCATACGACCAGGCCCATTGCGGTATGGATCCATGGGCGCTCACATAACTGGCGAAATTCAGCCGGCTGTGCCCCGCAGCACTCGCTGAAAAATCGAAGTTGTAGAGGAAGTACTGGGCTTGCCTGTCGCTCATGGCGTAGGCACCCAGGATCAGCCGATGCGCCCGGGCTTCGTCGTTGACCAGGCTATCGATCAAGGCGCCGGTGAGCGCCGACTCGCTGTCGAGCGAACCTGGCCGCCCCAGCGCGAAGCGGATGTTGTCGTCGCTGAACTGCGGCCCGATCAAGTCGTGCCAGATGGTCCTGGCGCTTTCGTGCGAGATCCCGCGCATCGAACGTATGGAGACCCACAGGTTCGGCCGGTTGAACAGGATCGCCACCCGGCTGTTGGACAGCGGCTGCCCTGGCACACTGAACAACCTGGCGACAGCCGACAGGTCACTGTCCTTGATGTACCGGACCTCCTGGAGGAAGCCGAAGAAGTCCAGCAAAGCCTGCCGATGCGCGAACAGGCTGTGCAGGTTCCAGTCATCGAACGGCCGCATCCAGTTGATATCGATGCCTCCATACCTCGTCAATTCGTCATAGCGACCACTGACGTAATCGCCGATGAGCTGAAGTCGCGTGTTGGAAATGCTCGGCGTGCGTATCCATTGCGAAAGCAGGTTCACGGGGAACAAGCCACCCAGGTTGGAAGCGATCACCGGGGACTTGAGAAGAATAGTTGCCCGCGCCTGCAAGACAGGAAATCGCTCGAGAGCCACGGTCAGCAGGTCGACGAGGTCATCGGCCCGGTCGTAATAGATGTGTTGCTCCAACAGCTCCGCGTCGTCATCCATGACATTGCCGGTCTCTTGTTCGTACCGTCTCTTGGCCTTCTTCAAGTCATCGCGATCCACCAGGTAGGCACCGTTGAGCACCTCTTCGAGTTGCGTCTCGTCGAGGTGGCCATGCAGCGCCTCGTCGTAGCGCACATAGGCCAGGCTGTTGCGGGGGTGATGGTCGGTCAGCTCCCGGGCCTTGATCCCGTATTCGAGCATGATGTGCACCACGTCCTGGGAGAACATGAGGTATTCATTGTTGAGCAGTTCGGCAATTTCCGATCGCTCGATGGGTGGCAGCAGCGTGTCCTCGAAGAAGGTCCGCAAGGACCGATCGGTTTGCGTGTAGTACGGAACGCTGCTCAATATCGGGCGGCCCGGCGCCCGGGGGGACAGGTAGCTGCCAATGTGGCGCAGCACCTCCGGAGGCAGGACGGCGTTCCAGGCATTGTTCAATGTTCGACGCGCCACGTCGTCAGCATACAGGTTGAGGAAATTCACCAGCGGTTGAAACAGGTTATGCGGGTTGTGCGTGCCGTAGACAATCTGGCTCAGGTCGAAGACCGCCGCCTTGCCCATCAGGTGCTCCAGGGAGCGTGCGTTGTCGGCGAGGGCTTGCTGCAGGCCGGTGGGCGGCGCTACCAGGTACTGGCCCATCTCCGGGTGGCGTTCGATGTAAGCGGCGGTTTCATTGCGCAGCCCCTGCATCGAAAACGTTTGTGGCGACTGGCCCTCGTTCAACCCCCGGGCGACGGCATTGAAGAAGCAATTGCCGTCGGGGTCGAACGTGACGTCAGTGTCGCCCGCCAGCCGCAGCGTGTAGTGGTTTTCACCCGTGCGGATCAGCACGACGTCGGTGTCGGACCGCAGCGGATGCGTGCCCGTCGGATAGCCGCTTTCAACCTGGCCTGGGGTAAAGCGTATCGACCAATCCACGTGCCCACGCCGTTGATCGACGATCAGCAAGCTGCGGTTTTGCGGCCAGCTTGGAAGGCGGGTAATGAGCGACGGGACGAGGTCCATGATCTCGACGTCCCACTCGTTCGGCGTGCGGATCAGGTCGGCCACGGCGCGAAGCGCTGTCGAGGGTTGCTTGGGGCCTGACGGACCCGGTTGCGGCGTGCCCCCGGGCGGCCGTTTACCCCCGCCCAGGCCAAAGCCGACGGCGTGCCACTCGCCATTGGGCGCGCGGGCCACGGTGCTTCTCATCACGCCACTGGAACGGATGTTCAGCCCTGAAACCGGGTCGACGATGGTCGCCTCGATGGCATTGAACGGCGTATGGTCGTGGACTCGAAATACCGTTCCGTCGGGTTGCCGCACATACACTCGGCGCGCGGCGCGCCCCGTGGCGCTGTCGGTGAGCGTGGGGCGATAGAAGCCCCGGGCATCGGCAGGCAGCCCTCGGAGCACCGTGGTATCCGCCACGGCATAGCGGCGATAGAGCGCGGCTTCGAGGGGCAGGCCAAACGGCGCGCCAACCTGGTTTTGGCGGGCCGTTACCGCCAGGAAGGAGGAGCCCCCTCGCACATTGAAAGTCACCCCACCGAGGCCGACGGTCTTGCGGGTGTTGGCCACCGTATGGACAAACGCCAGCGCCGCCGTGTTCGTGGGCACGGCACCGGTTTTGAGCACCAGCAAGCCGGTCCTGACGGCACGGGTCAGCATCTGGAAACCGGGGATCAACAGCAGGCCGGCCAGGTCCATGACGATTTCAACCGCCATCATCACCAGCCGCGCAGTGGTTTGCAGGCCGATGTCCCGATTGCTGTTGGAGCGATGGTCCGCGTAGGCGCTGTGGAAGTTGACGTGGGCGCGGTGAAAGCTCTCAAGCCAATCGTCGCGGATCAAAACGCCACGGATCAGGGGCCGACCGCGGTGCTGCCCCAAGGCGCGCTTGATCTCCTCTTGATCGAGGGCGGAAATGCGCGAGCGCAAGTAGGTGCGCCATTCTTCCTGTTGCAGCAGCCCGGTAATGCCATCGCTGAGGTCGGCGAACTCATGCAGGTCATTGCCCTGGGGGCTGTCCGGAAAGTACACGCCCACGGTGCCCTTGATGTCTGGCCCAGCCTGGTCTGAAAAGATCAACGCACCGTCGATGCTCAGGGCATTGCGCGGCATGTTGCCCTGCCCATCGACGCTGCCACCCAGGAGCAGACCGTAGACATGAACCCGGCGTCCGCCCACCCATGGCCGCGCGGCAACCGTGGGAGATTGCAGGATCGCCTCCAGCCAACGGGCCAAAAGCTTTCGCGGATGGGCGGGCTTGGCGACCGGATCGATCACACGGGCCTTGAACACGGCGTCGCCCTGGAGCGCCGCCTCGTAGCCCTTGAATGCCAGGTTGGCCCGGTACGCCGCCTGCCAGGCCGCCTTGTAGCGAGGTTCATTCATGCGCTCGCGCAGCAGGCGCTCATAATTGCCACCGGCATCGATGCTCGTCGCCATCCTGGCCAGTTCGCTCCCGGTCACCGTGATCGAGAAACCACTGTCCGGGTGCCGGATGCGCTGGCCGTGGCGGTCGATCAGGTAGACCGCCAGCACTTCGCGCATGGCATTTGGATATTGCTGCGCCCGCAGATTGTCGAGCATCAACTGGGTCAGGCTGCTGGTACGGGACTGCCTTGGGTTGGCCTTGTCGCCATAGAACAGCCTGACCAGGGTCTGGTCCGGGTCCACATCGATGCGCGGGTGGAGGGTTTGCTGGAGGTACTGCTTGATCTTCTGGCGAGTGAACTGCACCAGCGTCGGCACATCGCTGCCCAGGGCGTAGACGGCGTCGAACACCTGGGTTTCGAGACGACGATAGTGGGCCTGCTCGGCCTGGGTCGCGGTCTTGTAGAAAGCGGGCCGCCGCTTCTCAACCAAGGCTTCCTGACGGGCCGCCAGTGGCCCGGCCATCGACAACAGGGGCAGGCCGAGGGCATCTTCGGTGTGCCGGGCAAAGTCGCCCACCGTAACCGTTGCGTTCGCGGGCGCGTCCAGGACCTTTTCCAGCGCCGCGCCTTGCATCTGCAGCAGGTCCTCCGCCGCCACCTCGAAGACATGCCCGGACAGTTCGGTGGAAATGTCCCGGATCACGCACTCCCGGCCGTCAAGAAAGGGGCGCACGCGGCTGGCCAGGTCCTGGAACGCCTCGAAGCGCTGAAGCCCACGCTCCAGGGAATACAGGAACAGCGATGGCCGGTCGGTAAACTTGATCACCATCGCCGCCGGCCACTTCTGCGACTGCGCTGCGCCGCTGTCGAGCATGACCGCATAGACATGGGGCACGGGAGCGCGCAACAAACGGCTCCGGTCGGCCTGGGACGGATGGGTGATGATGAGGTCCAGCAGGCGGTCTTCATCGCTTTGCTGGGTTCTCGTGCCCTGGCTGGATTGTGCGACAGGATCCCGATCGGCCTTGTACAGGTCGAACAGGTGCAGGAAACGTCGGGACAACAGTTGCGCGAGGGCAGCTTGCGTGGTGGACGAGGCCGCCACGCCCAGCGGCGCCTCCCAGTTTTTACGCTGGCGAAAACGCGCCAGCTCATCTCGGAACTGACGCTTCACCTGCTCGTTCGTGGGCGGATGGGGGACATGAAAGACCGCTTCCAGGACCCGCAGCGTGGCCCCATCCAGCGAGCCGGCAAAGACGCTGTCGGCGTCCTCCAGGGAATCCGGGCGGGTGAAAAAACCGACGCTGCCGTTCGGGAAGATGGGCGCCGTGTCGCTCAGCAGGCTGCTGCGCAGGACCTGGCTGAAACTCTCTGTTGAAGTCAGGGTGCGTCCGCCAGTCGGGCGCGTGGTGAAGCGGTTCACATGGCAGTGGTCCGGCTCCAGGTCCGCAAGCAGCGATGCGCGAAACTTCTGTGGGGCAATTCTGGCCTTGAGCAGGCTGACCAGTAGGTTTCCAATCACCTTGTCGAAGGTGGGGACGGCGGCGAACAAACGGGCCAGCTGTACCTGATGGGTGTCCAGCAAGTCCAACTGCCTGAGTTGATCCTTCGCCTGGGCGTCGGTCACGTCCGACTGGGGGCCAGGCGATACAATGCCCGGTTCATCGTTGGGGAAAATCGACATCTGGAGGGTCCGGTTTCTGATTGAAGAGTCCGGACCCTATCGCGCTGTTCGAGCCGCCATGGCGTACATATGTATTCGCAGGCGGCTGAACCGGAAGGCAAGCGTAAGCTGATATGACCTTTGCAAGGCCCTCTGTGGGAGCGGGCTTGCTCGCGAAGCGGCCGGCGCGGCCTGACAAAGGTTCCGCGTTATCGTTCTTCGCGAGCAAGCCCGCTCCCACAGAGGATTCGGGGGGGCAAAGGCTCAGGCCAGCTTTTGCGCCAGCACCGCAATGTGCTCCGGCCCGATCCCGCAGCAACCGCCCAGGTGGCTGGCTCCGCGCTTCTGCCAGTCCGCCGCCCATCGGAGGTAGCCCGGTGGATCGAGGTCATCGCGCAGCGGGTCCAGCCCATCATTGGCCGTCGCTTCCTTCGGTTGCGGCGGGAAGGCGTTGGCGTAGGCACCGATGTCGATCTTCACACCCAGGCGTTCGAAGGTGTCACGCGCCGTATCGATGGCCGCGCCGATCACTTCCGGCTGGCTGCAGTTGAACAGCAACACCTCGACGCCCAGTTCAGCCGCGACCGCCGCAGCGTCCGCCACCGGTTCGCCGGAACGCAGGCGCGGCACTTCGTCCGTGTCTTCGTCTTTCAAGGTGAACGACAGCCAGAACGGCTTGCCATCCTTCGGCAGGCCGGCGTGGATCGCCCGCGCCTCGACCGTAGAGCTCTGGGTTTCAGCCAGCCACAGGTCGACATGAGGCGCCAGCCCGGTGACCAGAGGCGTCAACAGCTCGCTGGCGCGGGAGGCATCGAACAGGTCGGGCCGATAGGAACCGAACAGCGGTGGCAGCGAACCGGCCACCCGCACCGCTTTGCCGGACGCCTGCACGGCCCGTTGCGCCAACTCCCCCGCCAGCGCGGCCAATGCCTGGCCTTCGGCGGCGAAGCGCGCCTCGCCGATGTGAAATGGCACCACCGCGTAGCTGTTGCTGGTGATCACATTGGCTCCGCTGGCGATGTAGGCCGCGTGCACGGCCTCCACGGCCTGCGGTGCTTCGCTCAAGGCCAGGGCCGACCACTCGGGCTGGCGGAACGGCGCGCCCCGGCGTTGCAGTTCGCGGCCCATGCCGCCATCGAGAATGACTGTCGTTGCTGCGCCCATATGCGATTCACTCATAAGCTTATGAAAAATACTCACTATCGGAGTCGTTCTTATAACTATTTAATACGCAGCCATTGGCTGACCACAACTTATTTTTACCAGGGACTGCACATGAAACTTCAACCTTTGTTGGCCCTGGGCCTGACGCTACTGGCCGCTTCGTCGCAGGTGTTCGCCGGCACCACCCTGGACCGCATCGAACAGAAAAAAGAACTGGTCGGCGTGCTGATGGAAAGCTATCCACCCTTCTCGTTCCTCAACGATCAGAACCAGCTCGACGGGTTTGACGTCGACGTGGCCAAGGCCGTGGCCGAGAAACTGGGCGTGAAGCTGCGCCTGGAAACCCCGTCCTGGGATGTGATCGCGGCCGGGCACTGGAGCGGGCGCTATGACATCTGCATCTGCTCCATGACACCGAGCAAGGCCCGCGCCGAAGTGTTCGACTTCCCGGTGCAGTACTACGCCTCGCCTGCGGTGATCGTGGTCAACGCCAAGGACGACCGCATCCACGGCGCCAAGGACTTGAGCGGCCGGAAAGTCGGCCTCACCAGCGCCTCCAGCTACGAGAGTTACCTGAACAAGAACCTGGTGATCGAAGGCGCCGAGGATACCCAACTGAGCTATCCGTTCGAGGACGTGCAGATCGCCCCGTACGACACCGACAACGTGGCATTCCAGGACCTGGGCCTGGGCGCCGGGGTGCGCCTGGATGCGGTGCTGACCAACCTGGTGACGGCGCAGCCGCGCCTGACCGAAGACAAGCGCTTCAAGCTGGCCGGCGAGCCGCTCTATTCCGAACCGAACGCGGTGGCCATCGAAAAAGGCGACGCCCAGTGGGACAGCAAGGTGCGTGAAGTCTTTGCCCAGTTGAAACAGGACGGCACCTTGAGCAAACTCTCGCAGAAATGGATCGGCGCCGACATCACCCAATGACCTCTTTCCCGTCTCCTTCTCGGCCACCGCAACCGGTGGCCGAGTCGCGTCTGCAGAAAATCCTTGGTTTCCGCACACGGTTGTACCTGACCTGGGCAACGATGCTGGTGCTGTTCGCCAGCTTCTTCCTGAGCTTTGACCTGAAGTTCTCCATCATCCTCGACAAGTTGCCGAACCTGCTGGGGCTGCACCTGGCCCCCAACGGTTTCCTGCAAGGGGCGGTGCTGACGCTGTTCCTGTGCGTGTGTTCGATCGTCGCCTCGTCATTGCTGGGCTTCATCACCGCCCTGGCGCGCCTGTCCAGCAGTGCGGTGGCGTTCGGCATCGCCAGCTTCTACGCGTCGTTCTTTCGCGGCACGCCGCTGCTGATCCAGATCCTGCTGATCTACCTGGGCCTGCCCCAGCTGGGCGTGGTGCCCGGCGCCGTCACCGCCGGGATCATCGCCCTGTCGCTGAACTACGGCGCCTACCTGAGCGAAATCTTCCGCGCCGGCATCGTTGGCGTCCCCCACGGCCAACGCGAAGCGTCCCTGGCGCTGGGCTTGAGCGAAACCGTGATCTTCTGGCGCGTCACCCTGCCCCAGGCCATGCGCACCATCATCCCGCCCACCACCAACCAGTTCATCTCCATGCTCAAGGATTCCTCGCTGATCTCGGTGATGGGGGTCTGGGAAGTGATGTTCCTGGCGCAGTCTTATGGTCGTTCCAGCTATCGCTACATCGAGATGCTGACCACGGCGGCGATCATCTACTGGTTGATGTCCATTGCGTTGGAGCTGATTCAGGCGCGGATGGAGCGGCATTATGGGAAGGCGTATCAGCATAACCGCTGAATAGGGAAACACCTGAAAGCCAGCCCAGACGAGAGCTGGACCCACCTCCCAGCATCCAGTTGCCGAGCCGGGACCGTCGGTGCGCTGGACATGCGGGCTTGATGGAGGTCGCCCCTGAACGGGCGCTCTTTCGGTCATCAACGAAAAAAAAAAGGGGAGCACATGCCCCCCCGAGGTTAAAACGTTGTATCGAGGCTGTTTATTCAGCCTTCGATCTCGATCAGGATCTCGCCCGGGTTGACCCGGTCGCCCTTGGCGACATGAATGGCGGTGACCTTGCCGGCGATGGCCGCCTGGACTTCGGTTTCCATCTTCATGGCTTCGGTGATCAGCACCGCTTGGCCCGCCTTCACCACATCGCCCTCCTTGACCAGCACATCGACGATGTTGCCCGGCATGGTGGTGCTGACGTGGCCCGGCGCAGTGGCTTGCTTGCGCTTGCTGCTGCCGCCGCCGACAAACTCATTGAGCGGTTCGAACACGACCTCTTCCGGCATGCCATCGATGGACAGGTAGAAGTGACGCTTGCCTTCGGCCTTAACGCCCACACCGGTGATGTCGACGCGGTAGGTTTCGCCGTGGACGTCGATGACGAACTCGGTCGGCACGCCTTCTCCGCCCGCGGAGCCCACGCTGCCCGCCTCGGGGATCGGCAGCAGCACTTCCGGGGTCAGGGTTCCGGCTTCACGTTCTTCGAGGAACTTGCGACCGATGTCCGGGAACATGGCATAGGTCAGCACGTCCTCTTCGGACTTGGCCAGTGCACCGATTTCGCCCCGCAGCCGGGTCATTTCCGGCTTGAGCAAATCGGCCGGACGCACGTCGATCACGTCTTCGCTACCGATGGCCTGGCGACGCAGCTTCTCGTTCACCGAACCCGGCGCCTTGCCGTAGCCACCCTGCAGATAGAGCTTCACTTCGTTGGTGATGGTCTTGTAGCGCTCACCGGCCAACACGTTGAAGAACGCCTGGGTGCCGACGATCTGCGAGGTCGGGGTCACCAGCGGCGGGAAGCCGAGGTCTTCGCGCACGCGCGGGATCTCCGCCAGCACTTCGTTCATCCGGTTCAGTGCGCCCTGCTCTTTCAACTGGTTGGCAAGGTTGGAGATCATCCCGCCCGGCACCTGGTTGACCTGGACGCGAGTGTCCACCGCGGTGAACTCGCTTTCGAACTGGTGGTACTTCTTGCGCACGGCGTAGAAATACAGGCCGATTTCCTGCAACAATTCCAGGTCCAGGCCGGTGTCGAATTCACTGCCCTTAAGGGCCGCAACCATCGACTCGGTGCCGGGATGGCTGGTGCCCCAGGCGAAGCTGGAGATCGCGGTGTCGATGTGATCGGCGCCGTTTTCGACGGCCTTGAGCTGGCACATCGCGGCCAGGCCGGCAGTGTCGTGGGAGTGGATGAACACCGGCAACGATTGCTCGGCCTTCAGCGCTTTCACCAGTTCGCCAGTGGCATACGGGGTCAGCAGGCCGGCCATGTCCTTGATCGCCACCGAGTCGCAGCCCATGGCTTCCATCTGCTTGGCCTGGGCCACGAACGCCTCGATGGTGTGCACCGGGCTGGTGGTGTAGGCGATGGTGCCCTGGGCGTGTTTGCCGGCGGCCTTCACCGCTTCGATGGCGACTCGCAGGTTACGCACGTCGTTCATCGCGTCGAAGATGCGGAATACGTCGATGCCGTTGACCGCGGCCTTGGCCACGAACGCCTTGACCACGTCATCGCTGTAATGGCGATAGCCCAGCAGGTTCTGGCCGCGCAGGAGCATTTGCAGGCGGGTATTGGGCAGCGCCGCGCGCAGTTGGCGCAAGCGCTCCCACGGGTCTTCCTTGAGGAAGCGCACGCAGGCGTCGAAAGTTGCGCCACCCCAGACTTCCAGCGACCAATAGCCGACTTTGTCGAGCTTGTCGCAGATCGGCAGCATGTCTTCGGTGCGCATGCGGGTAGCGAGCAGCGATTGGTGGGCGTCGCGCAGGATTGTGTCGGTAACAAAGATCTTCTTGGACATGGTCATACTTTCCTTACAGGCCTGCGTGGGCGGCAATGGCGGCGGCGATGGCCAAGGCCAGCTCTTCGGGTTTGCGCTTGATCGAGTAGTTGGTCAGTTCAGGGTGGCTTTCAACGAAGCTGGTATTGAACTGGCCGCTGCGAAATTCCGGATTGCGCAGAATCTCCTGGTAATACGCGGCGGTGGTCTTGACCCCCTGCAGGCGCATGTCATCCAGGGCTCGCAGGCCACGGTCCATCGCTTCTTCCCAGGTCAAGGCCCAGACCACCAGTTTCAGGCACATCGAATCGTAGAACGGCGGAATGGTGTAGCCGGTGTAGATCGCCGTATCGGTGCGCACGCCCGGGCCACCAGGGGCGTAGTAGCGAGTGATCTTGCCGAAACTGGGCAGGAAGTTGTTTTTCGGGTCCTCGGCGTTGATGCGGAACTGCAACGCAAAGCCACGGTGCTGGATGTCTTCCTGCTTGACCGACAGCGGCAGCCCGGAGGCGATGCGGATCTGTTCGCGAACGATGTCGATACCGGTGATTTCTTCGGTGATGGTGTGCTCCACCTGCACCCGGGTGTTCATCTCCATGAAGTACACCTCGCCCTCGGCGAGCAAAAACTCCACGGTACCGGCATTCTCGTAGCCCACGGCCTTGGCGGCGCGCACCGACAGGTCGCCGATGTAGGCGCGCTGCTCGGGGGTCAACTGGGGGCTCGGGGCGATTTCGATCAGCTTCTGGTTGCGGCGCTGGATCGAGCAGTCGCGTTCGAACAGGTGCACTACGTTGCCGAAACTGTCACCCAGGATCTGCGCTTCGATGTGCTTGGGATTGACGATGCACTTTTCCAGGAACACTTCCGCCGAACCGAATGCCTTGGTGGCTTCGGAAATGACCCGCGGGAAGGCCTGCTCGAGTTCTTCACGACTGTTGCAACGACGGATACCGCGACCGCCGCCGCCCGACGTGGCCTTGAGCATCACCGGATACCCGATCCGATCACCTTCGGTCAGCGCTTCTTCAATGCCCGACACGTTGCCTTCGGTGCCCGGCGTGACCGGCACACCGGCCTTGATCATGCTGCGGCGCGCTTCGGTCTTGTCGCCCATGCGGCGAATGACTTCCGCCGACGGGCCAATGAATTTGATGCCGCGCTCAGCACAGATGTCTGCCAGCTCGGCGTTTTCCGAGAGGAAGCCGTAGCCGGGGTGCAAGGCATCGCAGCCGGTTTCCACCGCCAGGTTCACCAGTTTGCGCGGGTTGAGGTAGCCGGCCAGCGGATCGGCGCCGATGCTGTGGGCCTCGTCCGCACGCTTGACATGCAATGCATGTCGGTCCGCGTCGGAGTAGACCGCGACCGAGCGAATGCCCATCTCGGCGCAAGCGCGCACGATGCGAACGGCAATCTCACCACGGTTGGCGATCAGGATCTTTGTTATCAATTGGAGGTTCCCTTGAGCCGGTGATACCACGGCCTGGGGTCCAGGCCGACGCGTGACCAGATGTAACAATCGGTCGCAGCTCCACACTAGTCCTGGCTGGTGATTAACAAAAATGAATAATTATTGGGTCATGCATAAGTAAAGACTTATAGTCGCGCTATCCGTCTCACCCAGGGGTACTTGTAAAATGCGTAAGTCATTGATGCGTATGACATTGCGTCAATTGCAGATTTTCAATGAGGTGTGCGACCTGAGGTCCTACAGCCGTGCAGCCGACGAAATGTCTCTCACGCAACCGGCCGTCAGCCTACAGATTCGATCCCTGGAAGAGCTGATTGGCCAGCCCTTGTTCGAGTATGTCGGCAAAAAACTCTACATGACCGAAGCCGCCGAAGCCCTGCAACGTGCCAGCCGAGACATCTTCGGACGCCTGGAAAACCTCGACATGCAGCTCTCGGACATGCAGGGTTCGCTGCAAGGCCAATTGAAGCTGGCGGTGGAGTCCAGCGCCAAGTACTTCGTTCCACACCTGTTCGCCGCGTTCAAGCGCCAGCATCCGGAGGTCAACCTGAACCTCACGGTGGTCAATCGCGGCCAGGTCATCCGCCGGCTCTCGGACAACCGTGACGACCTGGTGATCATGTCCATGGTGCCCCTGGACATGGGCCTGGAGTTCCTGCCCTTCCTCAACAATCCGATCGTCGCCGTGGCGCCACCCGATCATCCCCTGTGTCACCTGGGTCCACTGCGCTTGCAGGACCTGGAACCCTACACGCTGCTGTTGCGCGAACCGGGATCCGGCACGCGGCTGGCTTGCGAGGAATACTTCAAGGAGAAACGGGTGCATTTCACCCAGACGCTGGAAGTGGCTTCAGCGGAGGCCCAGCGCGAGTGCGTGGTGGCCGGGCTGGGCGTAGCGCTGTTGACGCGCCACGCCGTGAGCCGAGAGCTGTCGTCCGGCGCGCTCATTGAGCTGCCGGTGGAGGAGTTGCCGCTGTACCGCAGTTGGTGCCTGGTACAGGCCAGGGCCAAACGCCTGTCACCGGTGGCCCATGCTTTCCTGGCGTTCGTGCGCGGCGAGCGCGCGCAAATCAGCGGCCTGGTTGAGCGTTTCGACGGGAAGCCGCCGGCGTTGCCTGCCAGTAATTGAACTCTGTGGCGTCAGGAAATTCGCTGATCTCTGCCAGAAGCTGGCGCTGCTCGTAGCGGTCTTCGATGGCACGACGGAACGCCATACGGCGCTGGTCTTCCTGCTGACGACGGGTTTTGACGGCGCTGCGTTCTTCGTAGGACTGGGTCATGTCGAGACTCCCAAGACGTATACGGGAGCTTTACGATGACGGCGAGGGATGACGGTTTGGCGGCGCAAGGGTTACAGATCGATGAATTTGGGCGACGGGATCTTTTAGAGGGTTAAGCCTGTGGCGAGGGGATTTATCCCCGTTGGGCGGCGAAGCAGCCCTGAAGCAGCAAACTCAATCTTCCTGGCACACCGAGTTGCCTTTTTGGGGGCTGCTTCGCAGCCCAGCGGGGATAAATCCCCTCGCCACAAGAGCGCTTGCCCTGAAGACTTGGGGCTCAGTCGTCCAGTGCCTTCACCGACTTGGGCGACAACCGCAGGCTGCGAAGGCTGCGCTTCACACTCTTGAGATGGTTGACCAGGCTCGGGCCACGGGCCATGGCGACGCCCATCGCCAGTACGTCGATCACCACCAGGTGAGCGATGCGCGAGGTCAGCGGCGTGTAGATCTCGGTGTCTTCATGCACGTCGATGGCCAGGTTCACCGTGGAGAGCTCCGCCAGCGGCGTCTGGCTCGGGCACAAGGTGATCAGCGAAGCACCGCTTTCACGCACCAGGTTCGCAGTGATCAGCAGATCCTTGGAACGCCCCGACTGGGAAATGCAGATCGCCACATCGGTGGGCTTCAAGGTCACCGCCGACATGGCCTGCATGTGCGGGTCGGAATAGGCCGCCGCCGTCAGCAGCAACCGGAAGAACTTGTGCTGGGCATCGGCCGCCACCGCGCCCGAAGCGCCAAAGCCATAAAACTCGACACGCTGGGCCTGGGACATGGCCGTGACGGCTTTTTGCAACGCCACCGGGTCGAGCTTCTCGCGAACCTCCATGAGGGTATGCAAGGTCGTGTCGAAGATCTTCAGGCTGTAGTCCGCCACGGAATCATCTTCATGGATCGCAAACTGACCGAAGCTCGCACCGGCGGCCAGGCTTTGCGCCAGCTTGAGTTTCAGGTCCTGGAAACCCGAGCAACCAATGGCCCGGCAGAAGCGCACGATGGTCGGTTCGCTGATGCCGACGCTGTGGGCAAGATCGGCCATGGAGCTATGCATCACGGCCGCAGGATCAAGCAGTACGTGATCGGCGACTTTCAGCTCCGACTTGCGCAGCAAGTGGCGTGACTGGGCGATGTGTTGCAACAGGTTCAAGGGGCTGGACTCTTGTTATGGGCAGATGCCGGGATGTAGCAAGCTTGTAGTTATACTACAAGAATTGGCTCTTTGCCCGCCCAAAACGTAACTGGATTGTCTCGCGGCCCCTTTGTTTTGGCCGAGGATCGCTCGATGTAGCAGCTTGTACCGTTGCACAAACCCTCTGTGCTGCCAGTCCGGTGATCCCGGACTCGGCCCGTGTCTCTGGCGAGTGGGAAAAACCGTTATTTGAATCACCGACTATGGGTAACTTCCCCAACAACTTGTCCCACAGCAATGGACAACAGACCACAACGAAGCACCTGATAACCCGCCAACAACTCACTTCTTTTTACAATACCAGTCGCATTCTTCCAGACACTACCAAATCAAAGTCGATATATTGGATCGCGCAGGACGCAATCAACTTAATTACAGGAGTTACTACCATGACCATCACAACTAAGAATTGGGCCGCATATATCGATCGCATGCCAGGTGCTGCTTCTTTCCGTACCCTCGGCACTGTAACCGTACCCCACACCGGCATTACACCCAGGCTGGTACGCAGCCCAATGCAGGACAAGTCCTTTGATCTGCGATTGGAACTGAAACTTGACGATACCAACGGCATTTCACTGCCGGTCGTCACCGACAGAGTTGTCGAATACAAAGTGCCGGGGGAATCTCATGTCACTGGCGTAAGCATTTTTTTCGAAGGGCAGTTGCTGCATCATATTAATGAAGTGCTGGTGACCCACTAAGCACCTATTCATGACTTCCCGCCAGGCCAATAAATTGGTTGGGCGGGAAGTTAAAAATCTGGATCAGGTTCATTCCGTCAAGTGTTGCATCCGCAACAAAACGGCCAAGCCTTGCGCTTCCACCGGCCGGCTGATCAGATACCCCTGCACCTCATCGCAACCTTCGTTCCTGAGGAACTCGAGCTGCTCCTGCCGCTCGACGCCCTCAGCCACTACCTTGAGCGACAGTCCATGGGCCATCGCAATGATCGCCCGGGTAATGGCGGCATCCACGCTGCCTTCACCCAGCCCTCGAATGAATGCCTGGTCGATCTTCACGTAGTCCACCGGGATACGCTTGAGGTAGCTCAGGGATGAGTAGCCGGTGCCAAAATCGTCGATCGCCAGCTTGACCCCAAGATCGCGCAATTGCTGGAACGTGGCGATGATGTGTTCAACGCTGTCGAGCAACTGGCTCTCGGTCAACTCCAGCTCCAGGTACTGGGGCGCCAGGCCGGTTTCCTCCAGCACTTGTCGCACCAGGCTGACCAGCTTGCCCTGGCGCAATTGGTGCACCGACAGATTGACCGAGACCCTGATCGGCTCGAGCCCTTGGCGCTGCCATTCGCACGCCTGCCAGCAGGCCTGGCGCAACACGAACTCGCCAATCGGCCCGATCAGCCCGGTTTCTTCGGCAAGACCGATGAAATCCCCCGGCGGCACCCGGCCCATGATCGGATGATCCCAGCGCACCAGCGCCTCGGCAGCGTTCAGGCGCCCCGTCGCCAGGCACAATTTTGGCTGGTAGAAGACCTTCAGTTGATGTTCTTCCAAGGCCTTGCGCAGTTGATTCTCCAGTTGCAAGCGCTCCAACGTGCTGGCCTGGAGACTCTCGGTATAGAACTGGAAATTGTTGCCTCCCAGGTGCTTGGCATGTTGCATGGCCATGTTTGCCTGGCTGACCAACGTGGCAATTTCCCGCGTGTTGTCGGGCAACAAGCTGATACCGATGGAGGCGCTGAGCACCAGTTCATGGCCCTCGATGGTCAGCGGCACGCGCAGCTTGGCGGCCAATCGGGTCGCCACCCGCGCCAGGCTCGAAAGGTTGCCATAGGCATCGAACAACACCGCAAACTCATCGCCGGATAACCGGGCGATGGTATCTGCCTCAGGCAGTGCATTGATCAGGCGCCGTGCCATTTTCTGCAGCAACTGGTCGGCGATGTCATGGCCGAGACTGTCGTTGAGCAATTTGAAACGGTCCAGGTTGATATGCAGCAACGCCAGGCTGCGCCGTCCGCCCTGGCGCACCCGCTGATGCGCTTCGTTCAGGCGCTCGCGGAACAGCGAACGATTCGCCAACCCGGTCAGTTCGTCGTAATGAGTCAGGTAGCGCATCCGCTCTTCGGATTCGCGCCGAGCCGAAAGATCGGCGAAGAAGCCTACAATATGACTGACATTTCCCCGAGCATTGCGCACGACGTTCAGCTGCAGCCATTGCGGGTACAACTCACCGTTGGCCCGCGCCTCCACCAATTCGCCCTGCCAGGTGCCGTGCTGCTTGAGCGATTGGCGAATGGTGGGATAGTGCCGGCGCGCATCGCGGCTGCACGGCAGGTCGACCACGTTACGCCCCAGCATGTCCTCGATGTTGAAACCGGTGACCCGCGTGAACGCCTGATTGGCGGCGAGCAGCAGGTAGTTGGGATCAAAAATCACGATGCCTTCGCTGGCGGCCTCGAACACCGTGGCCGCCAACTGCCGTTGCTGCTCGAGTTCCTTGCTGACGCTGATGTCGCGCCGGGTACCAACCATGCGCAACACCCGTCCGCTAGCGCTGCGTTCCACGGCCCGGCCACGGTCTTCGATCCAGACCCAGTGGCCATCGCCGTGACGCACGCGGTATTCGATCTGGTAATCCTCGCTGCGCCCCTTGAGGTGTTCGACCAGGGCCCGCTTGAGCGCCGGCACGTCCTGAGGGTGCAGGCGCGGGGTCAGGTGGCTGAGCATCGCCGTGACGAATTCGGGCTCCAGGCCGAACAGTTCCTTGAGCTGAGTGTGATGGACTTCGTCAGTCTGCAGGTTCCAATCCCACAACCCCAGCTCACTGGCCTTGAGGGCCAAGGCCAGGCGCGCCTCGCTCTTGCTCAGGGCCTGGCTGGCGACCTCCAGTTCAAGGCTGCGCTGCGCCACCCGCGCCTCCAGGCCAACCTGGGCCACCCGTAATTGTTCCTCGGCCGAGCGCCGTTGCTCCACCTCCCTGCCCAGCGCCTCGTTGAGCAGCGCACTGCGGACCTGGGTTTGCTGCAGATGCTCGATCAGGGCCTGGTTCTGGAAACGGCGCAGCATGCCATTCTGGATCAAGCGGTTGACTTGCCAGGCCACCACGCTCAAGGAAACCAGCACAATCAACCCGAGCCAGCCCCACCCGCGTTGTTGGTCATCGCCGCCCCAGAAGAGATAACCAATGGCCGGTAACAGGCAAGGCAAGGCAAAGGACAGGAACGCCGGAAGACTCACGGCGTAAGCCACGCTGGCCGACAGGGCGGCCGCGCCAATCAGGCCGAACACCCAGGCCTGCTGCTGGAAGCTGTCGGCCGGGACCAGCGCGATGCCGGCACCGGCGAGCGTCAGGCCCGTCATCGCCGAGCCGAGCAAAAACATACGCAACCAGATCGGGTGTGCCTGGCGGCTGGGTATCGCCGAATCGAACGCCGCCACCTGGATCACCCGCAACGCCACCAGTGACAACAACCAGACGAGCCAGACGCTGACCAGGAAATAGCGTCGCGGCTCCCATAACAGCGCCGCGCTGACCAGGCCGTTGAGCAGCATGAACAAGGTAGGCAACAGTGAGCCTTGATACAGCAGACGTGTGCGCTCGACCGCCATCTGCGTGGCGTACTGCTTGCAGATGACCCGTGGTTCCACACTGGGGCCCGCCGGATCGTAATTGAGGGTCATTGGCACTGTTGTTGTTCTTATTCAGTGGAGCGTGGAGAACCCGAAACGAGCACCGAGCATACACAAGCCATGGGCCATCCCACACTGCCTCAGCTCATAAAAATACTGAAAAAGTCGCTATTTCATTGGGTGGAGACCCGCCCGGGCGAGTCCCGCCAACGCCTGTAGCCTGTGACCCGCCGGTCATCACCCAGCGGTCTTTTATCGGCTGATGCAAAGCTCGGTTTGCCCGGGGTGACGCCGCACCCTAGAATGCCCCGATGCGCGATGATCTCTCCCTTCTGCTGAACTCCCTCAACGATGCCCAACGTCAGGCCGTAGCTGCCTCCGTGGGTCGTCAGTTGGTCCTGGCCGGTGCCGGCTCCGGTAAAACCCGAGTGCTGGTGCACCGTATCGCCTGGTTGATCCAGGTCGAGAACGCCTCGCCCCATTCGATCCTGTCGGTGACGTTCACCAACAAGGCCGCGGCCGAGATGCGCCATCGCATCGAACAACTGATGGGCATCAACCCCGCCGGCATGTGGGTCGGCACCTTCCACGGCCTGGCGCACCGCTTGTTGCGGGCGCATTGGCAGGAGGCCGGGCTGAGCCAGACCTTCCAGATCCTGGACAGCGACGACCAGCAGCGCCTGGTCAAGCGGGTGATCCGCGAGCTGGGCCTGGACGAACAGCGCTGGCCGGCCCGCCAGGCCCAATGGTTCATCAACGGCCAGAAAGACGAAGGCCTGCGCCCGCAGCACATCCAAGCCAGCGGTGATCTGTTCCTGGCGACCATGCGCAGCATCTACGAAGCCTACGAGGCGGCGTGCCAGCGTGCCGGGGTGATCGACTTTTCCGAGCTGCTGCTGCGAGCCCTGGACCTGTGGCGTGACCACCCGGGCCTGCTGGCTCACTACCAGAAGCGCTTCCGACATGTACTGGTGGACGAGTTCCAGGACACCAACGCCGTGCAATACGCCTGGTTGCGCCTGCTCGCCAAGGGCGGCGACAGCCTGATGGTGGTGGGTGACGATGACCAGTCGATCTACGGCTGGCGCGGCGCCAAGATCGAAAACATTCACCAGTACTCGGCGGACTTTCCCGACGCCGAAGTCATCCGCCTGGAACAGAACTACCGCTCCACCGCCGGCATCCTCAAGGCCGCCAACGCCCTGATCGCCAACAACACCGGGCGCCTGGGCAAGGAATTGTGGACCGACGGCAGCGAAGGCGAGGCGATCAACCTCTACGCTGCCTTCAACGAGCACGACGAAGCCCGCTACGTGGTGGAAACCATCGAGAGCGCGCTCAAAACCGGCCTGGCCCGCAGCGACATCGCCATCCTGTACCGTTCCAACGCCCAGTCGCGGGTACTGGAAGAAGCGTTGCTGCGCGAACGGATCCCCTACCGCATCTATGGGGGCCAGCGCTTCTTCGAGCGTGCTGAAATCAAGAATGCCATGGCTTACCTGCGCCTGATCGAAGGTCGCGGCAACGACGCGGCCCTGGAACGGGTGATCAACGTGCCGACGCGGGGCATCGGCGAGAAAACCGTCGAGGCGATTCGCGATCATGCGCGCCACAGCCACGTGTCCATGTGGGAAGCCATGCGCCAGCTGGTGACCAACAAAGGCGTGACCGGTCGCGCCGCAGGCGCCCTGAAGGCCTTCATGGACCTGATAGAAGACCTGGCCGCCAAATGCGGGGAAATGCCCCTGCACTTGATGACCCAGACCGTCATCGAGCAGTCCGGCCTGATCGCTTACCACGAAGCGGAAAAAGGCGAGAAAGGCCAGGCCCGGGTGGAAAACCTCGAGGAACTGGTCAGCGCCGCGCGCAACTTCGAAAACACCGAAGAAGACGCAGACCTGTCGCCCCTGGCGGCCTTCCTGGGTCACGCCTCCCTGGAGGCCGGCGACACCCAGGCCGACGAACATGAAGACAGCATCCAGCTGATGACCCTGCACAGCGCCAAGGGCCTGGAGTTCCCCTACGTGTTCCTCGTGGGCATGGAAGAAGGCCTGTTCCCCCACAAGATGAGCCTGGAAGAACCGGGGCGCCTGGAAGAAGAACGGCGCCTGGCCTATGTCGGTATCACCCGCGCCATGCAGAATCTGGTCATGACCTACGCCGAAACCCGACGCTTGTATGGCAGCGAGACCTACAACAAAGTGTCGCGCTTCGTACGTGAAGTACCGAAGGGCCTGATCCAGGAAGTGCGGCTGTCCAACAGCGTCAGCCGACCGTTCGGTGGCGGCCAGCAACAAAGCAGCAGTAGCCTGTTCGGCGGCAGCGAAATCCCGGAAACCGGCTTCAGCCTTGGCCAGACCGTGCGGCACTCGGTGTTCGGCGACGGCGTGATCCTCAACTTCGAGGGGGCCGGCGCCCAGGCGCGGGTGCAGGTGAACTTCAGCGAAGGCAGCAAGTGGCTGATGCTGGGGTATGCCAAGCTCGAGGCGATCTAGGGAATTGTGTAGGCCCTTGTGGGAGCGAGCTTGCTCGCGATAGTAGTCGATCAGTCAATATTGGCGCTGACTGACACACCGCTATCGCGAGCAAGCTCGCTCCCACAGTTGTTCTGGGAAACATTTCCGATAGAACTTGTTCCGCTTTCCTACAGCCCAAAGTGAACAAGCCTTCTTGCACAGCCGAAGCTGAACCTAACCTGTCACGCAAAAGCCCGAAACACTCTGCCGCTAGCCAGCAACAGTTCAGCTGTGCAACATGGCGCGCGTGCTATCCACAAATGGGAATGCCTTAATATGAAACGTTTTCTTAGCATCGCCATGGCGTTGTGCATCGGCCTGACGATGGCCATCGACGCCAATGCCGCCAAGCGCTTTGGCGGTGGTAAAAGCTCGGGAGCAGCCCCGACTCACCAGACCAGCCAGATGGCGCCGTCTTCTGCCGCCGGCTCCACCGCTGCCACCGCAGGCGCGGCCGGTGCCGCGGGCGCTGCCACCAAGGCCAGCGGTGCTTCGCGCTGGCTCGGCCCCCTGGCCGGCATCGCCGCCGGTGGCCTGCTCGCCTCCATGTTCATGGGCGACGGCTTCCAGGGCATGCAGATCTTCGACATCCTGATCATGGCGGTCATCGCCTTCCTGGTCTTCCGCTTCATTGCCGCTCGTCGTCGCAAGCAGCAGGAGCAGTTCGCTCCGGCTGGCCACGCGCCGATGCAGCGTGAAGTGTTCAACCAGCAGCAGCCTGCCAGCGGTTCGATCTTCGGTGGTTCAGCCGCTCCCGCAGCCGCCCGTCCGGTCATCAATGCGCCGGCCTGGTTCAACGAGCAACGCTTCATCGAAGCCGCGCGCAGCCACTTCATGTCCCTGCAGCAGCATTGGGACGCGAACGAAATGGACAAGATCGCCGAGTTCGTGACGCCGCAACTGCTGGAATTCCTCAAGCGCGAGCGGGCCGAGCTGGGTGATGGCTTCCAGTCCACCTACATCGATAACCTGCAGGTGCAGCTGGATGGCGTCGACGATCGTGCCGACAAGACCATCGCCACCCTGACCTTCAGCGGTGTGTCGAAGGACTCTCGCTTCGACAAGGGTGAAGCGTTCAGCGAAAGCTGGAACATGGAACGCGCCCAGGGCGATGACCAGCCTTGGCTGGTAGCAGGTATCCGCCAAAACGGTTGAACCTTTGCCCGCTTTGCATGTTGAAATAAAGAACCCCGGCCCAGGCCGGGGTTTTCTATTTCGCGGTTGCATCTATAGCGAGCTACTGTATAAACCGCTCCATGTAAAACCGCGCCATCGAGAAAGAGGATCCCCGGACGTGGAAGAAATCATCGAACAATTGCGTGAAGCCAACGAGCCCGTACCGGTCCCGCTGGAATTGCCCGACGAAGACTTGCTGGTAGAGATCGAAGAGCAGCTGTTCATCGATATCCCATTCGTCTTCAGGGAGTTTTTACTGACCGTCAGCGATGTCGTCTACGGCAGCCTGGAGCCGGTAACCGTCACCGATCCACAGTCCCACACCTACCTGCCGGACGTGGCCGCCAATGCCTGGGATGCCGGCGTCGACCGCAGCCTGATCCCGATCTGCCAGGACGGCGACGATTACTATTGCGTCGAAGAGGACGGTACGGTGGTGCTGTGGCAGGCCGAAGAAGAACTGATCGCCGAGGAAACCTGGGAGTCGGTCTGGCACTGGGCCCGGGACGTCTGGCTGGAAAGCTGAGCCCGCGCCGGTCAATGCCCGGATGACTCCTTGTGGTTGTCCAGGGTTTCCAGCAACGCCACCTGCATCCGCGTATGCAGACGGATGAACCAGCGCCAGAGCAATGCCGCCACGGCAATCGCCACCACGGCAATCAGCACCAGCAACTTGTTGGTCGGCAGAATGCTGGCCGACAAGGCTGCCAATAGCAGGAAAATCACCAGCAGCGAGAGAATCGGGATCACTTCGGCGATCACCCGACGCACACGCTGGGTGTGGCGACCAGCCATCTCAGGCTTCACGCCCATCTCCGCCAGCAGCATCGACAGCGCCTTGAGCTTGCGGTACGCGGCGATCAGGAACGGTAGCGACAGCAGCAACGCCCCGCCCCAGATCAGTGCTTTCTGCCAGCTCGGGTCGCTGATCCATGCTTGCAGGTAAGCCGACATCCGCTCGGCGAAAAAACCACCCGAAACAAAAATCGCAATCACCAGCGCCAGGTTGACGCCGACCTGCAGCAAAATCCGCCGGATCATCGATGCCACCATCGCCCCTTCACCGTGGGGCTGGATGCTACGCAGCCATTCGCCATACATCCCCAGCACCCGCGTCAGCCGTTGCGGCATGACCGCCGCCAACTTGACGGACAGCGGGTCGGCGGCCCTGATCAGGTACGGCGTCAGCAGAGTGGTCAACACCGAGACGGCGACCGCGACCGGATAGAGGAAATCGCTGGTGACCTGCAGGGTCATCCCCAACGACGCGATGATGAAGGAAAATTCGCCGATCTGCGAAAGCCCCATCCCAACGCGTAGCGAGGTGCGTCCGTCGTTACCGGCGATAAAGGCACCGAGGCCGCAGGACAACATCTTGCCGAGCACCACTGCGCCCGTGATCACCGCAATCGGCCAGGCGTATTGCAGCAATATCACCGGGTCGAGCATCAGCCCGATGGCGACGAAGAAAATCGCGCTGAACAAATCACGCACCGGCTCCACCAGGCGCTCGATCTTCAGCAATTGCCGGGACTCGGCCATGATCGCACCGATCAGGAACGCGCCGAGCACCATGCTGTATTCGAGCTTCACCACCAGCAGGCAGAAACCGAAACACAAGCCCAGTACGGTAATCAGCAACATTTCATTGCTGTCGAACTTCGCCACGTAGGCCAGCACCCTCGGTACCAGCAGAATGCCGATGACCAATGCGACAATCATGAACAGCGACAACTTGCCGACAGTGGAAAACACCTCGCCGGAGCTCACGGCGCCGCTGACGGCAATGCTCGACAGCAAGGCGATGATGCCAATGCCCAGGATATCCTCGACGATCAGCACCCCGAAAATCAGCTGCGCGAAGCGTTCGTTCTTCATCTTCAGGTCGTTGAGGGCCTTGACGATGATGGTGGTGGAGGAAATGGCCAGGATCGCGCCAAGGAACAGCGAGTCCATGGCGCTCCACTCGAACCAGCGACCGATTTCATAGCCGATCCAGATCATCAGCACGATTTCGAGGAACGCCGCGATGAAGGCCGTGGCTCCGACCTTGAACAGTTTGCGCAGGCTGAATTCCAGGCCCAGGCAAAACATCAGGAAGATCACCCCGAGCTCGGCCAGGGTCTTGATCGTGTCTTCGTCGTGGATAAAACCGAACGGAGGCGTATGCGGGCCAATGATGAAGCCGGCCACGATGTAGCCCAATACCACGGGCTGTTTGAAACGATGAAAGAGTACGGTCACCAGCCCCGCCGCCATCATGATGATTGCCAAATCCTGGATGAAACTGATGGCATGCATGTCGGGGCTCCCTGTTCAAATGACTCACTGCAGAGCTGGAGAAATCCGTTTCCTCGGTAGCAATTGCCCTCGCAATGGGCTTTTGAAGGGTAACACCGCGACTTCTGACAAAAAGACGGTGCAATATATGGAAACAGATCCATCGGCGCGTGACGGCAACCACAGGCGCAGCGTCCCGATATCGGTGGTTTTTAAAACCGATGGCCGGTTTTGCAGGCCACTTAACCAGCACCCGCAGAGGTGTACTCCAACCTAGCTGCCTTGAATCGTGAGTACGTTATGGAACCCGGAAACGCCCAGCTGTCGATGACGGTGTTGATGACCCCTGATATGGCCAACTTCTCTGGCAATGTCCATGGCGGCACCTTGCTCAAATACCTCGACGAAGTCGCCTACGCCTGCGCCAGCCGCTATGCGGGTCGTTACGTGGTGACCCTGTCGGTTGACCAGGTCATCTTCCGTGAGCCGATTCATGTCGGCGAGCTGGTGACCTTCCTGGCCTCGGTGAACTACACCGGCAACACTTCGATGGAAGTGGGCATCAAAGTCGTGACCGAAAATATTCGCGAACGCTCGGTGCGTCACACCAACAGTTGCTTCTTCACCATGGTTGCGGTGGATGACCTGCGTAAACCCGCCGCCGTACCGCCCTTGCAGCCGCAAAACAGCGAAGAAAAACGCCGCTACGAGCAAGCCCAGCAACGTCGACAGATCCGCCAGGAACTGGAAAGGCGCTACCAGGAGATCAAGGCGGACGGGCCTTGACCGACATGTGGGAGCTTGCAGTGATCAGAGGCTGATTGGCACCGCCTCGAACCGCACACGGGGATGGGCGATGCGGTCTTGGGCGCGGACCAGTTCCAGCTCATAGCTTGTGCAGGCCTGGGTTTCCAGCAGCACCTCATGGACGGCGGCAGCGGTGAATTCGAACGCTGCCACCAGGCTGTCCCCCAGAAGGACCCGCGCCAGGAACAACCCCGACGTCAGGTCACCCACGCCCACCGGCTGGCGCGGAAAAGCCAACAGGGGACGGCGCAGGTGCCAACTGCCCTCGGCGGTCACCAGCAGCATTTCGAAGCTGTCATCGGGTTTGCCCGGGTAGGCCAGGTGCTTGACCAGCACCGCCTTCGGCCCACGGGCCAACAACGCCCGCGCCATGGCCAGGCAGTCCAGCAACGATTGGGCCTTGCGCCCCGAAAAGCTGTCCAGTTCCAGTTGGTTCGGGCACATGAGGTCCGCCACGGCAGCGGCTTCTTCCAGAAGAAACCGGCTCACCTCGGGCGCCACGATGCAGCCCTTCTCTGGATGCCCCATGACCGGATCACACAGGTACAGCGCCTTCGGATTGGCGGCCTTGATCCGCGCCACCCCCGTCAGAATCGCCCGTCCCTGAGCCGCACTGCCCAGGTAACCGGACAACACCGCATCGCAATGCCCCAGTTCACCGATGGCTGCAATGCCTTCTACCAATGCCGGTATCTGCTCTGGCGCCAGCACCTCTCCAGTCCATTGGCCGTACTGGGTGTGATTGGAAAATTGCACGGTATTGAGCGGCCAAACGTTCACGCCGACCCGCTGCATCGGAAACACCGCGGCGCTGTTGCCAGCGTGACCGAAGACCACATGGGACTGAATGGCAAGCAGATGAGGCGTACGTTTCATGCGGGAAGTTTCCGTAAAACGATTGGAATTCAAGCCGCGCAGTATGCGACTAAACGCAGCCTGTACGACAGACCAGAGAGACAGTTAAGCTGACAGCAACTTGTTGGAGCACTTCGTTCATGCTGACCCTTGGAAACATTTTCGTGCTGATGCTGCTGGCGACCGGCGGTGCCTGGCTGTGGCACAACCATGGCTTGCGCGAGCGAGCGTTGGCGAGGGTCATGCAGCATTGCGCCAACCTCAAGGTCGAGCTGTTGGACGGCAACGTGGCGCTGAAAAAAATCGGCTTCGTGAAGGACGCCAAGGGTCGACGACGCCTGGCTCGTGTTTATACCTTCGAGTTTACCGTCACCGGCGAAAGCCGCCATTCGGGCACCATCACCCAGTTTGGTGCCCACAGTGCACAAATTGAGCTGGCGCCCTACCCGATGCCCTTCGAAGAAACACCGTCACCGCCCATTGAACCGACCCAGACCAGGGCCAGGGCCGAAGTCATCGAGTTGAGCCAGTGGCGCCAGGAACACAACAAGTGGAAGCCTTGAGACACCGCTGACTCAGGGTCGCCGACAATTCACCAGGCTGGCTTGCAGGCAATCAACGTCTTGCGGCTCATCGAAAATCAGCTCGATCCGGGAGTCCTGGCGCCATTCACTGGCTTGCCAGTCCAGCCTCGCCCTTCCCAAGGCATTGGCTGAAACCCAACCGTCGAGGCTGTGGATCACCATCTTCGCCCGTTTCCAGTCCTGACCTTGTAGCCATCGCGTCAGCGCCGCTGCGTCGAATCGTTGGCTGGGGTGCCAACGCCAACCGATGCTCCAGCCGCCTTCCTGCTGCTGATACAGACAGATCGGCTGCGTCGGGTCGGTCCACATGGCCGGAATCCGACCCAGGCTCTTGGGCAGGTTCACGTTATCCACAGTCCCGCGGCCCCGAGCCGCCAAGCCTGGCAATTGCTCGATCGGTAATGCCGCGTGTTGCGTCCAATACAACGCACGCCCTGACAGTCGCTCCGTCACCCGTTCGCGATCGGCTTGCGTGACGGTCTCGGACTTGTTCAGCACCAGCAATCCGGCATCCGCCAGGGCTTGTTGCTGTGCGTCGGGCAAGGGCTTGCCGTCCGCCATCGCCCGGGCATCCAGTACCAATACACAGGGTTGGACCGCCAGCACGCCGAGCCATGGCGCTTCACTCAGTTGCCGCAGCAACTGTACTGGATGGCCCAGGCCTGAGGGTTCGATGAACAGCCGATCCGGCCGGGCCTTGCGCAGAAGGCGTCCAAGGCCGATCTGAAACGGCGCGCCATTGACGCAGCACAAGCAACCGCCGGCCACTTCGCCCAGTGCGATACCATCGCCCGCCTGGGTCAGCAATGCGGCATCCAGGCCGATCTGGCCGAACTCGTTGATCAGCACCGCCCAGCGTTCATCGGCCGGTCGCTGGGCCAGCAGATGCCTGATCAGGCTGGTCTTGCCGGCACCCAATGGACCGGCAATGACATGGGTGGGAATGTGCTGCAACATAATCGACGGCTTTCGAGGAAGGTGAAGATGCGAATGATCGGCTGGTGGTTACTGGCATTGACGTCGAACCAGGCGCTGGCCCAGGCCTGCGTGGTTCACAGCCAGGCGGAGCGGCTCGACGTGAAAGTCTGCCAACAGAACCGCAGCATTCCACAGAAGCTGTTTGCCGATGGCTTCTGCCAACCAAAGCTTGCCGGCCAGAAGGTCGAGGTGCAATACGTCGATCAATGCCCTGGCGGCGCGTTCGGCGTTTGCAGCAACGCCCAGGTCGCCAATATGCCTTACCGCCAGGATATTCACTATTACGGCGTGGCGACTGATGCCGCCTACTTGCAGCCCTTTTGCGAAGGCCAAAGCCAGGGCACCTGGCTCAAGCCTTAAGCCAGCCAATCCAGCGTGAGAATCAGACGACGCTCTCCCGGCGCGGGCTCCGGCGAGCGATGGATCAGGCCAAACCCCTCATTACCGTGCCATTTTTCACCTTTAAGCAAGCCGACATCACCGCAACTGAACTGCTGGATCATGCGCGGATCCAGCGGCGGCGCCTCAGCCTGCGCCAGGCGGCGACGATCCATGGCCTCTTCCTTGAGCCACTGGCTGCCGACGCCCGCGTAGGTGGTCAGCAGCCGCACCGGCACGTGATCGACGTGGAAGCGCGGGCACATGGCCTTGTCCAGTGTGCGCAGACGCAAACCGACACGTTGGGCGCCCAACAGGCAGGCGAACGCACTGACCAGCCAGGAGACATCGGCGATGAAGCCTTCATAGCCGTGCACGTCGCTGAAACCAGCGGCCAGGCCATGCAGCGCCGGCACGGTGTCATCCTCTGGCAAGTCGAGCACCCGTGATTCAGCCAGTGGCTGGTCCATCGCCAGCACCATGGTGGCAAAGTCGCTGATGTGTGCCGGAAGCTGCCGCTGCCAGACCGCCAGGTTGGTGCCATCGTCCAGGATCTGCGTGAATATCCTCGGCGTATCACCTTGGACCTGCCGTACCCGTACGGCTCTTTTCAGGCTGGGCGCCAGCATCACGCGGCCACCTCGTCGTGCCACGGCCCGAACGGATCCGGCAACAAGCGCCAACTTTCAATTCCCAAGGCCATTTCCGCATCGGTGAGCAGGCAAGCGTCCAGTTCAGCGGCGAGTTGGCCGAAATCGATACCCTGGCCAATGAAGACCAGCTCCTGCCGACAATCACCTGTGGCAGCCAGCCAGTTTTTCATGATCGCCGCCGTGCTCTCTTCATCCTGCGGCCATTGGTTTTTCGGCACGAACCGCCACCAGCGCCCGGCGAAGCCATGCCGCATCAAACCGCCAGCCTGGGACCAACTGCCCGCCTCCTCTGGCTTACTGGCCAGCCAGAAGAATCCCTTGGAGCGCAGGAGTTTGCCATCGGGCCACGGACGGTCGATGAAGTTGAAGAAGCGCTGGGGATGGAACGGTCGACGTGCCCGATAAGCGGTCGAGGCGATGCCATATTCCTCGGTTTCTGGCACATGCCCGCCACGCAGTTCCTGCAGCCAGCCAGGTGCCTGGGCGGCGCGTTCAAAATCGAAAAGACCGGTGTCGAGAATTTTGCCCAGTGGCACCTGCCCCATGGCCATGGGAATGATCTGTGCCTGGGCGTTGAGACGCTGCAGAATCGCAGTCAACTCCTCCCGCTCATGCTGACTGATCAGGTCGATCTTGCTGATCAGAATTACGTCGGCAAATTCAATCTGTTCGATCAACAGCTCCGTAATGGAGCGCTCATCCTCCTCACCCAGGGTTTCGCCCCGCGACGCCAGGCTTTCGGCGGCCTGGTAATCGAGCATGAAATTCACCCCGTCGACCACGGTTACCAGGGTGTCGAGTCGCGCCACATCGGCCAGGCTTCGACCTTCTTCATCGCGGAACGTGAAGGTTTCCGCCACTGGCATCGGTTCGGAGATCCCTGTGGATTCGATCAGCAGGTAATCGAAACGCCCTTCCCTGGCGAGTTGCCCGACTTCTTCGAGCAAGTCCTCACGCAATGTGCAGCAAATGCAGCCGTTGCTCATTTCCACCAGCTTCTCTTCGGAACGACTCAGGGTGACATCTCGCTGGACTTCGCTGCCATCAATGTTGATCTCGCTCATATCGTTGACGATCACGGCGACTCTCAGGTTGTCGCGATTACGCAGGACGTGGTTGAGCAACGTGCTTTTACCAGCGCCGAGAAATCCGGAAAGCACGGTTACGGGAAGGCGGTTGGGCATCGGTATATCCTCATCGGGCGGCCGCTTCGACGACGGCTCGTTCCAGGATTTGGCGGGGTTCGGGGCCTGGATGCTTTAATGTTATAGTATAACAACAGTATTCAACCAGCCCCGCCGGTCTTCATTGCTCTGAGATTCAATCCATGCGCATTCACCTGAAATTCGTTCTTGCGAGCCTGCCGTTGCTATGGGCACTGGATGCTGCGGCCCAGAGCCCGCTCTTGGCGAACTGCACCCGCAGCGCCAACCTGCTGGCTTGTGTGGATAGCCAAGGCAACGCCTACAGCGTCGCGACGGCTGGAAGTACTATTTATTTGCGTGGTTTTGAAGCGGCCAGTCGCCGCTATTGGGCGCAAACGAACAGCCGCTACGGTCAGCTCACGTTCTTCACTGGGTTGGCATCAGATGGCGAAAGTTGGGTTGGTTACAGCCGCCGTGTGGGCTGGACAACCCTCAATCGCTTCTCAAGTTCGGGAGGCAGCACAGGCGTATTTGTATGTGGGCGCCTGAACGGTTGTCAGGATTCACAGCGCTGATGTTTCACGTGGAACGTGAACGTTGGCGAAGGTGAAACACCTTTCATGGAAAAGGTTTCTTTAAATCTACTGTTATAATATAACATGTGATTTCTAACCTTCGATGGACCTTGACCATGAACGCGTTAACGCTGCCCGACGTGGCTGCGCAGGTTTCACGCCAAACCCTACCCCTTGATTGGGTGGGCATGTGTGGTATCGCAACGCCGGTACTGATAGACGGCCAGCGTCTGAGCGCAACGGCCGACGCCGGCGTCAGCCTGGATGATGGCGAAGCGCGCGGCATTCACATGTCACGTTTATACCTGGCGCTGGGGTTGCTTGAAGAGAGGCCGCTTTCGCCAGCGCTATTACGTCAAATCCTGGAGCAATTTCTCGACAGCCATGAAGGCTTATCCACTGGGGCTTCGCTCTGCGTGCATACGGATCTGCTGCTCAAACGCCCGGCGTTGATCAGCCCGTTGGTAGGCTGGAAAAGCTATCCGGTGAGCATCGAAGCGCACTTGAAAAACACAATGTTCCACGTGGAACTGAACATTCAGATTCCCTATTCCTCGACTTGCCCTTGTTCGGCAGCACTAGCCCGGCAGTTGATTCAGCAGCAATTCGTCGACGACTTTGCCAACAAAAAACTCGAGCACGCCGAAGTCCTCGCTTGGTTAGGCTCATCGAACGGTATTGTCGCCACCCCCCATAGCCAACGCAGTACCGCGACCCTGACCCTGCGCCTCCATGCCGATGTCGAGGAGTTGCCGCTGCAGTCGTTCATCAACGAAGCCGAAGCCGCCCTCGGCACCGCTGTGCAAACCGCCGTCAAACGCGCCGATGAACAAGCCTTCGCCTTGGCCAACGGCCAAAACCTGATGTTCTGCGAAGACGCCGCCCGGCGATTGAGCACGGCCCTGGCTCGATCATCGGAGATCACCGCCCTGGATGTCCGCGTCGTTCACGCCGAAAGCCTCCATGCCCATGACGCCGTGGCGCAAAGCCGCTGGAGCCGGGGCGCATCATGATCACTTGCCAAGCACTGCGCTGGGGAGCTCCCGGACAACCGCTCACCCCGCCACTCACCATGGAGCGACCGGAAGGCAGCCTCACCGCCATCATCGGTAGCAACGGCTCGGGTAAAAGCAGCCTGTTGAAAGTACTCGCGGGGCTGCAAAAACCGCTCTCCGGCAAAGTCACCCTGAACGTTCCACGACGAGGCGGGGTTTCGTTCATGCCTCAGCAGCAACATCTGGACCGGCAATTTCCCATCAGTTTGCAAGACCTGGTAGCGGCCGGTTCTTGGGGAAGTCGCCACACGCCAGCCATGCGTAGACAGTTGCTGCAGACGGTACTGGACGATTGGGCACTAAACGGCCTTGAGCATCGCCCGCTGATGGCGTTGTCGGGGGGCGAGCTGCAACGTGCCCTGCTCGCTCGCCTGAGTCTGGCCGATGCGCCCCTGCTGTTGCTCGACGAACCCCATGCCGCCCTTGATGAACCAGGCCAGGCGCTCCTGTGGAAGCACATCCATCGCTGGCACGCGGCGGGCAGGACCCTCGTGGTGGTATGTCATGATCTGGCGGCGGTGCGCCAACATGTTCCCCATACGCTGCTGATCAGAAACACGGGCTGCATGCTCGGCCGCAGTGTGGACTTGATTGCCCAACAACCCCAGACGTGGGTGGCTTGATGCTCGCGGCCGCTCATCTCTGGCAACCGTTCCAAGAGTTTGTCTTCATGCGCCGGGCCCTGCTGGGAGGGCTGGTGTTGGCGTGCAGCACCGCACCGTTGGGTGTGTTCCTGATTCTTCGGCGCATGAGCTTGATTGGTGACGCCGTGGCTCACGGCATATTGCCCGGTGCAGCCCTGGGCTTCTGGTTTGCCGGGCTAAGCCTGCCAGCCCTGACCCTTGGCGGCCTGGGCGCGGGATTGAGCATGGCCGGGCTCGCCGCCTGGATTACCCGGCGCACCGGCCTGCGAGAGGACGCCAGCCTCGCGGCGATTTATCCCATTTCATTGGCGGCGGGCGTGCTGATTCTCGGCATGGCTGGCAAACGCCTGGACTTGCTTCATCTGCTGTTCGGCTCCGCCTTGGCAGTAGACGGCCCGACACTCACCGGCATGCTGTGGGTGTGCGGCATCAGCCTGGTGGCGATGGCGTTGATTTATCGACCGCTGCTGCTCGACACCCTGGACCCGCTGTTCCTGCAAACCGTCAGTCGTCTCGGCCCATTGGCCCATGGCGTATTCCTGACCCTGGTGGTGCTGAACCTGGTGATCGGCTTCCAGGCCATCGGCGCGCTGATGGTGGTCGGCCTGATGATGCTACCGGCCGCTGCGTCGCGATTCTGGAGCCGTCGCCTGCCACTGCTGATGCTGATCGCAGCGTTGTTCGGCTGCCTCTCAGTTTGGCTGGGCCTGCTGTTGTCGTTCTATTACTCACTGCCCAGCGGGCCGTCCATCGTTCTGGTGGCAGGCGTGTTGTATCTGTTGTCGGTGGTATTCGGTCCGGTGCACGGTTTGCTGCGCCGCCCGCCCTTGCTCACATCCCAATGAGGTGTTTCCCGATGCGCGTACTGCTCGTGCTAATCAGTCTGACGCTGTCCATGTCCCTGTCCGCCGCCGAAAAACTCCAGGTGGTGACCAGCTTCAGCATCCTCGCCGACATGACCCGACAGGTCGGCGGTGAGCATATAGAAATCACCAACATGGTCGGGCCGGACGCCGATGCGCACACCTACGAACCCACGCCAGACGACGCCAAATCGTTGCTCAAGGCAAAACTGATCATCAAGAATGGCTTGGGCTTCGAGCCGTGGCTGGACCGCCTGGTGACCAGCACCGAAACCAGCGCCCCGGTAATCAGCGCCAGCCGCGGCGTCATCCCGCGGTCACTGGACGAGGATGGCGAGACCATCCCCGACCCGCACGCCTGGCACAACTTGGCAAACGCGCAGCTGTACGTCAGCAACATCACCAAGGCACTGGAAGTTGCCGACCCGGCCAACAAGGCCGATTACGAACGCAACAGCCAGGCGTACCTGAAGAAGATCTACGCCCTGCTCGCCGAAGCCAAGACCAAGCTCGGCGCATTGCCTGCCGGTAATCGCAAGATCGTGACCTCCCACGATGCATTCGGTTATCTGGGCCAGGCCTATGGCATCGAGTTCATGGCACCCCAGGGGTTATCCACCGAACGTGAACCGTCGGCGGCAGAAGTCGCGGCACTGATTACCCAGATCCGTCAGGCGAAGGTCAAAGCGGTGTTCATGGAAAACATCAAGGATGCGCGCCTGCTCAAGCAGATCGCCGACGAGAGTGGCGCCCACATTGGCGGCACGCTCTACTCCGACGCACTGGCCGCCAGCGGACCGGCCAGCACGTTCACCGGCCTGTTCGAATACAACCTCAATACGTTGTATGACGCGCTGAGTCGGCCTTGAGAGCCTGTGTGGGAGCAAGGCTTGCCCGCGGATGAACGGTGACGCGCTTGGCGACTCACCGAATGGTCTGCATCGCGAGCAAGCTTGGCTCCCACAAGCTCACCAAGCGACCACTCAAATAAGCTTCAAGCCCTCGGCTTGACCGTCCCGCAATCCTGACCCAGCCACACCGCGCGCGTGTCGAGGCTGCCGTTCTGCTGGATACCGGTGGCATTGAACGTGCCGTTGACCTGGGTGGTGAACTCACGATCACTCTGGAACGTCGCGACCCCATTACCCTGGGCTTTCGGGCAACTGAAGCGAAACTTCCACTGATTGCCGGTGCGCTCGGTGATCTGCTGCTTGCAGCCCGATTGCGGATCCTGCAGCGGAATGTCATTGGCTTGCACCTGGGCCGGGGTCAGGCAGACGCGGATGCCTTTACCGCCCATGGTGATGCCCTGCTTTTCCAGCATCGCCCGTTGCTCCGGGGTCATCTGGGTTTGCAACTGGCCTAGGATCAGTTGCAGGTCCGGCAGGTTCTGGTTATCGACCTTCATGTTACTGGTGGTCAACTCCCACAAACCCGGCTGGAGCATCTGCGCCTGAGCCGCCATCGGAACCGACAACCCCATCGCCAAGGCCACACCCAGCAAACGAACATTCATGACACGCACTCCAGAGGACAAGTGGCCGTTAGACGTTGCCCACGGGGTTCGGTTCAGGGCCTGGACCCGTGAATTAAATAGCGACATTCGCCTTGGAACATGGTCTGTTAAGCATTGAAACTTCAGGAGCAAGGCTGCCCCATGGATTATTTCGGCCCGCATGTTTTCGGTTACCTGATCGCGCTGCTCCACACCCTGGGTTCCATCGCTGCTGTCCACGCCGTACTGACAGTGCGCACGGCCCAGGGCTCGATCGCCTGGGCCCTGTCGCTGACGTTCATTCCCTACCTGACGTTGATTCCTTACCTGGTGTTCGGCCGTAGCACGTTCGATGGTTACATCAAGGCTCGCCGGCAAGCCAACGAAGAAATGCGCAAGGCGATCTCCGAGCTGAACTGGCGCCCCTGGGTCGAAGAAGCCCTGACCGCACGTGCCTCCCAGGCCTACGCCTCGTTACGGGCCATGCCGAAACTGGGACGCGCACCGTGCCTGGCGAATAACCAAGTGCGTTTGCTCGTCAACGGCCACGCTACGTTCGAAGCGATTTTCCACGCCGTTGGGCAGGCACGACAGGCCGTGCTGATTCAATTCTTCATCATTCATGACGACCGCCTCGGTCAACGCCTGCACACCTTGCTCTTGAAGAAAGCCGCCGAGGGCGTGGCGGTGTACCTGCTCTATGACCGCATCGGCAGCCACTCCCTGCCCCACCACTACGTGCAGGCCTTACGCGACGGCGGCGTCCACGTAAAAGCGTTCGCCACCCGCAGCGGCTGGCTCAATCGGTTTCAGGTCAACTTTCGCAACCATCGCAAGATCGTCGTCGTGGACGGCGTGGAAGGGTTCGTCGGCGGACATAACGTAGGCGACGAGTATATGGGCGACAAACCACCCTTGGCGCCATGGCGTGACACCCATGTGCAAGTGCGCGGACCGGTGGTGGCGAGCATGCAAGAGTCGTTCGCCGAAGACTGGTTCTGGGCATCCCGTTCGCTGCCCCCGCTGATCCTCCCGGACAGTTATCCCGATGACGGCGTGCTTTGCCAGTTGCTGGCCAGCGGCCCGGCCGACGCCTATGAAACCTGCTCGCTGTTTTTCGTCGAAGCCATCCACGCCGCCAGCGAACGCGTCTGGATCACCACGCCCTACTTCATCCCCGACGAAGCGGTCTTCGCGGCCTTGCGTCTGGCGGTCCTGCGCGGCGTGGATGTGCGCATCCTGCTGCCCTCACGGCCCGACCACAAGATCGTCTACGCAGCGTCCAGCCTGTATGCGTTTGAAGCGGTGCGGGCCGGTGTGCGTATGTTCCGTTACGGGCCGGGCTTCCTGCATCAGAAAGTGGTGCTGATCGACCGGGAAATCAGCGCCATTGGTAGCGCGAACCTGGACAACCGTTCGTTCCGCTTGAACTTCGAAGTCATGCTGCTCACCGTGGATATCCCATTCGCCAGCGAGGTCGAGCAGATGCTCGAAGAGGACTTCGCACAAGCCCTGGAAATCGACAAACAGGAAAGCCGGGAGACCCACCGCCTGCAGAAGATCGGCATGCGGATCGCCCGGCTTATTTCACCGATTCTTTAAGGGACGTAGAGATCGTCGCGGGTCCAGGGCAACTCATGGCTGCCGTCGGCGTGGGCCTTCACCGCCAGGATCTGGTGCAGGTTGATCCAGCCCTTGGCGAACGCGTAGGCGCAGCCGGCCAGATACAGACGCCAGATCCGCAATGCCTGCTCCGACACCTCCTTGGACGCTGCCGCGAGGTTGTCCTCCAGGCGCTCACTCCAGTGATCGAGGGTGCGTGCGTAGTGCATGCGCAAGCTTTCCACATCGACGATCTCCAACCCCGCTTCGCTGATCTGCGCTGAAATCATCGACAAGTGGGGTAGCTCGCCATTGGGGAATACATACTTCTCAATGAACTCACCCGCGCCACGACCAACGGGACGCCCATCGGTGTGCTTGGCGGTGATGCCATGGTTCATCACCAGCCCACCCTCGCGCACGGCGCCAAACAGCGTTTTGCAATACTGCTCCAGGTTAGCGTGACCGACATGTTCGAACATGCCGACGCTGACAACTTTGTCGAAGCGGCCATCCTGGGGCAGGTCACGGTAATCCAGCAGCTGCAACTCGACCAGATCTTCCAGGCCTTCGGCTTGGACCCGTTCCCGGGCCAGCGTCAGTTGCGCCGTGCTCAGGGTGATGCCGAAGACCCTGGCGCCGAACTCCCGCGCGGCATAACGCGCCAGGCCGCCCCACCCGCACCCGACATCCAGCAGGTAGTCGCCCGGCTGCAACCGCAGCTTGCGGCACAGATGGCGGAACTTGGCTTGCTGGGCCTGCTCGAGGGTTTCGCTGCCCGTCTCGAAATAGGCGCAGGAATAGGCCATGTCGCTGTCGAGCCACAGCTGATAGAACGCGTTGGAAAGGTCGTAATGATAGGAGATCGCCTTGGCGTCGGTTTCCTTGTCGTGGACCGAGCGCACCGGCTGGTTGTCGGCATCGTCCTCCACCAATGCCTGGCTCCACTCATCGCAGACCCGAATGACTTCGTGGATCGAGCCTTCAAGTTCCAGCTTGCCTTCGACGAACGCCGCCCCCAGCGCATCCAGGCTGGGATGAGTGAATTGCGCGACCATTTGTGGGTCCTTGACCACGATCGTGACACTGGGGTCGTCACCCAGTGAAAATTCATGGCCATCCCAGAGCCGCAGCCGAAGCGGTAGATGCAGATTCTGTAAGGCCGGTGGAAGTTGCGCGAGCATGGAAAATCCCCCTTGTTTCAGACGTCTGAAATGAGGGTAGACCATGCTAGAAAAATAGCAGGCTATCGAATTTATAGCCTTTTTCTATCGCTGTCCCAGGTCACTCCTTGTGGTGGGTCACGGCTGCGGCGGTATGCCCTCTCCAAAAGCAGACTGCACGTGCAACGCACAGTTCGCCTGAAGCTATCCAACGGTGCCCTTCGCTTGGAGCTTGAGCAGTGGCTCATGGAACCGCAGCAAGCGCCCGGCATTCCCTAACACTAGCAGGGTACTGAGATTGTGCAGCAGTGCAGCGATCATCGCGCCTGCCGCGCCAAGCCAGCCGAAGGCGGCAAACGCAACGATGGCCAGCGTCCAGCCCAAGCCAATGATCACGTTGACCTGCAACGTGCGCCGACACTGGCGACTCAGTCGCACGCAGGTGCCGAGGCGCCGCAGATCGCTGCCGATCAGTACGATGTCTGCCGACGCCAGGGCGATGTCTGCACCGCCTGCGCCCATTGCGACACCCACCACTCCGGCCTTGAGCGCCAGGGAATCGTTGATGCCATCGCCCACCACCATGGGGCGGAACCCATGGTCGATCTCGGCCATGACCCGCTTGAGCTTGTCTTCCGGCAAGGCCTGGGCCTGCACATCGCCGATGCCAACGTCCCGGGCCAGGGTCGCGGCCACGCTCTGGCGGTCGCCAGTCAACAACAACTGGCGGCCCAGGCCCAACTCCCGCAGCTCGGCCATGGCCACCTGCGCCTCCGCCTTGACACTGTCGGCCAACAGCAGCCAGGCGAGGAACTGCCCGTCCAAGGCCAGGCCGGCAATCGGGCCATCGTGCTCGGGAACCGCTGACGTTTGAATGCCCAACTGCGCAAACAACTCCGGCCGACCGAGCGCCGCTTCGCCCTGGGCGGTCATCGCGACCACACCCAACCCTTGGCGCTCACGAATGTCCGTCAGGGGCAAGCAATCGCCCTGCTCCACCAACCCCGCCAAGGCACGACTGACCGGATGACTGCTGGCCGATCCGAGGCTGGCGGCCAACGGCAGCAGCCACGCTGCCTGGGCATCCTGGGCCCGTTCGATGGATTGCAGGCGCAGGACGCCATAGGTCAAGGTGCCGGTCTTGTCGACCACCAGCGAGGTCAAGTCCGCCAGTTCTTCCAGGAAGGCCGAGCTGCGGATCAGGATCCCGTGGCGCGCCGCCACCGCGATTCCGGCAATGGCAGTGGCCGGCGCCGACAACACCAACGCGCAAGGACACGCAGCCACCAATACCGCCAGCATCGCCTGGGCATCGTTGGTCACGAACCAGGTCACTGCGGCCAGCAGCAATACCAATACCAGGTAACTGCCAGCGTAACGTTCCAGCAAACGGGTGATGGGTGGCTTGGAGCGTTCGGCGTTTTGCATCAGGGCGATGACTTTGCCCAGGGTGGATTCCTCGCCGGTGCGGGTCACCTCCAGCCGCAACAGGCCATCGAGGTTGATCGCGCCACCAAAGACGTCCGTGCCAGCCACCGCCTCCAGTGGCACCGACTCACCGGTGATGGGGGCAGTGTCGAGACTGGCCTGGCCCGACAATACCCGACCATCGGCCGGCACCCGGTCACCGGCGCGCACCTCCACGACATCGCCAGCCCGGAGCGTCGCGTTATCGACATCGATGATCGAACCGTCAGCCTGTACCTTGCGGCCTTGGCTGCGGGTCAGCTGGCCAAGGGCATGGATCGCCTCCTGGGAACCAATGACACTGCGTTCTTCCAGCACATGGCCGAAGATCATGATGATCGGCAGCAACGCCGCCGTCAGCAGGTCGCCGGTGGCCCAGGCGCCGAGCATCGCCAGGGCGATCAGTTGGTCCGTGATCCCATGCAGGCTTGGGTAACGCAAGCTGTACCAGGCCGAACGCATCACCGGCACCGCCACCAACAGAGAGGCGAACCCCAACAACAGCTGGCTGACACCGCTCTGCTCCGGCGACCAGCCGCGCCATGCCAGGCCCAATGCGAGCAAGCCGAGGGCGAGCATCGCCAAGGTCAACTGCCGGGCGGCAGTGCGTTGTTCCGTCGAGGACAACATGGGTACTGCAGGGCTTTGGACGGTCATTGGCCGGCTCCCTGGATGATCAGGCGGGAATCGTCTTTCGGGTCGACCGTGGTCACTGAGCCGGCCTGGCGAAGGATCCCAGGCAGGCGTTCGCGATACAGGCGAAGCAGCATTTGCGGATCGCTGCCTTGGGTCTTCGCCAGCCCCAGTACCGTGGCCGTGTCGGCCGAAGCCTTGGCGAGCCGTTCGCTGGCCTGGGCATGGGCGACTTGCACGGCACGGTCGGCATCTTGGCGGGCAGCCTGGGTGAGTTTTTCCGCTTCAGTCCGGGCATTGGCCACGGCCTTGTCGGCCTGCTGGCTGGCGGTCAGTACGGCATTGAAAGCACTCACCGCCGGCCCCGGCAGACTCGATTGCACATCGACCCGCACCACCTCGATGCCCAGCCCCTGCCCTGTCGCCGCCAGGTCAGCCAGGCGTCGGTTAAGCCCTTGCACCAGATCGCCGCGCAAGCGTTCACGACGCTCGGCCGCCTGGTTGTCGCTGCCCATCAGTTCGGGGCGGGCCACCAGAATGGTGTCCAGGTCCCGGGCCGCCGTCAGGGCCACGGCACTGCGGGTCGCCAGCCGGTCCAGTGCCGGCAGGACATGTTCCCCTTGCAAGACGAAGGCGTAAGGGTCGGTGACCTTGTAGAACACCCGCACATCCAGTTGCACCACGCCGGCATCACCGGTCAATAAATAACCAGAGCCGGCCAAAGCATCGCTAACCGGCGTGGCGAAACTGGCAACACGATCAGCCTGCAAGGCCGCATCCGAGCGCAGCAGATTTTCCACCCGCCGCTCAAGCACCCGATCCGCAGCGGGCAGCAAGACGACTTGTTCCACAGGACGAGGCCACGCCAACAAAAGGCCGGCATTCTGGATGCGATCCAAGGCACCAAAGTGCAGCACCACCGCGCGATTCTGCGGGTCGATCTGTCGCACGTTGGAAAAGACCCAGGCCAACGCCGCCAGCACCGTGACGGCGTAAAGCGCCAGAAACGCCAGGCGTCCGGCCTGGATCCACGGGCTGGATAACTCATTTGTTCCACGTGGAACCACACTCATGGTTGTGTTCCACCTTTGCCTTCCACCGACGCAGGTCCGTCCACCAGAACCCGGAATGGCGCGGCATCCGTGCGCAAAATCAGCTTCGTGCCCGGGCTGACAATCGTACCCAAGGTATCCAGCGAACGTAGCAGATTGTAGAGCTGCGGGGAGCCGGCGTAGGCCCGACCATAAATCTCGGCGGCTTCTACCCGGGACTGCGCTTCGATATCCGCGGCTTTCACCGTGGCATCGGCTTGCAAGACTCGCGCATCACGTTCTGCGGCGGAGCGGATCTGCGCCGCTTCGCGCTTGCCGATGGCAGTGCGTTCGGTGGCGATGGTCTCACGCTCGGCGCGCATGCGATCCACCGTCGCCGTCAGCGTCACCGAGGGCAACGTCAGGCGCTCAACGCCGACTTGCAACACGCGCACGCCATAAGTGGTGAGCAACTGTTGGTCGATCTGCTGACGCAGCTGAGCTTCGAAATCGGCGATGCGCACTTGGCTGGCATCGGTGTTAACCAGGTTCGCCAAGTCAAAACTGGCGGCGGTGGTTTCCAGCGCCGAGCCGACGAAGGTGCGGATCTGCCGTGCGGCTTCGTCCGGTTGGTTCTGCACCGCGCGCATGAAACGCTGCACGTTTTCCGGGTCACCCTGCACCTGCCACGCCACGTAGGCCTGGACGATGATACGCAGCCCATCACGGGTTCCGACATCCTGCAAACCGCTGGACGTAGTGCGCAACCGCAGGTCCACCGGGATCGCCGCCTCGAACGGTGCCGGCCAGCGCCAACCCAAGCCAGGTTGCAGCAGCACCCGCGCCGGATTACCGAAACGAGTGATGACCGTGGCCTCCCCCGAGCGCACTTGCACCAGGCTTGCAGCCGCAATGGCAAACGCCACCAGCAACACCGCCCAACCCATCCGCCGCCACGGGAACGGACCGGCCTGCTGCGGATCGCCATGATGGTGGTGATGATGACCATGGTGATGACCGGCATGGCCGTGATCGTGACCAGCGTGGTCGTGGTGATCGTGTGAAGAGGACTGGCTCAATGGGCAGCTCCTGGCGGGACAGGGTTACGCGGCGACGCAGGGTCTGCCGGCAGCGTGAAGGTACGCAAGTCGATGGTCGGCGCGTTACCGCTGCCGCCCAAGCGATGGTCGAGAATCAGCAACCGGGCATTGGCGAGGCCCTGGCTCAGTTGGCCCAGGTAGTGCTCCAGTACAAAAGCGTGCCCCGCCGTGGCGTAGGCTTTGCGGTCGGCACTGAAGCGCAGGTCGGCGGCCTGGGCGGTTGCGTTGATTTCCCGGGCGGTGGCCATGGCTTGGTCATGGACGACGCTGGCTTGCAATTGCGCCTGGTTGGTCTGTTCCGCCGCCGCGCCGCGCTCTCGGGCGATCAATGCCTGCGCGCCGATCTGCGCCGCCTGCACGCCGTGGTAGGCATTGGCCGCACCGGCCGGGGGATGAATCGCCTCCACCACCGTCGCCAGGATTTCCACTCCGCTGTCGAGGGATTGCAAATCCGCCTGCACCGCCCGACCGATTTCGTCGGCCAGGCTGACACGGTCAGCACCCAACAAACCGTCCAACGTGCGCGAAGCAAACTCATGCACCAGGATGCGGCTGGCGGTGCTGCGAATCAGCGTCGGCACATCGGCGCTGTTGTAGGTCGCCGCCAGTGCCGCAGCATCCGTCAGGCCGATGCGGTAGACAAAGCGCACGTCCATGTTGACGATCTGGAAGCTCTGCTGATCGGCACGACGGCTGGCAATGACTTGGGACTTGTCGTTCACATGGCTGGCGTCCCACAACCGATTGGCAACTGCCGGCGCCGGCCCCTCCGCCGGTTCAGCCTCGACCACTGCGCGACTATCCGCGACGCTGGTGGCCAGTTCATGCACCACGCCATTCTCGACGTTGAGCACCCTGCCCCACGGCCAAGGCAGTGCGACGTGCAGGCCCGGGCCGAAGACCTCCACCGGTTTACCGAAGCGCTCATAGATGCCCCGCTCCTGCAGCGGCACTTCATGCACCCCCGTCAGCAACCAGCCCACCAGTGCCACCAGCATCAACACCGGCAAAAAGGCCCGGCGCATGTAGCTGAAAGCCCAGATCTGGCGCAGGTCGATACCGAAACGGTTGTGCAGTTCATGCTGCAAGGCCAGCAGCGGCTGCGGCGGCCAGCGCAGCAGATCGGCGATGACACTGCGCCCCAGCAACGTCGGCTCCAGGGTGTCCCTGCGTGGGATGAACAACGACAGCACCGCACGCAATAGCAACTCCGCCGCCACCAGCCCCGGCAATAGCCCCATCAGCACCGCCAGGCGCAACGGCCAAGTGGACGTTTCTGCGCAAAACAGCAGGCACAAGGCGCCGAGCACCAGCACGATGATCGCCACGCGCGTCAACTGCGCCAGCGCCAGCGCTTCTGGCCATTCCAAGGGGGATTGCTGGGCCAATTGTCGCTCGAGCACCAATAAGCCGAACCCCAATAACAGCGACAGCACCGCCCCTACGCTGGCCGAGACGCCGAGTGCAGCAGGCGGCAATTGCAAGTTCCAGGCTTGCTCCAGGCTCAGCAATACCAGCACGGCCCAACCGGCCAGCCACAGCGCAGGCGCACCGATTTGCCTGAGCAGGCCGAGCGAGCGAGCGCCGATGCCGTCCAGCAAGCGCTCATACCAACCCAGATTATCAACAGGCTCGTCTTGCGCCGGCAGGTTATCCACAGCCGGCAGCAGCGCCCTGCTACGCCATTGCGTCACCCACCAGGCCGATTGCAGACCCGCTACCAGCACCAGGAGCCCCGCGCCTTGGCTGACCAGCAAGGCCGGCCACAGCGATTGCGGCGAAAACACCCCGATAAAAAACGCCAATACCAGACCCAAAACCGCCACGCTTCCCAGGGCGAAGGCGATCTGCTTCAAGCGGCGCCCTTGGAACGACGCTTGCTGAAAACGCGGCCATTCGGCCACCTGTGCCCCCTCGACATCAAGATCGACTTGCATACCACCCCAGCACTCGTGGCGATCAGAATCCGGGCCCGTGGACAGACGCCACCGACGCTCCGTTATATGCCGTTACCTTATAACGATTCCTGTGAAATTTCCGTTTTGAATTCTTCATGCCAAGGCCTGCGTCGGCCTCTTGACTTAAGCCTTGACCGAAAACTCTGAAAACGCCCATATTACGCACATAATTTTTTATCAAGCCAAGCGGGAGAACAGCGATGAGCAGCTACGACGTGGTCATTCTGGGCGGCGGACCCGGCGGGTATAACGCGGCGATTCGGGCCGGGCAGTTGGGGTTGAAAGTCGCCTGTGTCGAAGGCCGAGCCACCCTGGGCGGCACCTGTCTGAACGTCGGCTGCATGCCCTCCAAGGCCTTGCTGCACGCCTCGGAACTGTACGAAGCCGCCACGGGATCGGAATTCGCCAATCTGGGCATTGAAGTCAGCCCCACCCTCAACCTTGCGCAAATGATGAAGCAGAAAAACGAAAGCGTGGCCGGCCTGACCAAGGGCATCGAGTTCCTGTTTCGCAAGAACAAGGTCGACTGGATCAAAGGCTGGGGCCACATCGACGGGCCCGGCAAGGTGATCGTTACCGGCGACGATGGCGCTAAGACCGAACTCATTGCCAAGGACATCGTCATCGCCACCGGTTCGGAACCCATGCCCCTGCCAGGCGTGACCATCGATAACCAACGCATCCTCGACTCCACCGGCGCCTTGTCCCTGAGTGAGGTGCCCCGGCATCTGGTGGTGATCGGCGCAGGCGTCATCGGCCTCGAACTGGGTTCGGTCTGGCGGCGCCTGGGTGCCCAAGTGACCGTGGTGGAATACCTCGATCGCATCTGCCCGGGGGTGGACGGCGAAGCCGGCAAGACCCTGCAACGGGCCCTGAGTAAACAGGGCATCCAGTTCAAGCTGAGCTCGAAGGTCACCGGCGCCGTCATCTCGGCCAGCGGCGTGCAATTGCAGATCGAGCCGGCGGCGGGCGGTGAAGCACAGACCCTGGACGCCGATTACGTGCTGGTCGCCATCGGTCGTCGGCCTTACACCCAAGGGCTGGGGCTGGAGAACGTCGGGTTGAGCACCGATAAACGCGGCATGCTCGCCAACCAGAATCACCGCACCGAAGCACCCGGCGTCTGGGTGATCGGCGACGTGACGGCCGGTCCCATGCTGGCTCACAAAGCCGAAGACGAAGCCATGGTCTGCATCGAGCAGATCGCCGGTAAGGCCGCCGAGGTCAACTATGCGCTGATTCCCAGCGTCATCTACACCCGTCCGGAACTGGCCAGCGTCGGCAAGACCGAGGAACAACTCAAGGCTGAAGGCCGTGCCTACAAGGTTGGCAAGTTCCCCTTCACTGCCAACAGCCGAGCCAAGATCAACCATGAGACCGAAGGGTTCGCCAAGGTCCTGGCTGATGAACGCACCGATGAGATCCTTGGCGTGCACCTGGTGGGCCCGAGCGTCAGCGAGATGATCGGTGAATACTGCGTGGCCATGGAGTTCAGCGCCTCAGCCGAGGACATCGCCCTGACCTGCCACCCACACCCTACTCGCTCGGAGGCGTTGCGCCAGGCGGCCATGAATGTGGAGGGCATGGCGACGCAGATGTAGGAACAGCGCTCCACGGCGATATCACCTGCCCTGTGGGAGCGAGCTTGCTCGCGATGGGGTCATCCATCAGCACCTGTAGTGCCTGCAATGCCGCTATCGCGAGCAAGCTCGCTCCCACAATGGGTTCCTCATCTCAGGAAGCCGACATTCGCGCGTTGCGCCGACGCCGGCTGATCAGCCCCAACGCCACCGCCACCACCAAGACCACCCCGCCCACTTCCAGCCAAGCCTTGTACGGGCGTAGCGTCGAGCGAATCGGTTCCAAGGCCTGGGTCACGTAGCGTTTGTTCGCCTTGCTGAAGTCCGGTTCCTGGCATTGATGACCAAAATCCCCGGCCCAATCCACATACGGACCTTCCTTCACATAGCGCTGATACAGCGCGCTTTGCTCCTCAAGGCTGGAGTTGTACCCCACCGCTTTGCACAGTACCGCCGCAAACGCCTGGCTGGTGTGGGGCAGATAATCCGCCGCCTGGCTCGCCAGCGCCGTGGCGACGAATCGATAGTGGTAACGCATGTCCGGCTGCGCGGCACTGGCCTGCTGGCGTTGCACCTCACCCTCGGCCACCAGCGGCCCGACGTTCAGCTCGACCGGTTCCAGGCTGTAATTGCCGCCCAGGCTGGCGTAATCCGGCGCCATCTCGTAACCCAGCAACTCCATGCCCCATTTGCGTGCCATCCAGGACGCATTGAAATAGGCCTCGGCCCGTCGGGTTGGCCACCACTTGGACTCCGCGTCCTGGCGCAATTGCCCATAGGCGCGGGCCTTGTTCTGCAAGTCTGCGTTATCGAAATAAGCCGGTGCCTCATCAAAGCGCCCTTCCCTCAGCAAGCGACGCCCCAGCAAATTGCGCAGGTTCGCGGCCACGGGCAGCGGCACGTAGTTGTCCCGATCCTCTTGACTCAACACCGGTGGTGCCGGAACTTGGGCGTCGACGTACTGCTTGAGTTCATCCACCGTGAGCACACGCTCGGCGACTGCGGCAGCGTCGTACCAATAATTGCCCTGGCCGCGATAAAGCTGATCGAAGGCTTGCAGGTAATCGCCACGCTGCAAGGCCAGGATCGCGCTTTCACCTTCGACACGGCACTTGGGTTGCACCGATTCGTAATTCCAATCCGGTGTGCGCCGATTGCCCCAGGACTCATCGTTCGGAAAGGCCTGGGCCGCCTTGGCATAAGCCGACGCCGCGGCCGCCTTGTCGCCGGCGCGCAAGGCCAGCTTGGCGCGCACCCACCAGGCCAGGCCGGTGTCGGCGGCTTTTTGCACAAAAGCCTGGGCGCTGGCGTAATCGCCGTGTTGGTAACTCACCGCCGCCAAACGGTCGGCATCGTCCAGGTTGTCCCGGGCATTGGCTTGCAGCAGCTTGACCAGCCTTTTCTCACCCGACGGTTCTTCACCGTCCCACCAGCCGACGCGGCTGAGCAGGTAGGCGGTGACCAATCGCTGCACTAACTGGGTCTTGAGCAGTTCGCTCAAGCGCTCATCTGGCTGGACGCTCAAATCACCGGCCAATTGCAGCAACGAGCTGTAGCCGACCGGAGACCCTTGCAAGTTCTGGATCGCGTACAGGCCGATGGCACTGTCCCAATCGTCAGCGGTGTAGGCCACCCGGGCTTCTTCGCCAAGGCTGGCGATGCCCAGTTCCAGCGGATCGCTGAAGCCGGCAATGCTCAACTCGCGGGCCTGGCGAAACGCTGCTCGCGCCTGGTCCTGCAAGACCACAGGGTCGCCACTGCCCGCCTCGGTGCTCACGGCGAACAATGCCCGTCCGAGGGAGTACGCCGCCCAGGTGCTGCGCAACCGACGCTGGTCGGCCGGTAACGCCAGCAGTTGCTGGAACGCTTCCACGGCACGCTGATGCTCACCGACGTTAAAAGCCGCCGCGCCGAGCGCATACAGGCGCAGTTCGTCCGGCAGATTGGCCGCTTCAGCCGCCACCTGGTCGATATCGGTCAGCGCCCGCAAGCGCTCCACCACCGCGCGTTGCGGCGGGGTCAGGCCAATCTGCTCAGCCTTGGTCCGTTGCTCTGCGTAAGAAGGCAGGTCGTCATAGCTGTAGTCCGGATTACCCGTTGCCTCGGTGGCCGGCTTGAGCCCGGCAATCGCCTGGCCGAGGCGGCTGACCTCGAAGCGAAAGCTGCCTTCGGGCAATTCAGCCAGCGTCTGGGCGCGGTTATCCAACAGACGCATCGGAAAATCCGGCCCGCAGGCCAGCGCCGGGCCCAGCGGCAGACACAGGCTCAGGCACAGCAGGTGACGAGGCCACTTACGGGTAAACATTGAAACCTCCTTGGTCAATTTTCGTACAGCGCGCCCAGCCGATTGCCCGTTGGCTACCCGCCGCCAAGCGGCCCTCCTGAATGCGGGTGAAGGTAAGCAGTCCGGGGGTTTGTTGCAACGTATAACCGGCCAGGGCATCGACGCCGTCACAAGCGCCGACAGCCAGCGTCAGGCGCTGGGGCCAGGGGCTGTCGAGATTGCCCTGGTTGACCAGGCGAATATCGTACAAACCGCCCTGCTCCACCCATTGCAATGCCAAGCGACTGTCCAGGTGATCGCCCCGGGCGACGGCGCCGAGCGTGGTCAGGCTCCACGCCCGTCGGTCGCCGGCCAGCGGCAGGCGAAACCAGATCAATCCAGCGAGATGTTTCGGCGGATCGGCACGCAAATCGGCCGCAAGCCCGGCCACTTGTTGCGGGTCGGCCAGCAGCTCGCGACGCTCGCCACCGCGATCGATCGGCACCTCGCTCTCCACCACGGGCACGCCGCTCTCCTGGGTCAGCAGCGCCACACCGTAGGCTGGCAGGGCCAGGTAAAACGGCCGCGCGGTGACCTCGCTCCAACGTTGCGCCCAGTGCCGGGCCTGTTTCGGATCGAACAGCCCTTGCCGTGGATCGCTCACCGCGTGGACCTGCAGCACGCTGCTATCCACCGTTTCCAACACCCCCGGCAATGCGGGGCTGTCGAGCCAGGCCGGCAGCGCGGTAATACTCAGCCGCACGCTGGCCGGCAGGACATGCCGCAGTTGGCCGAGGAATTTTTCATAAGCCGGCAACCGTGCGTTGCCCGCATCGTGGTCGATTTCTACCCCTACCGGGATCAGGCCTTGGGCTTGCCAATCGCCCAGCACCTGCTGGATTTGCGCGATGACCTCATCCTGGTCCAGGTTCTTGAGTTGGCCGTCCAGGCGAATCACGGCGATCAGCGGACGGCCATCAGCCTTGAGCAAGGCCGGATCGATCCGCGCACGGCGCCAGCCCGCCCCGGGAAACGCCTGCAACGCCAGCACCCGCAGGCTGGAGAAATCGCCCTGGCTCTGGCGCAGCGCCGGCTCGTGAGCCTTGGTCCATTGGCGCTGCCAGATATACAACTGTTGATCCAGCGCTGGGGGTGGAGGTTGTTCGCAGCCCGCCAGCAACACGGCAAGGCCCAGGAAAAGCCGGAAAAGAACAATCATGAAGCCTTACCGCACGCAAAAGATGTGCAGATTAACGCCGTGCACGTCATTGTGGGAGCGAGCTTGCTCGCGATAGCGGTGTATCAGTCAATTCTATAGGCGGCTGAACCAACGCTATCGCGAGCAAGCTCCCACAGGATTGAGGTCTACCGACGTCATCAAGGCTTACGCGCAATAATCACCTGACTCTTGGCCACCACCGCGTCCAGCGCCTGCTTGATCTGCGCCCCGCGCGGCGAATTCAGCACGGCTTGCCAGGTGTCGGCCCAATGATTGAGCAACGGGTGGTCGGGGTTGCTGAAATCGACCTTGGCCTCCCAGAACAACAGCATCCACAGCGACCAATAGAAACCGTATTGGCTGTGGCTCACCACCTCCAGTCCGGCCTCGCTGACCATCGCCTTGAACTGCTCTTCGCTGATGATGCGAATGTGGTTGGGCTTGCGGAAGTACTCCGGCGCGGCGATGTCCTTTTGCAGGTCTTCGGAGCTGGGGTGCGGCACGCTCAACAGGTACAGCGCACCGGGCCGGCCGACCCGTACCAGTTCGGCAAGAAACTGTGCCGGGTCGTCGACATGCTCGATGACTTCGGTGGACACCACCCGGGTGGCCGTGGCGTCGGCAATGGGCAGCGGGTTGCAGTCGGTCACGTGGCACTCGACTTCGCGCGCAGGGGTGTCGCTCAAGCGTTGGCGCGTGGCTTCGACCTTGGCCGCGTCGATGTCGGCGATGATGATCTTCGCCCCGCGTATCCCACAAAAATGCACGTTACCGCCGTCGCCGCACCCCACGTCCAGCAACGTGTCCTCAGGCGTCACAGGGAAACCCGTGAACAGTTCACCGGTTTGCTGGTTGAACCAGCCGCTGAGCATCGCATCGTGCAGCCCGAGCATATACGGGTCGACTTTTTCGGCGACCGGCTCGGCGGGCGCGGGCGTGCCCGTGGTGAGTTTCTTCAAAAGGCTCAGCATGACGGGGCTCCAGAAACAGGAAGGACGGTTCGGGCGGCGGACAGGCGTTCGACCAACCGGGCGCCACGATTGCGCATGGGCATTTCGACCCAGCGGTAGTTGAGTTCGCTCAACAGCCCGATCAGCAACAACGCACACGCCAGGGCCGACCAGGGATGGCTTGCCGGGTCCGGCGAGCCCAAGGGGGCGAAACGAAACCACAACTCACGCAGCAGGAAAAACACCGGGATGTGAATCAGGTAGATCCCATAGGAACGACTGCCCACCCAAGTCAGCGCCGTTTTCAGCCGACCGCGGGGCAACAGGTAATCCCGATCATAAGAGGCCACCCAGACCAGCACGGCGCTGAGCACGGCAATGACCCCGAGACGGTAGAACGACAAATTGAAGTGCTCGGTCGCCATCCAGGCCATCACGCTGCCAAGGCCCAGCACCAGCAGCGCACCCAAGGGCGGGCGGCGCAACCCGGTGGGCTCGAAGCGCCAGTAGCTGGAGCGCAGGCTCCAGATCGACAACAACACACCCAGCGCCAAGGCATCGGTACGAATCACCGACAGCCACAGCGCCCGCCAGGTGAAGAACTGCACCAACACCACCGCCAGCAGCACCCACACCAGGTAGCGACGCGAAACGAACACCAACAACGGCAGGATCAGATAGAACTGCTCTTCCAACGACAGCGTCCAGTACACGAAGCTCGCGCCGTATTCATAGTGCATGAACGCATCGGCAAAACGCAGGTTGGCAAATTGCAGGAAACCGGCCAGGGTCGCCTGCAGGTTGGCCTGCACACTGCCAAACGCGCCGGAGCGGTTCAGGAAAAACACCGCGAACAGCACCAGCAGCAGCCAGAGCCAGGCCGACGGCAAGAGGCGAAAGGCCCGGCGAATCCAGAATTCCCGGGTAACAGCCCAGAATTGCCGGGGGCTGTCGCAGCGCCGCAATTGGGGGATCAGGCTGCGTCCAATGACAAACCCGGATATGGCAAAGAACAGGTCCACGCCCCACCACAGCTGGAAATTGTCGGCCAGGGCCGCCAGGCGCGGCCATCCGCCAGGAAACGGCATGCCTTGCACGTGATGGAACAGCACGCCGATCACCGCAACGGCGCGCAGCAACTCGATGTCCATGATCCGTTTGCTGCTCATGAAGGGCTCCTGGAAGAACGATCGGGTTTACGCGCAATGATGACTTGGCTCTTGGGCATGAACCGGTCCAGCACCTGCTTGATCGCCAGGCCATCGGGGTGCGTCAGCAAGCCCTGCCAGAGGCTCGCCCAACGCTCCATCAACGGTGGGTACGGTGCCTGGATACGGTCACGCACAGCCCCCTCGAGGTCCCGCCCGGCCGCCTGTTCGCTGGCCCAGAAAAAAATCATGCCCATGACCCAGAAAAACCCACTGGCCTGGCGGTGCTCGATCACCAGCCCGGCGTCCTCCACCAGCGCGGCGAATCGTTCGGCACTGAAAATCTGCACGTGGTTGGGCGCTTGGAAGTAGCCCGGCGGCGCAATGCCTTGCTGCAAATGCTCGCCCACCGAGGCCGGTACGCTGAGCAGATACTGCGCCCCGGGTTGGCCCATGCGCACCAGTTCGGCCATGAACGGCGCGGGCTCATGGATATGCTCGAGCACCTCCATGCAGACGATCTTGTTCGCACAGCCATCGGCCAGGGGCAGCGGCAGGCTGTTGCTGACCAGCCCCAGGAACGGCGCGGCGGCCTGGGCTTCAACTTGGCGGGCCAGATCCCGCACCTTGTCCTGTTCGCTGTCGGTAAAGATCACGGACGCGCCCTGGCGCATGGCAAACAGGGTCGCCACACCTTCGCCGCACCCCACATCCAGCAAGGTATCGTCGGCCGTGATGGCAAAGCCCTTGAGCAATTCGCCGGTTTCACTGCGAAACCAGCCATCAAGCATTGCGTCGTAGAGGCCAGCATCCCGGGGCGAAACGGCCACCGTCGGCGGAGGCGAAGGCTCCACTGGCCTGCGCCTGGCCAGCCATCGCCGGATCATGGCTGTGCCGCGTTCCGGCGACGCTCGGACAGTTGTTCGAAAAACGCCCGCAAACGCTGCTCGGCATTGGCCTGGCTGCAGAACTTCTCCAGGCTGCGCACGGCGTGGTCCGACATGCGGCGATAACGCTCGGGGTCGTTTTTGGCCACGTCATAACTGGCGCGATAGGCCGAGCACAGCGAGTCCCAATCGGTGACATAACGCAGGGTCCGATAGGCCGCACGGGGGTCATGGGGCCAGGCGGTCAGTTCCTCGGTCGAATCCACCACGAAGGCATTGTCGTGGTCGATGTAGTCGGCCATCGCCGTGTTCAGCGGTGCAATCGCCGGACGACCGCAGGACATGAACTCCATCAACGGCAGGCACTGCCCTTCGCCGTAGGAACTGTTGACCACGTACCGGGTGGCTTCCACTAGCCGTTCATAGTCCGCGTCCGCCAGGTAACCGTGTATCAGCACGATGCGACAGCGGTACGACTGGTTCTTGTAGACGTGGTGGAGCATGTCAGTGAGCGCTGCGGTGACATCGTGGTGAGTCAGCTTCAGCACCAGGGTCGCGTCGGAAACGTCACGAAACGTCGCGCAAAAAGCGCTGATCATGTCCTTCCAGTTCTTGCGCCCGTCGTAAGGATTGAACACGGAGGTATAGATCACACCGTCCAGCAGTAACTCGCAATCCTCGGCCGGGCCGTCCAGCACCAACGGTGTGCCGGCCTGGTGCACCGGTGGGCCATAAGGCCGCAGGTCGGTGGTGCGGCTGTCGATCAGCAGGCCACGCAATTGCAGGCGCATGTGATCCACGGTCGGCCGCTGGGCCAGCACCGCGCCGCGGGCGGCAAAGCGGTCCCATACCGGCGCGGCGACAGCGGCGATGGGAAAGTCCGCGCCCATCACCTCCCGAACGGTGTTGACGGTGAAACTGGAATGGGTGATCGCCATGCCGGTTGCGCCCAAGACCACTCGCCAGTCGTGCCGGGCCTCGCCCTGCCAGCATTCGGTAGGGATGGTGCTGAATTCCCAGGCGAATACCGGAATCGTCGGGCAGGCGTAGTGGGCAGCGGTGCGATGAGGCGGTGAAAACGACAGGAATACGCAATCCTCGCCACGCCCCAGGCAATCGGCGTACAGCGGATCGACCTCTTCGTCAGGCCGGGTCACTTCGACCACCCGCCCCAACCGTTCCAGCACCGGGCGAAACTCCTTGAGCACGAAGTAATAGCTGTACTCGGGCTTGCCCAGGTTTTCCAGGATGTTGCTCTGGTTGGTTTCCGAGTAAATGATGATCAACATGAGGCGGTACCTGCCTGGACCGCCAGCGGCAGCCTTTCGTCACAGCCTGGCATCGCCAGGAAATCCGCCAGGCGCTGCTGCACCGGGGCGAATGCGCAATACCGGCGCATCCGCTCATTCGCGGCAGCGGCCATGGCCTGGTAAGCCTGCGGCTGGTGCTTGGCCATGGCGTAGCTCTGCTGGTAGGCGAGTTTCAATGAGCCCCAATCGGGTCGATGGCGCAGGGTGCGATACAAGATGCGCGAGTCTTCCGGCCAGATGGTCGGTTCGCGGCTGGACTTGACGATGAAGGCCACCTCGGCGTCGATGTAGTCGCGCATCGCCGTGTGGTCCGGTGCGATGACCGGGCGGGCGCAGGACATGAATTCCATCAATGGCAGGCACAGGCCTTCGCAGCGGGACGCATTGACGTAGAAACTCGCCGCGCCATACAACCGGGTGAATTGTTCGTCCTCCAGGTAACCGTGCATCACCACCACCCGGCAACTGAATGGCGACAGTTGGGACAGCAGGGTCAACAGTTCGACGTAGTAGGTCGACAGATCGTTCTGGGTCATTTTCAGCACCAGCGTGGCGTCCTCGACGTCGCGCAGCGCCCAACAGAATGCGGTGATCAACTGATGCCAGTTCTTGCGACCGTCATCGGGGTTGAACACGCTGACGTACACCACCCCGCTGACGTTGGTCTCCACCACCTGGCGAGTGTCCGGCAGGACGGCCTCGGGATGCGCCGGTGGCGCCGGTTCGGGGGTTGGCTCTGGAACGGGCTCGACGGTGACCGCCTGCGGTGTCGCCCCCCTCAGGACCCTGCTGGTCGCAACGCGTACCGGCACCGGAACCAGGTCGCGGACCGCTTCGCGATACCAGCACACCAGGTTGTGCTTGAACAGCCACACCGGCCCCTGCTCGCTCTTGCCGGTGAAGGCGCGGATGACTTCGCGCAGGTAATGGCGGGAAATGAACGCGCGCCGCCGCCAAGTCAGGGAGGGCGGCTCGATGACTGGCTCAATGATCGGTTCTGGTTCGGGCTCCGGCACTTTTTCAATGATCGGCGCGATCAAGCCATCCGCCGATAACCCGAGGGGCCGGCTGTCGATGATGCAGCCCTTGATCTGCAAGGTCGTGCCCGGATTGACCGGCAGGCTTGGATACTGTTCGCGAACCGCCGCGAAACGCTCCCATAACGGCGTGGGCAATACCAATACCGGGAAGTCCTCGCCCAAGGTCCGACGGATCGCCTCGGCCGTGTGGCTGGACAAGGTAATCACCCGGCCATGCCGGGCCAGCGTGCGGCTCCAGTCATGCCGCAGGTCATCGTCCCAGTGCTCCGCCGGGATCGAATCGAACTCCCAGGCCACCACGCAGACCATCGGGCAAAGCAGATCCAGCGGCGCCTTGTGCGGGGGTGAAAACGAAAGGAACAAGCAGTCCTGCCCGGCCTGCTGCAATGTTTGATAAAGGGGATCGACCTCGGCGACCGAGGACACCACATGCACCGGCCCCAGGCGTTCCAGCACGGGACGATAGGCCTTGAGCACGAAATAATAGCTGTACTCAGGGCGGCCGAGGCTCTGGCTGATGGAGTGATCGTTTACGTCCGAGTAAAGAATGAAATTCATGGCATCCCATCATGTCGCCGCCATCCCGGCAGCCCCATTTCATGACGGTCGAATCCCGCATCGAGCCGGCCCGGGGCCGCCACGCGTCGTTCATCTTGCTACCCGTCTCGTTCTTGTTTTTTTAGGTCCCGCCCCTGGGGTTCGTCTCGTCGAAGATCGCAACCCGGGCCAGCGTGACGAGGGGCATTCTAAACACATCCTCCAAGGGTTCGTGAACCGCTCGAGATGAATAAACCCGCTATAAATATGAGAACTGACCAGTCACGGTTTGCGCTGTTGAAATTGCAGCGAAATTGGCACAGATTGGCAACCAAACAACTACAACAAACGCTTCTCTAAGCTAAACGTTGAGTAACTTTTCCCCGAACTTACGGAAATTTCTTACTCAATTCGCCATAGACGAAGCAACCGTCAAGAGGGCTGGTGCTTGAAAAAACGTCTGTTCGTTACGGGCCTCAGCGGTTTCGTTGGACGTCACCTCAAATCTCGACTGAACGGTCATGATTCGGCTTGGCAGGTGATGCCTGTCGCCACCCGCTACGACCTGACGGATGCCAAGACTCTGGAGGGCCTCTGGCCCGAGCTTCCCGATGCCGTGATCCACCTGGCCGGCCAGACATTCGTGCCGGAAGCCTTCCGCGATCCGGCGCGTACCCTGCACATCAACCTGCTGGGCACCTTGAACCTGCTACAGGCCCTAAAGACCCGGGGGTTCACCGGGACATTCCTGTATGTCAGCTCCGGTGATGTCTATGGCCAGGTCAGCGAAGACCGGCTGCCGATTACCGAACTGCAATTGCCCGCCCCGCGCAACCCGTATGCCGTGAGCAAGCTGTCGACCGAACTGTTGTGCCTGCAATGGGGCATGAGCGAAGGCTGGCCGATGCTGGTGGCTCGTCCGTTCAACCACATCGGTCCCGGCCAGAAGGACAGCTTCGTCATTGCCAGCGCCGCCCGGCAGATCAGCCGGATCAAGCTGGGCCTGCAACCGGCGCGGCTGCAAGTGGGCGATATCGACGTAACCCGCGACTTCCTCGATGTCGACGATGTGATTTCAGCCTACCTGGCCCTGTTGGAAAAAGGCGCCCCGGGGCAGGTCTACAACATCTGCTCGGGCCACGAGCAGAGCATTCGCCGCCTGATCGAACAACTGGGCGACCTCGCCCAGGTCGACGTGCAACTGATCCAGGACCCTGCGCGTCTTCGCCGCGCAGAACAGCGTCGCGTCTGTGGTAGCCCTGCCAAGCTACAACAGGCCACCGGATGGACGCCTGAAACAACAACACAACAATCCTTGCGGGCGATCCTGTCCGACTGGGAGATACGGGTACAACAAGAATGAAAAGTGCATTGATCACAGGGATTACCGGCCAGGACGGCGCGTATCTGGCCAAGTTGTTGCTCGACAAGGGTTATAGCGTCCACGGCCTGGTGGCGCGACGAAGCAGCGACTCGCGCTGGCGGCTGCGAGAGATGGGCATCGAACAGGACATCGTTTACCTGGACGGTGACATGGCCGATGCCTGCTCGGTGCAGCGGGCGGTCATCAAGTCGGCGCCGCACGAGGTGTACAACCTGGCCGCGCAAAGTTTCGTCGCGGCTTCCTGGGACCAGCCGGTGACCACCGGTATCGTCGACGGGCTGGGGGTCACCCACCTGCTCGAAGCCATTCGCCAGTTCAGCACGCAGACCCGCTTCTACCAGGCCTCCACCAGCGAAATGTTCGGCCTGATCCAAGCCGAACAGCAGGACGAGCATACCCCGTTTTACCCGCGCAGCCCCTATGGCGTGGCGAAACTGTATGGCCACTGGATCACCGTCAACTACCGGGAAAGCTTCGGTCTGCATGCCAGCAGCGGCATCCTGTTCAACCACGAATCCCCCCTGCGCGGCATCGAGTTCGTGACGCGCAAGGTCACCGACGCCGCGGCACGCATCAAACAGGGCAAGCAACAGGAATTACGCCTGGGCAATATCGACGCCAAGCGCGACTGGGGCTTTGCCGGCGATTACGTCGAGGCCATGTGGCTGATGTTGCAGCAGGACACCCCCGACGATTACGTGGTAGCCACCGGCGTCACCACCACCGTGCGCGAAATGTGCAGGATCGCCTTCGAACACGTGGGCCTGGATTACCGTGACTTCGTCAAGATCGACCCGGCGTTTTTCCGCCCGGCCGAAGTCGAGGTGTTGCTCGGCAACCCGGCCAAGGCACAACGCGTCCTGGGCTGGAAGCCCCGGACCGACCTCGACACCCTGATCCGCATGATGATGGATGCGGACATGAAACGCGTCGCCAAGGAGTAGGCCATGCTGATTCCCGTGATTCTTTCCGGCGGTGCCGGGACGAGGTTGTGGCCGGTGTCCCGCGAAGGCCATCCCAAGCCGTTCATGCTCCTGCCCGACGGCCAGTCGCTGCTGGGCAAGACCTATCGGCGTGCGGCGGGGTTGTTCGACGGCCGGGGCGACATCGTCACCGTCACCAATCGCGAGTACTACTTCCAGAGCCGCGATCATTATCAGAGCGCCCACCTGGAGCGTTATCGCGGCCATTTCGTACTGGAACCGACGGGCCGCAACACCGCGCCGGCCATTGCCACGGCCACCCTCGCGATACAGGCCCTGCACGGTGACGAGGCGATCCTGGTGGTCATGCCTGCCGACCACCTGATCAAGGACGAGGTGGCCTTCAAGGCGTCCGTCGAGCACGCCGTGGAGTTGGCCAAGAACGGCCATCTGGTGACGTTCGGCGTGCTGCCCTCGGCGCCGGAAACCGGTTTCGGCTATATCGAAAGGGGCCAGCCCCTGGATACCAAGGGTGCGGCCAAGGTCGTGCGCTTCGTCGAAAAACCCGACTTGCCGACCGCCACGCAGTACCTGGAAAGTGGTCGCTTCCTGTGGAACTCGGGGATGTTCTGCTTCTCGGTCAAGACGCTGCTGGCGGAGCTGCAAACCCACGCCCCCGAGCTGTTGGAACAGGCGCGCGCCTGTGTCACGGCCAGCACGGCGGTGGAAACCTCAGGGTGTGTGCAACAGGAATTGTCCGCGGCGCATTTCGCCGAAATGCCGGACATCTCCATCGACTATGCCTTGATGGAGCGCTCCGCCAATGTCGTGGTGATTCCGGCCTCATTCGATTGGAGCGATATCGGTTCCTGGAGCGCCATCGCCGGCCTGGTGCCCGCCGACGGGCAAAACAACCGCGCCACCGGCCAGGCCTTGTTTATCGACAGCCAGCACAACTTCGTCCAGAGCGAAGGCCGCCTGGTGGCCGCCCTGGGCGTGGAAAACCTGATCATCATCGACACCGCCGATGCCGTGCTGGTGGCCCATGCCAACCGCGCCCAGGATGTGCGTCGCGTCGCCCGGCAACTCAAGGACAAGGAACACGAAGCCTATCGCCTGCACCGCACGGTCAGCCGTCCATGGGGCAGCTATACCGTGCTCGAAGAAGGTCCGCGCTTCAAGATCAAGCGCATCGTGGTCAAGCCTGGCGCGTCGCTGTCGCTGCAAATGCACCATCACCGCAACGAACACTGGGTGGTGGTCGAAGGCATGGCCAAGGTCACCAACAATGGCTCGGGCTCGCACCTGGTGGCCAAGAACGAGTCGACCTTCATCCCCGCCGGCCACAAGCATCGCCTGGAAAACCCTGGCGTCATCGACCTGGTCATCATCGAAGTGCAGAGCGGCGAATACCTGGGGGAAGATGACATCGTTCGCTTCGAGGATCACTACGGCAGGGCCGGCTGATGTTATTGACCCTGCAACGTACTCTGTGGAGCTATCGCGGCTTCGTCCTGGGCAGCGTCAAGCGCGAGTTCCAGGCCCGTTATCGCAACTCGTTGTTCGGCGCGTTGTGGACGGTGCTCAACCCGCTGTCGATGATCCTCGTCTACACGGTGATTTTTTCCCACATCATGCGCGCCCGCCTGCCTGGGGTGGAAGACGGCATGGCCTACAGCGTCTACCTCTGTTCCGGCCTGCTGACCTGGGGGTTGTTCGCGGAAATCACCACCCGCAGCCAAGGCATGTTCCTGGAAAACGCCAACCTGCTGAAGAAGATCAGCTTCCCCCGGATTTGCCTGCCGGTGATCGTGCTGTGCAATGCGGGGATCAACTTCGCGATCATCCTCGGGCTGTTTTTCGGTTTCCTGCTGATCACCGGGCGCTGGCCGGGCATGACCTTGCTGGCCCTGGTGCCGCTGCTGGCCTTGCAAGTGATGTTCGCCGCCGGGCTGGGCATGCTGCTGGGGATCCTCAATGTGTTTTTCCGGGATGTCGGGCAGTTATTCGGCATTTGCCTGCAATTCTGGTTCTGGCTCACGCCGATCGTTTACCCGATGACGATCCTGCCGCCGTCGATCCAGCAATTGCTCGCCTTCAACCCCATGACCGCCCTGATGCAGAGCTACCAGAACCTCTTTCTCTACAACCAATGGCCGGTCTGGAGCTCGCTTTTGCCCTTGCTGGTAGTCGCCCTGCTGTTGTGCGCCTTGGGCCTGCGCATGTTTCGTCGGCGCGGTGGTGAAATGGTGGATGAACTCTGATGGGACATTTGCGCGTCACCGGCCTGGGCAAGGCCTACAAACAGTATCCGAACCGCTGGAGCCGGCTGTTCGAATGGTTGATCCCCTTTTCCCGCCAACGCCATGAACTGCACTGGATCCTGCAAGGCGTGGATTTCGAGATCCAGCCTGGGGAAGCCGTCGGCATCGTCGGGGTCAACGGTGCAGGCAAAAGCACGCTGCTCAAGATGATCACCGGCACCACCCAACCCACCTGCGGCCACATTCAGTTGCAAGGTCGCGTCGCCGCGTTGCTGGAATTGGGCATGGGCTTTCATCCGGACTTCACCGGCCGCCAGAACGCGTTCATGGCCGGTCAATTGCTGGGCATGCACGTGGAGGACATCGAAGCCTTGATGCCCGAGATCGAGGGGTTCGCCGAAATCGGCGAGGCTATCGACCAGCCGGTACGCACTTATTCCAGCGGCATGCAGATGCGCCTGGCCTTCAGCGTCGCCACCGCCCGGCGCCCGGACATCCTGATCGTCGACGAAGCACTGTCGGTGGGCGATGCGTACTTCCAGCACAAGAGCTTCGAGCGCATCCGCAGCTTCCGCAAGGCCGGCACCACGCTGCTGATCGTGTCCCACGATCGCTCGGCGATCCAGTCGATCTGCGACACCGCCATCCTGCTCGAACACGGGCGCATGGCCATGCGCGGCAAGCCGGAAGAGGTGATGGATTACTACAACGCAATGCTGGCCCAGCGCGAAGGCCAGGTCGTTCGCCAGGAGATGCTCGCCAACGGCCAGGTACGGACCATTTCCGGCACTGGCGAGGCCGGCATCGTCGACGTGCAGTTGCTCAACAGTCAGGAGCAGCCGGTGGAAGTGGCCGAGATCGGCCAGCCGATGGTGCTGCAAGTGCGGGTTGAAATCCGCCAGGACATCGAGCGGCTGGTGCTGGGCTTTTTGATCAAGGACCGCTTTGGCCAGCCCATGTACGGCATCAACACCCATCGCCAGGACAAAGCCGTGACCGACCTCAAGGCCGGTGAACAGATTACCTTCCGTTTCAGCTTCGACATGCGCCTGGGCAAGGGCAATTACTCCGTCGCGCTCAGCCTGTCGCGGCTGGACTCGCACCTGGACCGTAATTTCGAATGGCGCGACTACGGGTTGGTGTTTCACGTCATCAATAATCGCCAGGAGGATTTCGTCGGCTGTTCCTGGCTCCAGGCCCGGACCAGCATCCAGCGTTCGAGCCAGACTGCCGTCGAGGCGTTACCGCAAAAGGAGTTGCCATGAGCCGTCTGTTGGTGGAATGCACTTACGTATTCGAGCACCCGGAAATCAACTCCGGCATTCAGCGCGTCGTGCGCAATGTGATCCGCGAATTGCCGGCCAGGGATGGCGAGCGTGAATGCATCCCTGTGGTCATGCTGCAAGGCAAGTTATATGAGGCAAAGAGCCTGGCACCGCTGTCGATCGATAAACTGGATCTGGTCAGCCTGAGGATCCGCTGGGAACAGATGGCCAACCTGTTCTGGTTCCGGCAGCGGTCACTGGCACGGCAGTGGCCCTTCAGCCGATCATTGTGGGCTCGCCGTCTCCTGTATGTTGGCTGCCGACTGTTCGCCTTCGGCTGCTTGAGCATCCCGATACGCTTGCTCGACCGCGCCCTCAAAGGCCAGGAACTGCCCAAGCGTTGTGTACCGCTGAAACATCGGGCCGGCGATCAACTGGTCTTGCTCGACTCATCCTGGCATTCGGATATCTTCCCCCTGGCCGAACAGCTCAAGCGTGATGGCGTCGGGATCATCTCGGTGGTTTACGATCTGATTCCCCTGTCCCATCCCCAATTCTGCGACGCCGGTCTGGTCAAGGTGTTCAACCATTGGTTCGACTGGATAGCCCGCACCGCCGACGGCTACGTCGCCATCTCGGCCACCATCCGCGACCAGCTTCGCGAGGAAATGGTCCGCCGCATTGGCGAGTCGCAGGTACAGGAACGCTGGTTCGACTACTTCCACCTGGGCAGCGAGCTGGACCAGATAAATCCCACCCAGGCCATCGACCCGAAACTGCTGCGGCTGTTCAAGCGCCCCGAGCCGGTGTTCCTGATGGTCAGCACCATTGAACCGCGTAAAAACCATGCTTACCTGCTCGATGCCTTCGAGCGGGCCTGGGCCGCCGGCTCGCAGGCGCGGTTATGCATCGTCGGGAAGATCGGCTGGAAATGCGAGGCGTTGATCGAACGGATCGAGCGTCATGCACAATTCAACAGCCGCCTATTCATGTTCAATAACCTCTCGGACCAGAGCTTGGAACACGCCTATCGACACGCCACCGCGCTGGTGTTCCCCTCCTACGTCGAAGGCTTCGGCCTGCCACTGGTAGAAGCCATGCAGCGCGGCTTGCCGGCAATGGGCAGCGACATCGAAGTGTTTCGGGAGATCGGCGGTGAGTTCATGACTTACTTCGATCTCGACGACCCCCAAAGCCTGGCGAACCAGATCATCGATATGGAACACACCGGAGTATTCCCGGCCAGACGCAACCTGGATCAATGGCAATGGCTGAGTTGGCGCCAGGCCAGTGCGCAATTGGTGGAACGGATCGAGCGACACGTCGACGACGTCGTCGACAGGGAAACAGCATGCGGATAGCCCTCAACGCGCGCATTCTCCAGGCGCCACGCACCGGCATCGGCCACTACGTGGCGGAACTGGCAACGGCCTTGGCCCGGGAGCCGGATGTACAGCTGTCGCTATTCCACGGCTGGGGCTGGAGTCCGCGATTGCCGCAAACAGCCAAGCCTGGCTATTCAAGGCTAAGCCCGTTGCTGCGACGGGTTCCGGGCGCCTACCAGGCGCGGCGCTGGCTGGAGCAGAAACGCTTCGATCAAGGCCGGTCAAAAGCCATCGACCTGTATCACGAACCCAGTCTTTGGCCGTTGGCCTTCGAAGGGCCGACGGTGATCACCCTCCATGACCTCACGCACCTGCACTACCCCGAGACGCAACCACCGGCCCGCCTGAAGGAAATAGAGCGACGACTCAACCGGGCGGTGGACCAGGCGCGGCTGATCCTGACCGACTCGCAGTTCATCGCCGATGAAGCCCAACAGCATTTCGGCCTGCCTGCCGAGCGCCTGCGGGTCGCGCCGCTGGGGGTGGCGGCACGTTTCCACCCACGCGAACCGGAAGCCATCGACACGGTACTCAAGGCCCATGGCTTGGAGGCGGGTCGTTATTTCCTCTGCGTCGGCACCCTGGAACCGCGCAAGAACCTGTCATTGGCCCTGCGCGCCCACGCTGAACTTCCCGAATCCGTGCGTCAGACCTTTCCTTTGTTCATTGTAGGAATGAGCGGATGGCAACAGGCACAGCTCAATGATGAGTTGAAACGCGCCCTGGCTAGCGGTCATGTTTGCCTGGCCGGTTACCTGCCTGACGAACAGGTCGCCCAGCTGTTGGCGGGGGCGCGGGCATTGATTTTTCCGTCGTACTACGAAGGCTTTGGCCTGCCGGTGCTTGAAGCCATGGCCAGCGGCACGCCGGTGATCACCACCCCCTGTTCGGCGATGCCGGAAGTGGCCGGGGCAGCCGGTATCTATTGCGAGCCCGACGATCCGCAAGGCATGCGCGAGGCCATGGAGCGGTTGATCGAAGATCGCCTGCACTGGCAGGCGTGTCGGGAATCGGGATTACAACAGGCCGCGCTGTTTTCCTGGGAGCGCTGTGCAAAGGTCACTGCCCACGCGTATCGCCAGGTCTTGGGAGGTTGAATGCGAGTCCTGCACTTTTACAAAACCTATTTGCCAGATTCCATGGGCGGCATCGAACAGGTCATCTTCCAGCTGTGCGACAGCACCGATCGGTTGAGTATCGATAACACCGTGCTGGCCTTGAGCGAACAGCCGGCGCCGGCGCCGATCCAGATCCGCCAGCATGCCGTGCATCAAGCCCGAATGGATTTCCAACTGGCGTCCACCGGTTTCTCCTACAGTGTTTTCAAGAAATTTCGTGAGCTGGCCGCTGAAACGGACGTGATCAACTATCACTTCCCCTGGCCGTTCATGGACGTGGTGCATTTTTGCAGTGCCGTGAAAAAACCCTACGTCGTGACCTACCATTCGGACATCGTTCGCCAGCGGCACCTGCTCAAGCTCTATCGGCCGTTGATGCGACGCTTTCTGGACGGCGCCGATCGTATCGTCGCCGCCTCGCCGAACTATGTTCATACCAGCGACGTGCTCAAGGCTTACAACGCCAAGACCCGGATCATCACCTACGGCCTGAACAAGACCAGTTATCCACAGCCTGACGCCGAGCGCATGGCGCAGTGGAAGGCAACACTGGGCGAGCGGTTCTTTTTGTTCGTGGGGGTGATGCGTTATTACAAAGGCCTGCACATCCTGCTCGACGCCCTCAAGGGTGTGGATTACCCAGTGGTCATCGTGGGCGCCGGCCCACTGGAAAAACAATTGCATGCCCAGGCGGCGGCACTGGGCCTGCGCAACCTGCACTTCCTCGGACGCCTGGGAGACGAAGACAAGGTCGCATTGCTGGAACTGAGCTATGCCATCGTGTTCCCTTCCCACCTGCGCTCCGAAGCCTTTGGTATCTCCCTGCTCGAAGGCGCGATGTTCGGCAAGCCGATGATCTCCAGCGAAATCGGCACCGGCACCAGCTACATCAATGTCCATGACGAAACCGGCCTGGTGGTGCCACCGAGCAATCCCGAAGCATTCCGCGAGGCGATGCGCACCCTGTGGGAAAACCCGGCGCAGGCCCAGGCAATGGGCGCCAGGGCCGAAGCCCGTTACCGCCAGCTGTTCACATCCGAAGAGATGGGCCGCAAGTGGGTGCAGTTGTACGAAGAACTGCTGGAGGAAAAGGCCCTTTCCTACGCCTGACCCCAACTCACGAAGGAGCGACCAAATCAATGTGGCGAGGGGATTTATCCCCGCTGGGGCGCGAAGCGCCCCCTAGAAGTATCGTCAGAACGAAAGCAAGGGGCTGCTGCGCAGCCCAGCGGGGATAAATGTCCTCGCCACAGGACTATCGATTCACATACTCATGGGTGCTTTTGCAGCCCGGCAACCGTACGCGGCATGCCCACGAACCCGGGCAAGGCTTCGATCCGCGCCAGCCAGGCCCGCACATGGGCATAGTCCTGCAGCGACACATTGCCTTCCGGTGCATGGGCAATGTAGCTGTAGCCAGCGATGTCTGCGACGGTCGCCGTATCACCCGCCAGAAAAGCACGGTTGCTCAATTCCTGATCGATGACTTTCAACACGTCGTGGGAACGGGCAATCACGTCCTCGGCGTTGTAGGCCGCGCCGAACACCGTGATCAGCCGTGCCGTGGCCGGCCCCGCATGGATCGGCCCGGCCGCCGCCGACAACCAGCGCTGCACCTGGGCGGCGCCGACTGGGTCGGTGGGCAGCCAGCGGCCCTGGCCATATTTGTGCGCCAGGTACACCAGGATCGCGTTGGAGTCCGCCAGCACCACGCCGTCATCGTCAATGACCGGTACCTGGCCAAACGCATTGAGCGCGAGGAAATCCGCCTGTTTGTGCGCACCCTTGGCCAAATCGACGAAGATCTCCTCGACAGGCAGCCCGAGCAACGAAAGCATCAACTGAACACGGTGGGAATGGCCGGAAAGCGGGAAGTGATAGTGCTTGATAGGGTTCATGGTCGACTCCACGGGAAGTGACGCCATCAGCACAACGGCGTCGATGGGATCATCTTCCGCTCCGGGTTAAAACAAGAGAATCACCCAGAAATGCAATCCATTGTTTCAGCCAGAGAAACAATACGTCAGCCGCTCAAGGCCGGATGTTCACGCAATGCACTGACGACAAAATCGACAAAACTGCGAACCCGTGCCGGCGCATTGCGTCCGCCCTGGTACACCACATGAATCGGCAGCGGCGGCAATTCGAAATCGGCCAGGACGATTTCCAGTTCACCGGCAGCCACGTTGCCCGCCACTTGGTAAGACAGGATTCGCGTCATCCCCAACCCCTGGCAGGCGGCGGTAATCGCGGCCTGGTTGGCCGTCACCACCAGCCGCGGCACAGGCCGGACGGCCAACGGTTGGCCTGAATCGATGAAGGTCCAGCTTTTGACCTGGCCAATGGCCGACGATGCCACCACGGGCATTCGTTCCAAGTCATCCGGATGCCGGGGCCGCCCGTGGCGCGCGAAGAAATCCGGGGAGCCACACACCACCCGCCGTACCTCACCGACACGCACGGCATGCAGGTTGCTGTCCGGCAGCTCGCCAATGCGCAAGGCAACGTCGATACCCTCTTCCACCAGGCTGACCGTACGATCCAACAGCAACGCGTTGATACTGACCTCGGGGAACCGGTTCAGGTAATCCACCAGCAACGGCGTGACGAACAACTGGCCGAACAGCACCGGTGCAGTAATCGTCAATTGCCCGCGAGGCTGGACATGGCTGCCGGCCGCCGAATCCTCGGCTTCCTGCAAATCGTTCAATATCCGTCGACAGTCCTCGAGAAAGCGCTGGCCGGCTTCGCTCAGGTACACACTGCGCGTGGTGCGCACCAGCAATGGCGTACCGATGCGTTGCTCCAGCCCCGCCACCGCCCGCGTGACGCTGGCCGCCGACAGCCCCAGGCGCCGCGCTGCTGCCGAAAAGCCCGACTCCTGGGCCACGGCGAGGAAAACCTGCATTTCCTGGAACCTGTCCATCCAATCTCCCGATGAAACATCTTGATACAATTATCTGCATACCCCAAACTAACGCTGTTGCGGCCATGGTAGAGGCCTGAGCCAGTGAACCACAGCGTAGCGCAGCCAGACACCGGGACATTGGCTCGGCCAGGGGCAATTACCCTTGGTACCATCCCTCTCCATGACAATTTCATGACCGAATGAAGAACCTTCTGTGGGAGCGAGCTTGCTCGCGATGGCGGTGTGCCAGTCCATATGGTGTGTGATTGACTGACGCCATCGCGAGCAAGCTCGCTCCCACAGGGTGGGTGTGTTGTTCAATGGATTGGCTTCAACGAAAGGCCTGTTTCTTGTGAATATTCTTTATCGCGCTTTAAGCCACCCCCGCGCCGCCCTCATCGCCCTGATGGGCTGCGTATTACTCGTCCCCATGGGCCTGCGTCTTGCCCTGGACTGGTCCGACCCGCTGGGCTATCTCTCGGACCTGGGTATCGGCGGGTTGCTGATCGTGCTGCTCCATCGTCGTCCCGTGTGGCTGGCATTCCCGGTATTGCTGGCCTGGAGCGCGTTGACCCTGGCCAGCATCGAGCTGGTCAGTGCGGTCGGGCGGATGCCCAATCCTTCGGACATTCATTACCTGACCGACCCCCAGTTCGTTGAGAACTCCACCAGCGGCGGCTTCGCCCATCCGTGGCTGGCCGCGATCCAGTTGGCAGCGCTGGCGTTCTGGCTGATGACCCAATGGACCAGCCGCCCACGACTGGCGCCACGTCTGCCTCGCCACGCCTGGGCCGTGCCCGTGTTGCTCCTGTTGAGCCATGGCGCGCTGCAAGCCTGGCGCCCCAGTGAGGCGGACCAGTGGAATGTGTTTAACCTGCCCCACCAACTCGTCACGGCGGGTATCGCCGCCGGGCAGGACCACGCCCGGGAATGGTTCGATGGCGATGCCGTGGACCCAACCCCACCCATGGCAGGCCTGACCCGCCTGGACCTCGATGGCAACAGTCTGCTGGCCGGGCCGGGACGTGCGCGCAATGTCCTGGTCATCGCCCTGGAGGGCATTCCCGGCGCCTACGTCAGTGCCAATCGCCAGGCCTTGAACAGCAGCTATCAGGAAAACCTGATGCCACACCTCAGCGCCTGGGCCGAGCGCGGCATGAACACCCCCGATTACGTCCTGCACAGCCACCAGACCATCCGTGGCTTGTACGCGATGCTGTGTGGCGACTACGACAAGCTCGACGACGGCACGCCCAAAGGCGTCGAAATGCTCAACCAGACCCAGCGCAATCAGGCCTGCCTGCCGGCTCAGTTGCGCCAGAACGGCTTTTCCACGCACTTCCTCCAGGGCGCGGGCCTGCGGTTCATGGCCAAGGACCGGATCATGCCGCACATCGGCTTCGACACGACCCTGGGCATGGAGTGGTTCACTCGACCCGCCTATCTGGAATTCCCTTGGGGCAAGGACGACAAGACCTTCTTCGAAGGCGCGCTGGACTACGTCGGACAACTGCAACAAGCAGACAAGCCTTGGATGCTGACCCTGCTGACCGTGGGCACGCACCAGCCCTACTCGGCGCCGGATGACTACCTGCAACGCTACGACACCGCCAAGCAGGCGGCAGTGGGTTACCTGGACGACGCACTGGCGAACTTCCTGGCGGGCCTGGAACGCCAGGGTATCCTGGACAACACCCTGGTGGTCATCACCTCGGACGAGTCCCATGGCATCGACGATGTGCGGCTGGCCTCGTCCTGGGGGTTCAACCTGACGCTGGCGCCGGAACCGCTGCCCCGGATCAAGTCAGGCACCTACGGCCACGTCGACCTGACCGCCTCGATCCTCGATTACTTCGGCTTTACGGTGCCCACGTCGTTGTCCGGCCGCTCGATGTTCAGGGACTACCCGACGGGCCGGGAAATCATGTCGTTCACCAACGGCAAGCTGCGCTACCACGATGGCAAGGGCACGTTCACCGAGTGCGATTTCCTCCAGCATTGCCGTGACTACACCAGCGAAGGCTTCATCGCCGACCGCGCTACCTATGGCGGGCAATACAGCGGCCAGCGCGCCCGACTGATCAGCGCCCGGGCCACGGCCCTGGACCAGACCCTGCTGCGTACGCCCCTGAACCAGCATTACCAGTTTGGCAGTGCCGACAAGATCCCTCTGCCGGCCCAGGTCACCAACGACTGGACCGACAACCTGATCGGTGCCCAATACCTGGAAATGCCCAAGGGCTCACAGACCCGCGTCAGCCTGACCATCCGCACGGTAGAGCCTGACCATGCCGCCTATATTTCCCTCAAGGCCAAGGAATTCGAACAGGATGTGCCGATGGACCTGCCGACCGAGGTGGCGGTGACGCCCGACCAGCCACTGGTGATGGACATCAGTTTCGACAACCCGCAGCAGCGCAAGGCGTTTTCCTTCCATTTGCTCGGGCACGGGGTCGGCGCCGTCGAAATCAGCGACTTCAGCGTCGTGACCGAACTGCCGGAGCAGACAGACCAGACGGACCAGCCGCAATACCTGGACGAAATGCAGGAAGACAGCGAAGCCCAATCCAGCTGAAGCGCTGTTACGGGCTCCTGCGGCTATCGGTCGGTGGAGCGGCCGCGTTCCGGAACGCTGGCGGTTTGCCGCCCATAACAGGCCCGGGGCTAATCCAGCAACCGATGCAGCTTGGCGTACTGCAACAGCATGATGGTCTTGCCGTCGCAAATCTCCCCGGTCTCGATCATGCCCAAGGCCTGATCGAGGGGCAGCTCCAGCACTTCGATCTCTTCACCCTCGGCTTCCAGGCCACCGCCTTCGTGCTGCTTGTCTTCATCGAAGTACTCGCCGACGAAAAAATGCACCCGCTCCGTCACCGAGCCCGGACTCATGAACGCGTCGAACACCTTGCGCACGTCCTGGATGATATAGCCGGTTTCCTCCTGGGTTTCCTTGCGGATACAGGTGTGCGGGTCGTCGTTGTCCAACAGGCCAGCGCAGGTTTCTATCAACAGGTCGTCGTGGCCGTTGACGAAGGCCGGGAAGCGGAATTGCCGGGTCAGCACCACCGTTTGCTTGGCCTTGCTGTACAGCAGGATCGTGGCGCCGTTGCCCCGGTCATAGGTTTCGCGCGTCAGCTCGCGCCATTGGCCGTTGCCGCCGAGGTAGTCGTAGGTGGTCTTGCGCAGCACGTACCAATCGTCCGAGAGAACTTCGACATGCTTGATCCGTACGCGATCCTTGATGCGGGTTGCCTGTGTCATGTGCCCACTCCGTTCGAGTTCAAAGGTTATCCATACCCTATTACAACGATACCGGAACGCGGGGCAATGCTCGTTTGTGGGCCGTCTTGAGGTAGGCGCGCTCAATGATCTGTCGCGCCTGCGGCGACACCTCTTCGCCCATCAGGTAACCGTCGATTTGCTCGTAGCTGCAGCCATACGCCACTTCATCCAACTTACCGGGCGCCAGGTCCTCCAAATCGGCGGTCGGGGCCTTGCGTACCAGATGCGCGGGGGCGCCCATCGCGTCGGCCAACCAGCGCACCTGGGTCTTCGTCAACCCGGACAGCGGTGCCAGGTCGCACGCGCCGTCGCCGAACTTGGTGAAAAAACCCATCACCGCCTCCGCCCCATGATCGGTGCCCACCACCAACCCGTCGCTCAGATTGGCAATGGCGTATTGCGCCAGCATCCGCGCCCGGGCCTTGGCGTTGCCTTTGGCAAAGTCGGTGAGCTCGGCCGAAGGCTGCAAACCGTCGATGGCGATACTGCCCATCAGCCCGTCGACACACGCGGCGATGTTGCTGGTGGTGATCACGTCCGGCCGGATGAAGTCCAGGGAAGCCTGGGCGTCTTGCTCGTCGGCCTGGGCCTTGTACGGCAGCCGGACTGCGATAAATCGCGCCGCGTAGTCTTCGCCCCGCAATTGCTCCACCGCCAACTGGCATAGGCGACCGGCGGTGAGCGAGTCGACGCCGCCACTGATCCCCAGCACCAGTGACTGGCAGCCCGACTCGCGCAGGATCTGCTTGATGAATTCGACACGGCGGGCAATCTCGGTTGCTTCGCCGCCCTGTGTGAGGTGGCGGTCGATGCCCAGTTCCCGGGCAATGCGCGCTTGCACAAGCGTAGTCATATCAGGCTCCCAGCTGTGGATTGATAAAGGCAACGTTGAACACTTGGGCGGCGTAGCGCAGAAACGAGGCATCCTCGCAGACGTTCTTGATCGGGTCGTCGGAAAACTTCACGACCGGCTCGCCGTGGACCCGCACCAGTTTCATGACAATGCTCAACGGCTCGACGCCGTCGACATCGCAGGCCAGGCTGGTGCCCATGCCAAAACCGAATTTGGCCTTGCCGCGCACATGACGCAGGATCGGCAGGCACTTCTCGAAATCGAGGCCATCGGAGAACATCAGGTCCTTGGTGTGTGGGTCGATGCCCAGTTCCTGGTAACGCCCCAGCACCTTGTCCGCCCAGACGATCGGATCACCGGAATCCTGGCGCAGGCCGTCATAGAGCTTGGCAAAGTACAGATCGAAATCCTTGAGGAAAAAGTCGGTGCTGATGCAGTCCGTCAAGGCGATACCCAGGCGGCCGCGATACTCGCGCACCCAATTTTCCAACGCCGCGCTCTGGCTCTCGCGCAAGCGCCCGAGTTGCTGGTGCACCATCAGCCACTGATGAGCCATTGTCCCGATCAGGGGCAGATCGAACTCGTATGCCAAGTGAGCGTTACTGGTGCCGACAAAGACCCCAGGAAAATCGCTGCGCATGACGTTCACCACTTCACGCTGGGCCTTGAACGACAACCGCCGCCGGGTGGAGAAGTCTGAAACACGAAACTCGGCCAGTTCTTCGCGACTGGCATGTTTCTCCAGCCATTCGAACTTCTGGTACAGCTTGCGAGTCACGTCGGCCAACTCGACTTCGGGGTACTTCTCGCGGTTGCGCAGTTCGCTGACCATCGCCAAGACCGGTTGCTCGAACATGATGCAGTGCAGCATCGGACCACGGACGCGGATGTGCAGTTGGCCGTCGACTTCCGACACGTGGATGTAGCGCAGATTGAAGCGAAACAGGCCGAGAAACTGTTCGAAGTCCGGGGTCAGGTACTCACGCACGCGCTTGTTGAACAGAAACCGCTGCTCCCCTTCGCGCAGCTGCAGCCCCGCGAGCTTCTCCAGCTCGACACGAATGTCCGGGATCAAGTGACCGAGCCGCTCCTTGGAACGCACGATGAACTGGTATTCCACCTCGACGTTCGGGTGCTGGTGCAAGACCGCCTGCATCATGGTGAAGGTGTAGTAGTCGGTATCCAGAAGGCTCTGGATGGTGCCGCTGTTCGAATCGTATGCGCTGTCCATGGGTCTTCCTTACACGCTTGCCCGTTGAATGGTTTCTTCGCGAGTCGCGGCCACCGCGATGCCTGCTTGCTGCATGTCTTGAACGGCTTGAACCGCCCCCTCCTCACTGATGGCACGGCAGGCCGGAAGGTGAACGATCACCTTGAAGCCAGCGGCGGCCAGCTGCAGGGCGGTGGTCTTGACGCAGAAATCCAGCGCCAGCCCGCCAACAATGACTTGCTCCACACCCAAGCCTTTGAGGTACTCGATCACCCCGGTGGACAGCTTGCCGTGCAGGTCGTGGTAGCAGGCGCCGTACGGGTGCAAATCCGGCTCGACCCCCTTCCAGACGAAATAGTCGTAGTCGTAGGGACGCGGCAATTGATCCAGCAAGGCGAAACCTTCGGTGCCGGGAACACAGTGGCTGACCCAGGTGATGTCGGCGTGCTCGAGCCCGGTCGGCGCGAACATCTGTGAGTGGTCGGCGACCACCCACGGGGCGAGGGGCGAATGGGCGTCCTTGCTGCCGATACGGAGGCTGGCCAGGGACGCCATGAAATTCAGCTCACCGGCAATCTGATCACCGCCCGGCACCGGAAGCTCATCAGGGCATAGCGGCGTGAAGCTCTTTTGCGCATCGACATCGAAGGAAGCGGTTTTCCGGGTCAGGCTGTTCATGCTGGGTTTCTCCTCTTCATGGCCACGAGAGTACATAAGGTGTACTTTCATAACAAGCTATCCGCAGAAAATATTTTTGATGATCCATCTACTACTCAAGAAGTTGTGGAAGCAGAGCGCAAGTTTTCAACAAATAGATTTTCCTGTTAAGGTACATGTCATGTACCAAGTGAGAGTGAGCCATGTTCGAAATTGCCCTTTATGGCGGCGCCTTCAATCCCCCTCACGCCGGTCACGCCCAGGTGATGATCGAGGCCTCACGCCTGGCCAGACGCGTGTTGGTGGCCCCTAGCTTGCGGCATCCCTACGGCAAGCAAATGGTCGACTATGAGGTTCGCCTGAACTGGCTGGAATCGATCGCCGCGAGCGTCCAGCCGCTGTGCCGCGCCGAAGTGTGTGCAAGCCGGGTGGAACAGGTCGTGGCCCGTGGTGTTGAAGGCGCCATCTACAGTTTCACCCTGCTCGCCCACCTCGCCGACAGCCTGGCCCTGGACGGCAAGCGGATCGCATTGGTGGTGGGCCAGGACGTCGCGGAGCAACTGCCGACCTTCTATCGCGGCCAGGAACTGCTGGAGCGTTTTTCCATTCTTCGCGTTGAGGAAAAGATCCACGTGCGCAGCACGGTGGTGCGCGAACGACTGGCCTTGGGCAAGCCGCTTCCCAGCGACTGGATAGCCCCCGGCATGAACCCGTTAAACTATGACCTTTACGCTACCCACGGACATCGACATGCCAACTAGCACAGCCCCCGCGCGCGATTATCTGCACACTATCGACCTCTGTGTGCTGCGCTTCTGCCGGGAGACCCAGGCGCTGGAAATCCTCCTGAACCGACGGGAAGCCGAGCCGTTCGCCGGCCATTGGGCACTGCCCGGCATCGTGGTCAACGGTGGCGTCGAAGATCTCACGCTGAACGACGCCGTGGAGCGCCTGCGCAACTCAAGCAAGGTAGGCATGCCGCTGGCCTGGATCGAACAAGTCGGCACCGTCGGCGATGCGTTCCGCGATCCGCGCTGCTGGTCATCGTCGACCTTCTATCTGGCGATTGTCAGCGAGGCGGTCCAACTCGCCGAACACCAGGGGTTCTTCCCCCTCAAGGACGTGGCCGATGCCTCGATCAAACTCCCTTTCGACCACAACAGCCTGGTGGCGGCGGTCCAGGAGCGGTTGTTGTCCAAAGCCCTCTACAGCAGCCTGCCACTGATGTTCCTGGGCCCGGAATTCAGCGCGCCGGAAGCGGTGAGCATTTTCTCCGTGGTGCTCGATCGCCCGGTGCTCAAGACCAGCATGCGCCAGCGATTGCTGAAGATGACCGAGGCCGGTTATCTGCAGGAAACCGGTCGCAAGAAAAGCGGCGACGGCGGCCGCCCGCAACGCACGGTGGAAAATCTCAAGCCGGCCAGCGTTTATCTTTTCGATCGTTGTTTTCTGGAGTAAGGCTCAACGGGGACGCCAGCAGCGGCCGTCTCGATCACTCCAGCCCGCCAGCGAAGACCTTGCCCGGGTTCATGAGCCCAGTCGGGTCCAGCGTGCGTTTGATGGCACGCATCAACTCGATCTCCAGAGGATCCTTGAAGCGGACCGCCGCGTCGGGCTTGGCCTGTCCCAGCCCGTGTTCGGCACTGATGCTGCCGTTGAAGGCACGGGTCATACGGTAGATGACTTGCATGATCGCGTGTTCGCGGGCCTTGAACGACGCGTCTGCATCGCCAACCGGCTTGCTGATGTTGTAGTGCAGATTGCCGTCGCCCATGTGCCCGTAAGAAACAATACGCACGCCGGGAAATTCTTGTTGCAGGGCTTTGTCGGTGCGCTCAATGAACTCCGGTATCCGGCTCACGGGCACGCTGATGTCGTGCTTGAGGCTCGGCCCCTCATGATTCTGCGCCTCGGAAATGCCCTCGCGCAGTGCCCACAGCGCCGCAGCCTGTGCCTGGCTGCCGGCGAGTACCGCATCGGTGACCCAACCCCGCTCAAAAGCATGAGCCAGGCCGTTTTCAAGCAACAGCGTCAATGGCGCATCGGGCACCGTGTCACGTAGCTCGATCAGCGCGTACCAGGGATGTTTCGTTTCCAGCGGATCACTGCAACCCGCCACATGGTCCAGGACGAAATCCAGGCTCTGGCGCGACATCATCTCGAACCCCGTCAAGCGGTCGGCGCACAGGCTGCGTACATGGCCGATCAAATCCACCGCCGCCTGTGGCGAAGGCAGCGCGACCCAGGCCGTCGCCGTGCTGTGGGTCGCCGGGAAGAGTTTGAGCACCGCCGCCGTGATGATGCCGAGCGTGCCCTCAGAACCAATGAATAAATGTTTGAGGTCGTAGCCGGTGTTGTCTTTCCGCAAGCCACGCAACCCATTCCAGACGCGACCGTCGGGCAGCACCACTTCCAGCCCCAGCGTCAGCTCGCGCATGTTGCCGTAACGCAGCACCGCCGTCCCGCCGGCATTGGTCGCCAGATTGCCGCCCACGGTGCAACTGCCCTCCGCTCCCAGGGAGAGCGGGAACAGACGATCGGCCTGGCTGGCGGCGTCCTGCAACTGCTGAAGAATCACTCCGGCCTCAACCGTGATGGTTTCATTGGCCAAATCAAGTTCACGGATGCGCTTCATCCGGGTCAGGGACAGCACTACTTGGTTGCCGGATACATCAGGGATCGAGCCACCGCACAAGCCGGTGTTGCCGCCCTGTGGTACCAAAGCGATCCTGGCCTCGTGGCAGATCCGTACAACCTCGGCCACCTCTTCGGTGGTGGCCGGGCGCACCACCAGGGCAGCCTGGCCCTGGTAAGCGTTACGCCAGTCCGTCAGATAACCACGCATCAACTCGGGATCGCGTACCAAACCCGTCGGTCCGACCACCTGCTCAATGCGCTGGATGATTTCATGATGCAACGACGACATGCCTCTCTCCTCGATCAGCTTACGGACGCTGCCAGCACTCGGCGCGGCTCGTCGTCCAGCCAGTCATCTGCTCGCTTTGCGGCGATAGGTGGCGATCTGGTTCAGCTGCTGCAACACCTGTCGGGTTGCAGCAGCAAAAGCAGACGAATGAAGTGGGCTAGCTGCGCATCAGTTCGATAGCGGCACTTTTCCTGTTGCGAATGACCGTCACCAAGTGCCAAGAGATGGAGGCGGCCGCCAGGATGAGAAAGCCCGCTGAGATGGGATTGGTCAGGAAGCCGCCGAAGTTGCCATCGGACAGCATCAAGCCACGACGCAAGTTGGTCTCAGCCATCGGACCGAGGATGAAACCGATGATGAACGGTGCAATCGGCAAACCGGCCTTGACGAACCCGTACCCCAGCAAGCCGAACAGCAACACCGCCCAGACGTCGAAGATCCGGCTGTTCAGGCCAAAGGCACCGACCACACAGAGCACCAGGATAATCGGCAACAGGATGTGCTTGGGTACCGCCAGCAGCTTGATGAACATGCGCAGGCCGTAGAACTCGAGCACCAGCATCAGCACGGAAGCGAGGATCAGCGCGGCGAAAATCGTGTAGACCAGCGGTGCCTGGCTGATGAACAACAGGGGGCCGGGCTGGAGGCCGTGGATCATGAAACCGCCCAGCATCACCGCCGTGGTGGTATCGCCGGGAATGCCCAACGTCAGCAGCGGAATCATCGCGCCGCCGATGCCGGCATTGTTGGCAGCCTCGCTGGCGACCACACCGTCGATCTTGCCTTTACCGAACTCCTCAGGCGTCTTGGACCGTTTCTTGGCAACGATGTAAGAGACGATATTCGACGTACCGGCACCGATGCCGGGCAGGATACCGATACCGAGGCCGATCACGGATGAACGAGTGGCGTTGGGTAATTGACCCACGAACTCTTTCATCGAAAAACCAAAACCTTTCACGCCTTTCATGCTGACGTGCTGGGGTCTGGCCCGGTGGCTCAGGCGCGCACTCTCAGCAAACTTCAGCACTTCGGCGACGGCGAACATACCGATCATGACCGTCAGCATGGCGAAGCCGCCATTAAGGCTCGGCAGGTCAAAGGTAAAGCGGCGGATGGCCTCGACCGGGGCGATCCCCACCGTGGAAAAGGCAAAGCCCAGGGCACCGGCAAACAAACCTTTGACCAACGAGCCGGTGGACAGCGTGGCGATCAAGGTCAGCGAAAAAATCGCGATGGAGAAGTATTCGTGCGGGCCAAAGCTCAGGGCCAGTTCCGCCAGGATCGGGGCAATGAACATCAGTGCGCCGATACTGAAAATCGTGCCGAGGAACGAGAACACCACACCAATGCCAAGGGCCTTGACGCCATGGCCTTGTTTCATCAGCGGCCAACCATCGAACGTCGTCGCGATGGAGGCCGGCGTGCCCGGTATGTTGAGCAATATCGCCGATATCAACCCTCCCGAGGTGGCGCCGACGAACAGCGCCACCAGCAGCGCCAGGCCAGGGCCAGGCCCCATCGAATAAGTCAGCGGCAAGCACAGCGCAATGGCCATGGTGGCCGAGAGGCCAGGCACCGCACCAAAAACGATCCCCACCGCAACGCCGAGGGTGATCAGGAGAAAAACGTAGGGTGTAAGTACGGCCGCGAAGCCTGTTTGCATGAGCTCAATCATGGCCGTCCCCTAGAAATCCAATAAACCGACAGGCAGGAGCAAGTCGAAGCCATGGCGAAAAATGTAAAAAATCAGGACTGACGAAATGACCGCTATCAGCGCGTACTGGAGGTGCTTGACCTTTTGTTCCGCCGGCGTCAGCACGATGAACTGGGCGTAGAGGTAAAGCACCGTCATGATCACGAAACCCACGGTCTCCAGCAGCGCGGTGAACAGCAGGACCAACGCCAGGGATTTGAAGACTGTCGGGTAGTCGATCGACTCGGTTTTTTCGGCGGGTTCAGCACTTTTATCCGGCAGCTTTCGCCACGCCCACAATTGCAATGCGCCCAGCAGGCACAACGCGATGGCGAGCAGCCAGGGTACGAACGCGGCATCGACGAACCCGCGACGCGGCAGGTTCAAGGTCAATACCAGATAAGCCACGCCGGCACCGAACATGGCCAGGCCGGCTAGCAGCTCGTTTCTTTTATAGGAATCCATACAGGCTCCTCTTATTGGAAAGGACTGGGCGCCAGGTGCTCGTCGCCCACGCGGCGAGCACCCGACCCCGTTACGCAAAATTATTTCCCTTTACGCATCTCGTCCTTGAACTGCATGAAGCTGTCGCGGGTTTTATTCAACGTGGCGATGGCTTCTTCGGTGCCCTGGAAGCTGACTGGCTGCTTGAATGACTTCTTCAGTTCCTCGGCATATTCCGGCTCTTCGGTGATTTTTTTCATGGTGTCGGCCATTTTCTTGACGATGGCCGGGTCCGTGCCTTTCGGGAAGGCAACGACGTAAGGCTTGTCCAGGACCAGATCCACGCCTTGTTCCTTGAAGGTCTTGACGTCACCCAACAACGCGTTGCGTTCGGCATTGGGCTGGCCCAGTGCGGTCATCTTGCCGCTGGAAATGTAATCCTGGACCGAACCGTAGCTGATGGCACCGAGGTCGATGCGCTTGCCCAGCAAGGCAACGATTTTTTCGGACACCGTGCCGCTGTCGACCATTTTCAGTTTCACGCCGGCGAGTTTTTCGAACATCAGGCCCTGCAGGTGAGAGAAGTTACCCATCTCGGTGCCGTAGGTGATGGTGCCCGGCTTGGCCTTGGCTTTTTCAATCAGTTGGTCGAGGCTGTCGATGCCCGAGCTTTTCGCCGAGACGAACACCGCGCCTTTGTCGACGCCGGCGATGCAGGAGATATCAAACGCATCAAAGCGGTCCTCCGACAGGCCGGCGACCTCATTGACGATCAACTGGCCGGTGTGGGTGAACAGGATGGTATTGCCATCCGGCGCCGCGCTCTTGACCGCATCGGCGGCAATCGTGCCGCCCCCGCCGGCCATATTGGTCACCACCATGGATTTGCCGGTGAGCTTGGTGAAGTACTTGGCCATCATTCGTGCGTTGAAATCCGTGTCACCGCCGGCGTTGGCAATCACCACCACCTGCACCGGACGGCTTGGCCAGTCTCCGGCGTCGGCGGCCATCGCCGTGCCGGCGGTCAAGCTCAGGAAGGAGGCGATCAAAGAGGCGCAGAGTGTTTTCTTCATTATTGTTCTCCAGGTGCTGCCATTTATTGTGGGATGGAAGGTAAGCAGGAAACGAAAACGCCCAGCGCTGAAGCCTGGCAAGACAGGCGAGGAGGCTTGGACGTTGGGATCGGGGATTTCGAATGCACGTGCGCGCCCCACGGGGCTTTTCGGGAGGTAAAGAAGGGGGCTGGCGCACTGCGGTAAAGCGTAGGGCCCGGTGGACTGTGAATTCGCTGGGCGGCAAATGTAGAAGACATGACTGCGCCTTTCGTTTTTATTTTTCTATGTCATACGTTGTCGTATGACTTGATATCATCACCTATCCTCCCAGATGTCAACGCAGTTGTTCAGTGACTCGCTATGAATACGACGAGCAGGACTGGCGACTTCGAAGAGGAGGATCAAGTTTCCGGCTCCTGCACAGGCAAGCTGCTGTGCATCGCATGCCTCCGGCTCAGAAAGCGAACTGTTGCACTCCTCTGCGTTGCAGCACACGCCCGCCCTGATCTGTTATGTGCACGAAGGCGTTCATGTAAAGCCACCCATCATCACACGCTTGCGACATATACGAAAAAGCGTATATTCGAAAAAACATATACGAGTAGAACATCGGGCGATGACCCATGAGCGCATCCAGATGCGCGTCCTCGCGAAGACTGAACACTGAGAACCGCTATGACTGACTCACTGACACCTACCAAGGTTTTCAAATGCCTCGCCGACGAGAACCGCATTCGGATGATGCTGCTGATCGCTCGCGAGGAAGAACTGTGCGTCTGCGAGCTGATCTGTGCTCTGGAAGAAAGCCAGCCCAAGGTTTCCCGCCACCTGGCGCAACTTCGTACCTGCGGCCTACTGGAAGACCGCCGGCAGGGCCAATGGGTGTACTACCGACTGCATACAGAGCTGCCCGCCTGGGTGCGCGAGATTCTGGTAACGACGCTGGAGGCCAATCGCGAATGGCTGAGCATCAGTGCCAAACGACTGGACACCATGGGTGAGCGCCCACAGCGCATCGCCACTTGCTGCTGATCATTGCCGAGAAAAATCGATGAAAGTTCTGTTCCTCTGCACCGCCAACAGCTGCCGCAGCATTCTTTCTGAAGCCGTTTTCAACCACCTGGCCACGGCCGGCATGAAGGCATTCAGTGCCGGCAGTCAGCCCAGGGGCGAGGTGCATCCGTTGTCCATCGCCGCTCTGCAGCGAGCAGGTATTTCCACCGAAGGCCTCAGCAGCAAATCCACCGATTCGCATGCCGACCTGGCCCCCGACTTCGTTGTCACCGTCTGCGACAAGGCGGCTGGCGAGGCGTGCCCCGTATTTTTCGGTCCGGCTGTTAAAGCCCACTGGGGGCTTTCCGAACCGTCGGACCTAAAGGGTAGCGCCGCCGGGCTGGACGCAGCTTTCGATATCACGATTGAACACATCAAACGACGAATTACGGCATTTCTTGAATTGCCTTTCGGCCAACTGAATGCCGCCCAGCTCAAGGTAGCGCTGGCACGCATCGGAACGCTCTGACGTTCAGGGAGATTCGCCATGAGCAAGAGCCGCCTTTCATTCCTCGATCGCAACCTGACGATCTGGATTTTTCTGGCCATGGGGCTAGGCATAGGCCTGGGTAGTCTCTTCCAGGGTTTACCGACGTGGTTGAACAGCCTGTCGGTGGGCACGACGAACATTCCCATCGCCATGGCTATTGCAACCTTCGGTCTCGCCTCGCCGGTAGCCTTTGCCACCGTGATCGAACCGCTGGTGGAAGTACCTGTATTGATCTCGCTGGTTGGCGTCGCCTTGTGGCTCAAGCGTCGCTGGTTCGATCAAGCATCTGGTGCCTTGTCCCAGGAGTCAAAATCATGACCGAACACCACATCCCCAATATCGATAGAGAACTGAGCGACCTGCCGTCTTCCGAAAAACTGGCGATCAAGCAGCAGTCCACACACAAACCTCGCATCCTGCTGCTGTACGGGTCGACCCGCGAACGTTCTTTCAGCCGCCTGCTGACAGAGGAAGCGGCTCGCCTACTGGAGCATTTCGGTGCCGAGACGCGGATCTTCAATCCAACCGGTCTGCCGATGCCGGATGACGTGCCCGATGACCACCCCATGGTCAAGGAGCTGCGCGACCTGGTGCTCTGGTCGGAAGGTATGGTCTGGTGCTCGCCAGAGCGCCACGGCGCGATGACCGGCGTGTTCAAGTCGCAGATCGACTGGATTCCGCTGAGCATGGGCGCTGTGCGTCCGACGCAGGGCAAGACCCTCGCGGTGATGCAGGTCTGTGGCGGCTCGCAGTCGTTCAACGTGGTCAACCAACTGCGCGTGCTCGGCCGCTGGATGCGCATGTTCACCATCCCTAACCAGTCGTCAGTGCCAAAGGCCTATCTGGAGTTCGACGAAGCGGACCGCATGAAGCCCTCCGCGTACTACGACCGTGTCGTCGACGTGATGGAGGAGCTGGTGAAGTTCACCCTGCTTCTTCGTGACCGTGGCGACTACCTGGTCGATCGCTACTCCGAACGCAAAGAGTCGGCTGAAGAACTGTCGAAGCGTGTTAATCAACGATCCATCTGAGGCTTTTTGAGCATGCACTTGCACCCGTATTCCGTGCTGGTCACTCCCGAGCTGATCGGCCAGCTGATCTTCACCCCATGCCCCGGTACCAAGGACACATCGGTCTCCCAGGCGTTGGCGACACTGCGCGATGCCGGTGCGAGCGCACTGGTAACCCTGATGCCGACTGAAGAGCTTCTGCAGAACGAAGTCGATCTGCTGCCTGAAGAATGCCAGCTGTTGGGTCTCGAATGGTTCCACCTGCCGGTAGAGGATGAGCAAGCCCCCGGAGAGTCCTTTGCTGCCGCCTGGGAAACCCATCGGGAGCGACTGAAAGAACTGCTGATGGATGGCAAGTCGATCGCGATTCACTGCAAGGGGGGCTCGGGGCGTACAGGCCTGTTCGCAGCCCGCCTGATGATCGAGTGCGGCATGCCCGTGCAGGAGGCCATCGCTCAGGTTCAGGCTCTGCGCCCGCGAGCGATTCAAAACCCCGCTCACGTCAGCTACATCAATCAGTTCACCGCCCCCCTGTGAACGTTCGCTAACCGCAACCCGAGAACAAGAACATGGCAATCAAAGTAGGCATCAATGGGTTTGGACGTATCGGTCGTTTGGCACTGCGCGCGTCATGGGACTGGCCGGAATTTGAATTCGTGCAGATCAATGACCCGGCCGGCGACGCCGAGACTCATGCCCACTTGATCAACTTCGATTCGGTCCACGGACGCTGGCACCGTGAAGCCGCTGCAGAAGGCGATTCTGTGGTGATCGACGGCAGGCGCATCAAGGTTACGGCCAACAAGGCAATCGCCGACACCCACTGGTCGAACTGCGATCTGGTCATCGAGGCCAGCGGCAAGATGAAGTCGGTAGCCGTGCTCCAGGCCTACCTGGATCAAGGCGTGAAGCGCGTGGTGGTCTGTGCCCCGGTGAAGGAAAAAGGCGCGCTGAACGTGGTGATGGGGGTCAACCAACACCTATTCGACCCGGCCCAACACCGCATCGTCACCGCCTCCTCCTGCACCACCAACTGCCTGGCGCCAGTGGTCAAAGTGATTCACGAGAACCTGGGCATCCGCCACGGCTCGATCACCACCATCCACGACCTTACCAATACCCAGAGCATTCTCGACACGCCGCACAAGGACCTGCGCCGTGCCCGAGCCTCAGGCATGAGCCTGATCCCGACCACTACGGGCTCGGCTACCGCGATTGCCGAGATCTTCCCCGAGTTGCGGGGCAAGCTCAATGGTCACGCGGTGCGGGTACCGCTGGCCAACGCCTCGCTGACCGATTGTGTGTTCGAGGTTGAGCGCGCAACCACGGCTGAGGAGGTCAATGCGCTGTTGAAGGCGGCTGCCGACGGCCCGCTGAAGGACATCCTGGGCTATGAAGCACGCCCTCTGGTGTCGATCGACTACCGCACCGATCCGAGGTCCTCGATCATCGATGCGCTATCGACGCTGGTGGTCAACGGTACCCAGGTGAAGATCTACGCCTGGTACGACAACGAATGGGGCTACGCCAATCGTGCAGTGGAGCTGGCCCGACTGGTCGGCGCGGCGGAGTAAACGGCGATCATGAAGGCGTTGCCAGCCCTGTCTGCGGAAGTGCGTCAGTACCTGCTCGTTACCGGCAACTACTGGGCCTTCACCCTCACCGACGGCGCTTTGCGCATGTTGGTGGTACTGCATTTCCATACGTTGGGCTACACGCCGCTGCAGATCGCGGCGTTGTTCCTGTTCTATGAAATCTTCGGTGTGATCACTAACCTGGTGGGCGGCTATCTTGGCGCCCGACTCGGACTTAATCGCACCATGAACATCGGCCTTGGCCTACAGGTGCTGGCCTTACTGATGCTTACGGTACCGGCAGCCTGGCTGACGGTACCTTGGGTGATGGGAGCCCAAGCGTTGTCCGGCATCGCCAAGGACCTGAACAAGATGAGTGCCAAAAGCTCGATCAAGCTCTTGGTGCCGGACAGCCAGCAAGGCACCCTCTACAAGTGGGTAGCCATCCTCACCGGCTCGAAGAACGCGCTCAAAGGGGTAGGCTTTTTCCTCGGCGGAGCGTTGCTCGCACTGCTTGGCTTCACCATGGCGGTACTGGCCATGGCAGCGGTACTGGCATTGATCTGGATCGGCAGCTTGATCCTGCTAAAAAAGGACCTGGGTAAAGCCAAGGCCAAGCCGAAATTTCGCGACATGCTGTCCAAGAGCCGAGCGATCAACATCCTCTCGGCCGCACGCCTGTTTCTCTTTGGCGCCCGCGACGTCTGGTTCGTCGTAGCGCTGCCGGTGTACCTGAGCACCGCATTAGGCTGGGATTTCTGGTGGGTCGGTGGCTTTCTTGCTGCTTGGATCATCGGGTACGGCATCGTACAGTCGTTTGCCCCCCACATCACCGGCAAGAAGCGCGGCCATGTACCGGATGGGCGCGCAGCCTTCACCTGGGCTATCGCCCTTGCCGGACTGCCCGCACTCATTGCCTTGGGACTGTCCGCAGGCTGGTCGGCTCAGGCGGTACTGCTCGGCGGGCTGATGCTGTTTGGCGTTCTGTTCGCCGTGAATTCATCGCTGCATAGCTACTTGATCGTCAGTTATGCCAAGGAAGACGGCGTCTCCCTGGACGTAGGGTTCTACTACATGTCCAACGCCCTGGGCCGCTTGATCGGTACATTGCTATCTGGCTGGGTCTACCAGGCTCACGGACTGCAAGCCTGCTTGTGGATATCAAGTAGCTTTGTGCTACTGGCTGCCCTAATTTCCATTGCGTTGCCCAGGCACACCAGACCTAGCCCCTGAGGGATAAACGGGCATGGACGCACCAAGCTCGATGTGATCGTCATCGGCGGTGGCCAATCCGCGCTGGGAACGACAGCCTTACTCAACCGTGACCGATTTCGCCAGATTACGCGGCTGGTCCACATCAGTCCCCTTGAGCACGGCCACGTAGTACGACAGCAGTTGCAGCGGGAGGGTGTAGAGGATCGGCGACAGGATGTCGTGGATGTGTGGCATGTGCACCACGTGGGTGCCTTCGCCGTTGGTCATGCCAGCCTTTTCGTCAGCAAAGACAATCAACTGGCCGCCACGGGCGCGCACTTCCTGCAGGTTGGACTTGAGTTTTTCCAGTAGCTCGTTGTTTGGCGCGACGGTGACCACCGGCATGTCGTTATCCACAAGCGCCAGCGGGCCGTGCTTGAGTTCACCGGCCGGGTAGGCCTCGGCATGGATGTAGGAGATTTCCTTGAGCTTCAAGGCCCCTTCCATCGCCACCGGGAATTGCGCGCCACGGCCCAAGAACAGGGTGTGGTTCTTCTCGGCGAACAACTCGGCGATTTTTTCCACGGTACCGTCCATGGCCAAGGCTTCGCCCAGGCGGGCCGGCAGGCGACGCAGTTCTTCCACCAACGTGGCCTCGACGCCTTCACCCAGCGTCCCGCGCACCTGGCCCAGGGACAAGGTCAGCAACAGCAGGCCCACCAGTTGCGTGGTAAATGCCTTGGTCGATGCCACGCCAATTTCACGGCCGGCCTGGGTCAGCAGGGTCAGGTCGGACTCACGCACCAGCGAGCTGATGCCGACGTTGCAGATCGCCAGGCTGGCGAGGAAACCCAGCTCCTTGGCGTTGCGCAGGGCGGCCAGGGTGTCGGCGGTTTCGCCGGACTGGGAGATGGTGACAAACAGCGAATCGGGTTGCACCACCACTTTGCGATAGCGGAACTCGCTGGCCACTTCGACCTGGCACGGGATACCCGCCAGCTCTTCCAGCCAGTAACGGGCGACCATGCCGGCGTGATAACTGGTGCCACACGCGACGATCTGCACGTTGCGGACCTTGGCGAACAACTCGGCCGCCTGTGGACCGAACGCCTGGACCAGCACCTGGCTCTGGCTCATGCGGCCTTCCAGGGTGCGTTGCACCACGGCCGGTTGTTCGTGGATTTCCTTGAGCATGAAGTGGCGGAACTCGCCCTTGTCGGCGGCTTCGGCACCGTCGCGGTACTGGACGGTTTCACGCTCCACGCTTTTGCCATCGAGGTCCCAGATCTGCACGCTGTCGCGGCGGATCTCGGCGATATCGCCCTCTTCCAGGTACATGAAACGGTCGGTGACCTGGCGCAGGGCCAACTGGTCGGACGCCAGGAAGTTTTCCCCCAGGCCAAGGCCGATCACCAGCGGACTGCCACTGCGGGCCGCCACCAGGCGATCAGGCTGCTTGGCACTGATGACTGCCAGGCCATAGGCGCCGTGCAATTCCTTGACACTCGCCTTGAGGGCCGTGGTCAAGTCCGACAGGTTCTTGAGCTTGTGGTTGAGCAGGTGGGCGATGACTTCGGTGTCGGTATCGGAAGTGAACACATAACCGAGCGCCTTGAGCTGTTCACGCAGGGCCTCGTGGTTTTCGATGATGCCGTTGTGCACCACCGCCAGGTCGCCGGAGAAATGCGGGTGAGCATTACGCTCGCACGGCGCGCCATGGGTGGCCCAGCGGGTGTGGGCGATGCCCAGGCGACCGAGCAGTGGTTCGGCGTCCAGCGCCTGCTCCAGCTCGCTGACCTTGCCCGGACGTCGCATGCGCTCGAGCTTCTCGTCATGGGTGAGCACCGCCACACCGGCGCTGTCGTAGCCGCGGTATTCCAGGCGCTTGAGGCCTTCGAGCAAGATTGCAGTGATGTTGCGTTCAGCAACGGCGCCGACAATTCCACACATGCTATTTCTCCTGGCAGACAGGCGCGCAGATCACGGTGATGCCGCGGGCCTGAATCTGATCGCGGGCCGCTACGGGCAGGCGATCATCGGTAATGAGGGTATGGACGCTGCTCCACGGCAGCTCCAGGTTGGGGATCTTGCGGCCGATCTTGTCGGCCTCCACCATCACGATCACTTCCCGGGCAACCTCAGCCATCACGCGGCTCAAGCCCAGCAGTTCGTTGAAGGTGGTGGTACCTCGAACCAGATCGATGCCGTCGGCGCCGATGAACAACTGGTCGAAATCGTAGGAGCGCAACACCTGCTCGGCCACCTGGCCCTGGAACGACTCGGAGTGAGGGTCCCAAGTGCCGCCGGTCATCAACAGCACCGGCTCGTGCTCCAGTTCGCTCAAGGCATTGGCGACGTGCAGGGAATTGGTCATCACCACCAGGCCCGGCTGTTGGCCGAGTTGGGGGATCATGGCGGCGGTGGTGCTGCCGCTGTCGATAATGATCCGCGCGTGTTCGCGGATCCGCTTCACCGCAGCCCGGGCGATGGCGAGCTTGTACTTGGAAACGGCCTGCCCGTTATCGGCCACCAACTCCTGCGGCATCGGCACCGCGCCACCGTAGCGACGCAGCAGCAAGCCATTGGTTTCGAGTGCGGCGAGGTCCTTGCGAATCGTAACCTCAGAGGTTTCGAAGCGCTTGGCCAGCTCATCCACACTGACCTCGCCCTGCTCCTGGAGCAAAGCAAGGATGTTATGACGGCGCTGTGGCGTGTTGCGTTTCGACATGGCGGCTTAAGTTTCGATTCGAAAGATAACGTAAGCAATCAAAACCTATTGCAACGATATCGTCAAGGCGCCAGGAGAAAAATTCAGAAATCATTAGATCAATGTGGGAGCGGGCTTGCTCGCGAAGGGGTCGAATCAGACAGTACAGCATGAACTGACACGACGCTTTCGCGAGCAAGCCCGCTTCCACAGGGGTTGTGGATAACTTAGGGCTTCTTGATTTTTTCCGGCCGCTTCCAGCCGTCGATGTTGCGTTGGCGTGCGCGAGCCACCGCCAATTGGCCGTTATCCACATTCTGGGTCAGGGTCGAACCGGCCGCCGTGGTCGCACCGCTGGAGATATCCACAGGGGCCACCAGGGAGTTGTTGGAGCCGATGAACACGTCCTCCCCCAACACGGTCTTCCACTTGTTCGCGCCGTCGTAGTTGCAGGTAATGGTGCCGGCGCCAATGTTGGTGCGGGCCCCCACCTCGGCGTCGCCCAGGTAGGTCAGGTGACCGGCCTTGGCGCCTTCGCCCAGATGAGCGTTCTTGAGTTCGACGAAATTACCCACATGGGCCCGGGCTTCCAGCACGGAGCCTGGACGCAACCGCGCAAACGGCCCGGCATCGCTACCTTCGCCCATGACCGCGCCGTCGAGATGGCTGTTGGCCTTGACCACCACGCCCTTGCGCAAGGTGCTGTCCTTGATCACGCAGTTCGGGCCGATGACCACGTCGTCTTCGATGACGACCTTGCCTTCGAGGATGACGTTGATATCGATGACCACGTCGCGCCCCACGCTGACTTCACCGCGCACATCGAAACGGGATGGATCGCGCAGGGTCACGCCTTGGGCCATCAGGCGGCGGGCGGCGCGCAATTGATAGTGGCGCTCCAGCTCGGCCAGTTGCCGGCGATCGTTGGCGCCCTGCACTTCCATGGCATCCAGCGGTTGCTCGGTGGCGACGACCAGTCCGTCAGCAACGGCCATGGCAATCACATCGGTCAGGTAGTACTCACCCTGGGCATTGTTATTCGACAGACGACTCATCCAGTCGCCCAGGCGCTCGGCCGGCACGGCAAGAATCCCGGTGTTGCCCTCGCTAATCCCACGCTGGGCTTCGCTGGCGTCCTTTTGCTCGACGATCGCCGTCACTTGGCCGTCGGCGTCGCGCACAATACGGCCGTAGCCGGTGGGGTCGTCCAATTCGACGGTCAAGAGGCCCAACTGCTGTGGCGCGACGTGCTTGAGCAGGCGCTGCAAGGTCTCGACTTCGATCAGCGGCACATCGCCGTAGAGAATCAGCACCGTATCGGCCGTGATGAACGGTACGGCCTGGGCCACCGCGTGGCCGGTGCCCAGTTGTTTGTCCTGCAGGACGAAATTCAGGTCATCCGCCGCCAGGCGTTCGCGTACCGCATCGGCACCGTGACCGATCACCACATGAATGCGCTGTGGATCAAGTTGCCGCGCGCTGTGGATAACATGACCGAGCATGGAATTGCCGGCGACCGGGTGCAAGACCTTGGGCAACGCCGAACGCATGCGAGTGCCTTGGCCGGCCGCGAGGATAACGATTTCAAGAGACATGACTGGCTACCAATCCTGGGTGGTCAGCGGCTGCGACCAGATAAAGAGTGTCGGGAAAAGAAAAAAGGGTAGCCGAGGCTACCCTTTTTAATCAATCGCACAGAAAGCGGACGGCTTAGCCGCCGAACTTCTTGCGGATCTGCTGGACGGTGCGCAGCTGGGCTGCGGCCTCGGCCAGACGTGCGGCAGCAGAACCGTAGTCGAACTCCGCGCCTCGCTCGTGCAGGGCCTTCTCGGCGGCCTTGACGGCCTCCTGAGCGGAGGCTTCGTCCAGGTCGGCAGCACGTTGCACGGTGTCGGCAAGGACCTTGACCATGTTCGGCTGAACCTCGAGGAAACCACCGGAGATGTAGAACACCTCCCTTTCCCCGCCCTGCTTGGTCAGAGTAATCGGACCTGGCTTCAAGCTGGTGATCAGCGGTGCGTGACCCAGGGCGATACCAAGATCACCCAGCTCACCGTGCGCAACCACAAACTCGACCAGACCGGAGAAGATTTCCCCTTCCGCACTGACGATATCGCAATGGACTGTCATAGCCATCTGATTGCCTCAACCTAAATTAGCGCCCGTTGCCGGGCGCCGGGATTACAGTTTCTTGGCTTTCTCGATCGCTTCTTCGATGCCGCCGACCATGTAGAACGCTTGTTCTGGCAGGTGGTCGTAGTCACCGTTGAGGATGCCTTTGAAGCCAGCAATGGTGTCTTTCAGGGAAACGTATTTACCCGAGGCACCGGTGAAGACTTCAGCCACGAAGAACGGCTGCGACAAGAAGCGCTGGATCTTACGAGCACGGTTTACCAACTGCTTGTCGGCTTCCGACAGCTCGTCCATACCCAGGATCGCGATGATGTCCTTCAGTTCCTTGTAACGCTGCAGCACGTACTGGACGCCGCGAGCGGTGTCGTAGTGCTCCTGGCCGATCACGTTCGGGTCCAGTTGACGCGAAGTCGAGTCCAGTGGGTCTACTGCCGGGTAGATACCCAGGGAAGCGATGTCACGGGACAGAACGACGGTGGCGTCCAAGTGGGCGAAGGTGGTCGCTGGCGACGGGTCGGTCAAGTCGTCCGCTGGTACGTATACCGCTTGGATCGAGGTGATCGAGCCTTGCTTGGTCGAAGTGATGCGCTCTTGCAGCACGCCCATCTCTTCGGCCAGGGTCGGCTGGTAGCCTACTGCCGAAGGCATACGGCCCAGCAGTGCGGATACTTCGGTACCGGCCAGGGTGTAACGGTAGATGTTGTCGACGAACAGCAGAACGTCGTTACCTTCGTCACGGAACTTCTCGGCCATGGTCAGGCCGGTCAGGGCTACGCGCAGACGGTTTCCCGGCGGCTCGTTCATCTGGCCGTAGACCAGTGCCACTTTGTCCAGAACGTTGGAATCCTTCATCTCGTGGTAGAAGTCGTTACCCTCACGAGTACGCTCACCCACACCGGCGAACACGGAATAACCGCTGTGCTCGATGGCGATGTTACGGATCAGTTCCATCATGTTTACGGTCTTGCCTACACCGGCACCACCGAACAGACCGACTTTACCGCCCTTGGCGAACGGGCAGACCAGGTCGATAACCTTGATGCCGGTTTCCAGCAGCTCGTTGCCACCGGCCTGTTCAGCGAAGGTTGGCGCAGGACGGTGAATGCCCCAGCGCTCTTCGGTGTCGATCGGGCCAGCTTCGTCGATCGGGTTGCCCAGTACGTCCATGATCCGGCCCAGGGTCGCTTTACCGACCGGTACGGAGATGGCTGCGCCCGTGTTGTTGACGTCCAGACCGCGCTTCAAGCCCTCGGTGGAGCCCATCGCAATGGTACGAACCACGCCGTCGCCCAGCTGCTGCTGAACTTCCAGGGTGGTTTCGGCGCCTTGAACCTTCAAGGCGTCGTAGATGCTCGGTACGCTGTCGCGTGGGAATTCCACGTCGATAACGGCGCCGATGATTTGAACGATACGTCCGCTACTCATAGCTGGATCCTCTGAATATTTGAACCGTTAAACCGCGGCAGCGCCGCCGACGATTTCCGAGATCTCTTGGGTGATCGCAGCCTGACGCGCCTTGTTGTAGATCAGCTGCAAATCGCTGATCAAATCACCGGCGTTGTCGGTAGCGTTCTTCATCGCGATCATCCGCGCCGCTTGTTCAGCTGCGTTGTTCTCGACCACCGCCTGGTAGACCTGCGACTCCACGTAGCGGACCATCAAGCCGTCAAGCAGCTCCTTGGCATCCGGTTCGTAGAGATAGTCCCAGTGGTGCTTGAGTTCCTGTTCCGGGGTCGCCACCAGTGGAATCAACTGCTCCACGGTCGGCTGTTGCGTCATGGTGTTGATGAACTTGTTGGATACCACGGACAGGCGGTCGATCCGGCCTTCCAGGTAAGCATCCAGCATCACCTTGACGCTGCCGATCAGGTCATTGATCGACGGTTCTTCACCCAGGTGGCTGATAGCAGCGACGACATTACCGCCGAAGTTGCGGAAGAAAGCCGCACCCTTGCTACCGACCACGCACAGATCGATCTCGACGCCTTGTTCGCGGTTTACCGCCATGTCCTTGACCAGGGCCTTGAACAGGTTGGTGTTCAAGCCACCGCACAGACCACGGTCACTGCTCACCACAACGTAACCGACGCGCTTGACGGCGCGGTCGATCATGAACGGGTGGCGGTATTCCGGGTTGGCGTTGGCCAGATGACCAATCACCTGGCGGATGCGCTCCGCATAAGGACGGCTAGCAGCCATGCGCATTTGTGCCTTGCGCATTTTGCTGACCGCCACTTTTTCCATGGCGCTGGTAATCTTTTGCGTGCTTTTGATGCTCGCAATCTTACTGCGAATCTCTTTTGCGCCTGCCATGTAACACCTATCAGGTTAGCAAGCGGGAGCCTTGCGGCTCCCGCTGCGGCTTACCAGGTTTGGGTGGCCTTGAACTTCTCGATACCGGCTTTGAGGCCAGCGTCGATTTCGTCATTGAAGTCACCTTTAACGTTGATCTTGGCCATCAAATCGGCGTGATCGCGGTTGAAGAAAGCGATCAGCGCTTGTTCGAAGCTGCCGATCTTGGTGATTTCAATGTCAGTCAGGAACCCACGCTCAGCGGCATACAGCGACAGCGCCATGTCAGCGATCGACATCGGTGCGTATTGCTTCTGCTTCATCAGCTCGGTAACGCGCTGACCATGCTCAAGTTGCTTACGGGTCGCTTCGTCCAGGTCAGAAGCGAACTGGGCGAATGCCGCCAGTTCACGGTACTGGGCCAGGGCGGTACGGATACCACCGGACAGCTTCTTGATGATCTTGGTCTGAGCGGCACCACCTACACGGGATACCGAAACACCGGCGTTCACAGCAGGACGGATGCCCGAGTTGAACATGGCCGATTCCAGGAAGATCTGACCGTCGGTGATGGAGATCACGTTGGTCGGAACGAACGCGGAAACGTCGCCAGCCTGGGTTTCGATGATCGGCAGAGCGGTCAGGGAACCGGTCTTGCCCGTCACGGCGCCGTTGGTGAACTTCTCGACGTACTCTTCCGAAACGCGGGATGCGCGCTCCAGCAGACGGGAGTGGAGATAGAACACGTCGCCTGGGTAGGCTTCACGGCCTGGTGGACGGCGCAGCAGCAGGGAGATCTGGCGGTAAGCCACTGCCTGCTTGGACAGATCGTCATAAACGATCAGCGCGTCTTCACCGCGGTCGCGGAAGTATTCGCCCATGGTGCAACCGGAGTACGGTGCCAGGAATTGCAGTGCAGCCGATTCGGAAGCACTGGCGGCAACGATGATGGTGTTAGCCAGTGCACCGTTCTCTTCCAGCTTGCGAACTACGTTGGCGATGGTCGATTGCTTCTGACCGATGGCCACGTAGACGCAGAAGATGCCGCTGTTTTTCTGGTTGATGATCGCGTCGATCGCCAGGGCGGTCTTACCGATCTGACGGTCACCGATGATCAGCTCACGCTGGCCACGGCCGACAGGGATCATGGCATCGACAGCCTTGTAGCCAGTCTGTACAGGCTGGTCTACCGACTTACGCCAGATCACGCCTGGAGCAACTTTCTCGACCGCGTCGGTCTCGGTGTTGTTCAGCGGACCTTTGCCGTCAACAGGGTTACCCAGTGCGTCGACAACGCGACCCAGCAGTTCCTTGCCTACCGGAACTTCGAGGATACGGCCGGTGCACTTGGCGCTCATGCCTTCGGCCAGCGTCGTGTACGCGCCCAATACCACGGCACCTACAGAGTCTTGCTCCAGGTTGAGGGCCATACCGTAGACGCCGCCCGGAAACTCGATCATCTCGCCGTACATGACGTCGGCCAGACCGTGAATCCGCACGATGCCGTCAGATACGCTGACGACAGTGCCTTCGTTACGGGCTTGGGAGGTCACATCGAGCTTTTCGATGCGGCCCTTGATAATTTCACTTATTTCGGAAGGATTGAGTTGCTGCATTGCTCTGCTGCCCCTTCAAACTCAAGATTTCAATGCTTCGGCAAGTTTCGCGATTTTGCCGCGAATCGAGCCATCGATAACCAGGTCGCCGGCGCGGATGACAACGCCCCCAATCAGGGACTTGTCTTCCTCGACTTGCAGGCGCACTTCCCGGTTGAGTCGTGCACTGAGAACCTTGGCGAGTTTGTCTTGCTGTTCTTGGTTCAATGCGAAAGCACTGGTCACTTCCACGTCTACCGACTTCTCTTGTTCGGCCTTGTACAGGTCGAAAAGAGCGGCGATCTCCGGCAGAAGCGGGAGACGGTCGTTTTCGGCAACGACGTGAATGAAATTCTGTGCCTTGGCATCGAACTTGTCGCCGCACACGTCAATGAACGTGGCGGCCTTTTCTGCGCTCGTCAGTCGCGGGGCCTTGAGCACGCGCTGCATGGTGTCGTCTTGCGACACCACTGCTGCCAGGCCGAGCATGGCTGACCAATTGGCCAGTTGCTGGTGGGCCTGAGCGTGCTCGAAGGCCGCCTTAGCGTAAGGTCGGGCCAACGTGGTCAGTTCTGCCATGATCGCCCTCGCTTAGATTTCAGCAGCCAGTTGGTTAACCAGCTCTGCGTGCGCGTTTTGATCGATTGTGGCACCCAGGATCTTCGAAGCACCGCCAACGGCCAGGCTACCCACTTGGGCACGCAGCGCGTCTTTGACACTGTTGAGTTCCTGTTCGATCTCGGCTTGAGCCTGAGCCTTCACACGGTCAGCTTCGACGCGAGCCTGTTCACGGGCTTCGTCGACAATCTGGGTACCGCGTTTCTTGGCTTGCTCGATGATTTCAGCTGCCTGAGCCTTCGCTTCGCGCAGTTGCTGACCCACTTTCTCATGGGCCAACTCCAGGTCGCGAGCTGCACGGCTGGCAGCGTCCAGACCATCAGCGATCTTCTTTTGACGTTCGTGCAATGCCGCAATGACCGGAGGCCATACGAACTTCATGCAGAACAGTACAAAAATCAGGAACGCAACGGACTGGCCAATCAGGGTCGCATTAATGTTCACGCCAACACCTCGCAGTTACGTTGTCCATCACACCAATCTACTCGAGACATCCGAGTAATTAGCCAGCGATTTGACCAACGAACGGGTTCGCAAAGGTGAAGAACAGCGCGATACCAACACCGATCATGGTCACGGCGTCGAGCAGACCGGCCACGATGAACATTTTGACTTGCAGCATTGGAACCATTTCTGGCTGACGCGCTGCGCCTTCCAGGAACTTGCCGCCCAACAGGCCGAAACCAATTGCGGTACCCAGTGCGCCCAGGCCGATCAACAGTGCAACAGCGATAGCGGTTAGACCAACTACAGTTTCCATCTTTCCTCCCGACTTTTACGTCGTATGGTTTAGGTTTTTTAGATTAAAGCGGTAAAACAAATCGTTTCTCAGCCCGGATCGGGCTCCTTCCCGTTTGACCGGGAAGGACATCAGACTAGTCGAGACTGGCCTTAATGGTTTTCTTCGTGCGCCATCGACAGGTAGACGATGGTCAGCATCATGAAGATGAACGCCTGCAGGGTGATGATCAGGATGTGGAACACAGCCCACGCCCACTGCAGAACTACACCCAGGCCGCTGAGCCACAGCAGGCCGCTGCCGAACATCACAGCGATCAGGATGAACACCAGTTCGCCGGCATACATGTTGCCGAACAGACGCAGTGCCAGGGAAATCGGCTTGGCGATCAGGGTCACGAATTCGAGCAGGAAGTTCACCGGGATCAGCAGGGCCTGAACGAGGATGTTCTTGCTGCCGAACGGGTGCAGGGTCAGTTCGCCGATGAAGCCGCCGATGCCCTTGACCTTGATGCTGTAGAAAATGATCAGTGCGAAGACCGAGAAGGCCATGCCCAGGGTGGCGTTCGGGTCGGTGGTCGACACGGCGCGGAATGGGATGTGGTGGTCACCGGAGATCAGGATGGCCAGCTGAGGAATCCAGTCGACCGGTACCAGGTCGACGGCGTTCATCAGGAACACCCAGACGAAGATGGTCAGTGCCAGCGGTGCGATCACCGGGCTACGGCCATGGAAGCTGTCTTTCACGCTGCCATCGACGAATTCGACCAGTACTTCAACGAAGTTCTGCAGTGCACCAGGTTGACCGGAAGTCGCCTTCTTAGCCGCCATGCGGAAAAGAAGAACGAAGATCAGGCCCAGTGCGACCGACCAGCCGAGGGTATCGACGTGGAAAGCCCAGAAGCCCATTTCCTTGGCTTCTGCTGCGGTGTGGGCGAAGCCCCAGCCGCCGTTGGGTAGCTGACCGAAGGTCAGGTTCTGCAAGTGGTGCTGGATATAGCCCGAAGCGGTTGTCTCTGCCATGGTTGCCTCAAACGCCCTAAGGTCTCGAAAGTCTTGTTCTCATTAGCAGGGGAGCGAACCAGCTGACCAGTTGGGTCAGCACGAAGACGCCGAATACAGCCAGCGGCGCCAATGGCTTCACACCTGCGAACGTCAATGCAAACAGCACTGCCGTCAAAATCAGTTTCCCCGCCTCGCCGGCATAAAAAGACCGGACGATAGCCTGGGCTGCTCGGGCGCCGGAAAACCGAAAGGCCCTGTGAGCGAAGTAAATATTGGGAAGCAAGGCTATCAGGCCTCCGCAAAGTCCTGAGTATCCGGCGACGACTCCCTTCCATTGCCAGAGCGCCAATGTGGCGATCAGTACGACGGTGAATTGAGCCATCAGAACCGGGAAAACTGCCAGACGATGGAACGGCAAGCGGTTTGGCGTGCGGGTTTCCATCGCTTCTGCTCTCCAATAGTCGGCCGCCATAATTCAATAACTTGGCATAATTTGTGCCGACAAAATGCGCGCAGAGTATAGGGGCGGTTCTGCCCCTATTCAACTGTCAGGTAGTGATTTCCGACTGCGCGCTACAAGAGCAATTGTTTCAGCGAATGTGCGCAAGGACACCTTGCAACTCATCGAGGGAGTTATAACCAATCACCAATTGGCCCTTGCCCTTCTTTCCGTGGCGAATCTGCACCGCAGAGCCCAGGCGCTCGGCCAGGCGTTGTTCCAGGCGGGCGATATCCGGATCGGGTTTGGGGGCCTCGACAGGGGCCGGTTTGCCACTGAGCCACTGGCGAACCAGTGCCTCGGTCTGGCGCACAGTGAGGCCGCGTGCGACAACATGTCGCGCCCCTTCAACCTGTTGATTTTCCGGTAAACCGAGCAATGCCCGGGCATGACCCATTTCCAGGTCGCCATGGGACAACATGGTCTTGATGACTTCCGGTAACGCAATCAGGCGCAGCAGGTTGGCCACGGTCACGCGGGACTTGCCCACCGCCTCGGCAACCTGTTGCTGGGTCAGCTGGAATTCCTGCTGCAAGCGCTGCAGGGCCACGGCTTCCTCGATCGGGTTGAGGTCTTCACGCTGGATGTTCTCGATCAACGCCATGGCGATGGCCGTTTCATCCGGTACATCACGGACCATTGCCGGTATGGTTTCCTGGCCGGCCTGCTGGCTGGCGCGCCAACGACGTTCGCCAGCGATGATCTCGAAGCGGCCATTGGCGATCGGCCGGACCACGATCGGCTGCATCACGCCCTGGCTCTTGATCGACTGGGCCAATTCTTCCAGCGCCTGCGGGTCCATGTCCCGGCGCGGCTGGTATTTGCCGCGCTGGATCAGATCCAGGGGCAGGTGCTGCAACTCGCGCTGGTCGGCCTGCACGGCCTGTTCTTCCAGCGAGCTGACGGTCGGACCGCTGAGCAATGCATCCAGTCCACGTCCGAGACCTCGTTTCTTGACGGCCATGGGGTTTCCTTAAGTTGGCTGGGCTGCAGCGGTACGTGGGTTGCGACGCTGGCGGCGAACCATCTCGCCCGCCAGGGCCAGGTAAGCCAGCGCACCACGGGATTGTTTGTCGTAGGCCAGGGCCGGCATGCCGTAGCTCGGCGCTTCGGCCAGACGGATGTTGCGCGGGATGACGGTGTCGTAGAGCTGCTCGCCGAAATGCTCCTTGAGCTGGGCCGAGACATCGTTCATCAGGCTCAGGCGCGGGTCGTACATGGTCCGCAACAAGCCTTCGACCTTCAGGTCCGGGTTCAGCAGTTCGGCGATGCGCTTGATGTTATCCACAAGGTCGCTCAACCCTTCCAGGGCAAAGTACTCGCACTGCATGGGGATAATCACCCCATCGGCGGCCACCAGGGCGTTGAGGGTCAACATCGATAGCGATGGCGGGCAGTCGATCAGGATGTAATCGTAGTTTTCCCGGATCGGCGCCAAGGCGCTGCGCAGGCGGCTTTCCTTCATCTGCATTTCCAGCAGCACTACTTCGGCCGCCGTCAGGTCACGGTTGGCCGGCAGCAGTTGATAACCGCCGTGTTCGGAGAAGTGCATGGCCTGGCCCAGATCGCATTCGCCGATCAGGACGTCGTAGATGGAGTTTTCCAGGCCATGCTTATCCACACCGCTGCCCATGGTGGCGTTGCCCTGTGGATCGAGATCGATCAACAGCACCCGTCGCTTGGTCGCAACCAGGGATGCTGCGAGGTTGATACAGGTGGTGGTCTTGCCCACACCACCTTTCTGGTTCGCTATCGCGAATACCTTAGCCATTCTTGCTTGTGTTCCCAATCATGCCGTGCGGCGCAGTATCAGCAGATGGCGTTGGCCTTGGCAACCGGGTACGGCCAAGGCGTGTTCGCTATCGAGGTGGAAGTCTGCCGGCAATGCTACCAGCTCATCGGCCGGATGAACGCCCTTCATTGCCAGCCAGCGCGTATCGGCATCGCCCAGGTGGCGAGTCCAGTTGCTGAAGTTCTCCATGCTGCTGAACGCCCGGGAGATGATCCCGTTGAACGGCTCGGCTGGCTGGAACGCTTCGACGCGGCTGTGGATAACTTGCAGGTTATCCAGTTTGAGTTCGAGTTTGACCTGGGTCAGGAAGCGGGTTTTCTTGCCGTTGCTGTCCAGGCAGGTCACTTGCGAGTCGGGAAACAGGACCGCCAACGGGATGCCCGGCATGCCACCGCCACTGCCAACATCCAGCCAACGACCGTTTTCGATGAAGGACATGACGCTGAGGCTGTCGAGCAAATGCCGCGAGACCATTTCATCCGGATCGCGCACGGCGGTCAGGTTGTAAGCCTTGTTCCATTTGATCAACAGCGCCAGATAACCCAGCAATTGCGCGTGCTGGGCTTCGGTCAGGCTGACGCCGAGCTGACGGGCACCTGTGGATAACTCTTCAGCGTGTTGCGAGGTGACCATCGAACTCAAGCGCTTTGCTCCAACTGGCGGCCCGCGCCGCGTTTTTTCAAATGAATCATCAACAGGGAAATCGCCGCTGGCGTGACGCCGGGAATGCGCGAGGCTTGGCCCAGGGTCTCTGGACGAGTCGCTCCGAGCTTGCTCTGGATTTCTTTCGACAACCCGGAAATGCCGGTGTAGTCGATATCCACAGGTAGCCTGGTGTCTTCGCTGGCGCGCAGACGGGCGATTTCGTCTTGCTGGCGATCGATGTAGCCGGCGTATTTGGTCTTGATCTCGACCTGTTCGGCCACCTGCGGATCTTCCGCCCCCTGGCCAGTCACTTCCACCAGCCCGGCGTAATCGATTTCCGGACGGCTCAAGAGGTTGAGCAGGTTGTATTCGTGGGTCAACGGCGTACCGAATTTCGCGGCAATGGCATCGCCCTGCTCGGTACCGGGACGAACCCAGGTGCTTTTCAGGCGCTGCTCTTCCAGCTCGATACTCTCGCGTTTCTTGCAGAACGCGGCCCAGCGCACGTCGTCCACCAGTCCCAACTCGCGACCTTTCTCGGTCAGGCGCAGGTCGGCGTTGTCTTCCCGCAGAATCAGGCGATATTCGGCGCGGGATGTGAACATCCGATACGGTTCCTGGGTACCCAGGGTAATCAGGTCGTCCACCAGCACACCGATGTAGGCCTCATCGCGACGCGGACACCAGCTGTCTTTGCCCTGGGCGCGCAGTGCCGCGTTGGCTCCGGCCAACAATCCCTGGGCGCCGGCCTCTTCGTAGCCGGTGGTGCCGTTGATCTGCCCGGCGAAGAACAGGCCGCCGATGACCTTTGTTTCCAGGCTGTACTTCAGGTCACGGGGGTCGAAATAGTCGTATTCGATGGCGTAGCCCGGACGAACGATGTGGGCGTTCTCCATGCCGCGAATCGATTGCACGATCTGCAGTTGCACATCGAACGGCAGGGACGTGGAAATGCCGTTCGGGTACAGCTCGTGTGTGGTCAGGCCTTCCGGCTCGATGAAGACCTGGTGGCTTTCCTTGTCGGCAAAGCGATGGATCTTGTCTTCGATCGACGGGCAATAACGCGGGCCGATGCCTTCGATCACGCCGGAATACATCGGCGAACGATCCAGGTTGGCGGCAATGATTTCGTGGGTGCGGGCGTTGGTGTGGGTGATCCAGCAGCTCACTTGTTTCGGGTGCTGCTCTTTCGACCCCATGAACGACATCACTGGAATCGGGGTATCACCCGGTTGTTCGGTCATCACCGAAAAATCCACAGACCGACCATCGATACGCGGTGGCGTGCCGGTTTTCAACCGACCAACGCGCAGCGGCAACTCACGCAGGCGTTGGGCCAGGGCGATTGACGGTGGATCACCGGCGCGGCCACCGGAATAGTTTTGCATGCCGATGTGGATAAGTCCGCCGAGGAAGGTCCCGGTGGTCAACACCACGGCATCGGCGAAGAAACGCAGGCCCATTTGCGTGACGACACCGCGCACTTGGTCCTGCTCGACGATCAGGTCATCGGCCGCTTGTTGAAATATCCACAGGTTCGGCTGGTTTTCCAGGATTTCACGGACAGCGGCCTTGTACAGGACTCGGTCGGCCTGGGCGCGAGTAGCGCGCACGGCTGGGCCTTTGCGGCTGTTCAATACGCGAAACTGGATACCCCCTTTATCGGTGGCCATGGCCATCGCGCCCCCAAGGGCATCGATTTCCTTGACCAGATGGCTTTTGCCGATGCCACCAATGGCAGGGTTGCAGCTCATGGCACCGAGGGTTTCCACGTTATGCGTCAGCAACAGGGTCTTTGCCCCCATGCGTGCTGATGCAAGTGCTGCCTCGGTACCGGCATGACCGCCGCCGATGACGATCACTTCAAAACGGGAAGGGAAATCCACCACGCACCTCGTGCCTGCTTTATTCAGGTAATTCGGAAATAGGTTTTGAGTCTGGCCCTGGGCGTTTTTCGAGCCAGGTCGGCAAGTATAGGGACTTCGCCCTTTCTAAAGAACCCTTTGCACAAAATTTAACCAACTGTGGAGAACTCGCGGTTAAAAAAATAAAAAAGAAAGAAATTTATAAAATCTTTGTTTTTATGTTTATTCTTACTGCCCAACCTTTCTGTGGATAACGTTCTGTATCCCTTTATTTACAATGTGTACAGAGATTCAAAACCCTGTGGTCATGTGGCATTGAGGGGGTTGGATAACCGGTGTAAGCCTGTGGATGAATGAGGTGGTTATCCACAGAGGCCGTTATCTTCAGTTTTGAAGGGGGTTTATCAACTGACCTCAGTGGCAGTTATTCACAGGGCTTAATCCACAGAAATCAGCTGCCACCGGACGGCGGCAGCGCCCACAGGCAAGCCGCCATCAAGGGCAATCTGTTAAAAAAGAGAGGAGTAACCAGGTCTGCGGTGTGCTCGATAGGCTTTCGAGGGACAAACCTGGCTGTGAAGGCGGGGCTATTTACCGATACAGAAGCTGGAAAAGATTCGGCCCAGCAAGTCATCGGAGCTGAAGGCGCCGGTAATTTCCCCCAGGGACTGTTGTGCCTGGCGCAAGTCTTCGGCCAACAGCTCGCCAGCCCCCGCCAAGGTCAGTTGCGCACGACCATGCTCCAAGGCCGCACTGGCATGGCGCAACGCTTCAAGGTGTCGCCGTCGAGCGCTGAAGCTGCTTTCCGAGGTCTGCTCGTAGCCCATGCAGGCCTTGAGGTGCTCGCGCAGCAATTCCAGGCCTTCACCCGCCGATTTCGCGCTCAGGCTGATGGTCACGTGACCGTCAGCGCTGACTTCGAGGGCAATCGCTTCCCCGGTCAGGTCGGCCTTGTTGCGAATCAGGGTAACTTTCGCGGGATCCGGGCGGACCTCGAGGAATTCGGGCCACAAGGCAAAGGGATCGTCCGCTTCCGGTGCGGTGGCATCCACCACCAGCAAAACCCGATCGGCTTCACCGATGGCCTTGAGTGCCCGTTCGACGCCGATTTTCTCCACCTGGTCATCGGTATCGCGCAAACCGGCAGTATCCACCACGTGCAGGGGCATGCCGTCGATGTGGATATGTTCACGGAGGATGTCCCGGGTGGTGCCGGCAATCTCAGTGACGATCGCCGCTTCGCGGCCGGCCAAGGCATTCAGCAGGCTGGATTTGCCGGCATTCGGTCGCCCAGCGATGACCACGGTCATTCCATCGCGTAGCAAGGCCCCCTGCCCGGCTTCGCGCAGTACTGTGGATAACTCATCGCGGACTTTATCGAGCATGCTCAGCACGTGGCCATCGGCGAGGAAGTCGATTTCCTCTTCGGGGAAATCAATCGCGGCCTCGACGTAAATCCGCAGGCCGATCAATTGTTCGGTGAGGTTATGCACACGCTGGGAAAACGCCCCTTGCAAGGAGCGCAATGCGTTGCGGGCGGCTTGGGCAGAACTGGCTTCGATCAAATCGGCAATCGCCTCGGCCTGGGCCAGGTCGAGTTTGTCGTTGAGGAACGCCCGTTCGCTGAATTCCCCCGGCCGAGCCAGGCGGCAACCCAGTTCGAGGCAACGCTTGAGCAGCATGTCCAGCACGATGGGGCCACCGTGACCTTGCAACTCAAGCACGTCTTCGCCGGTGAACGAATTCGGTCCCGGGAAATACAAGGCCAGGCCTTCGTCGAGCACCTGCTGGTCACTACTGAAAAACGGGCCGTAATGCGCAAACCGCGGCTTGAGTTCACGACCGCTGATGGCCTTGGCCGCGACACTGGCCAAGGGGCCCGAAATACGGACGATGCCGACACCCCCGCGACCTTGGGCGGTGGCAACGGCGGCGATGGTTTCACGCGGTGCGCTCATAAACCGGTATCCAGACAAAAGTGGCAGATAGCAAAACGCCCCACTAGGGGGCGTTTTGTGTGGTTATCCACAGAGCAAGTTACGCCTCGGCTTTTTTCGTCGCCGCTTCGATCTTACGCGTGATGTACCACTGCTGAGTGATGGACAACACGTTGTTCACAACCCAGTACAGCACAAGACCTGCCGGGAACCACAGGAAGAAGAAGGTGAAGATGATTGGCATCATTTTCATGACCTTCGCCTGCATCGGGTCCGGAGGCGTTGGGTTCAACTGCTGCTGGATGAACATGGTCGCGCCCATGATGATCGGCAGGATGAAGAACGGATCCTTGATCGACAGGTCGGTAATCCACAACATGAACGGTGCCTGACGCATCTCCACGCTTTCCAGCAGAACCCAGTAAAGCGCGAGGAACACTGGCATCTGCACAAGAATTGGCAAGCAACCACCCAGCGGGTTGATCTTCTCTTTCTTGTACAGCTCCATCATGGCCTGGGACATTTTCTGCCGGTCATCGCCATGTTGCTCTTTCAGCGCGGCCAGTTTCGGGGCCACAGCGCGCATGCGAGCCATGGATTTGTAGCTGGCGGCCGACAATGGGAAGAACAGACCCTTGATCAGCATGGTCAGGAAAATGATCGACCAGCCCCAGTTACCGACGATGCTGTGGATATGTTGCAGCAGCCAGAAGATCGGCTGGGCAATGAACCACAGGAAACCGTAGTCCACGGTCAGTTCCAGGCCTGGGGACAACTCTTTCAAGACCGCCTGGCTTTTCGGACCGGCATACAGAATGGCGCTGGTTTCGGCTTTGGCACCTGGCGCGGCAGTCAATGTCGGGCCGGTGTAGCCGATGATGAAGTTGCCCTTGCTGTCTTTACGCGTCTGGACAACGTTGCTGTCGCCTTTCTGCGGGATCCATGCTGTTACAAAGTAGTGCTGCAGCCAGGCAACCCAACCACCTTGGACGGTTTCCTTGAGCGGGCCCTTGTCCATGTCCTTCATGGACACTTTCTTGTACGGTTCCGAACTTGTCCACAGGGCGGCGCCCAGGTAAGTCGCGGTGCCGGTGGCCGTGCTGGAGGAAGGATCGTCGCTGGCGTCACGCTTGAGTTGGGCGAACATCGCGCCGGACCAAGGCTGGGCGCTCTGGTTGTCGATCAGGTAAGAGACGGTTACGTCATACAGGCCACGTTTCAAGGTGAAACGCTTGATGTAGTTGACGCCATCCTTGCTGAACTTCAGGTCCACGACCAGTTGGTCCTGACCTTCAGCCAGTTGATAAGTCTTCTTCTCGGCCGAGTAGACCGGGCGACCGGCCGGGTTCGAATCCGGGCCGTTGGTACCGATCAGGCCACTTTGGGCCAGATAGGTGCGCTCGTTACCGTTGTCGAACAACTGGAACGGGATTTCCGGATGATCCTGGCGACGCGGGTACAGCGGCAGCTTCAGCTGGGCGACGTCACCACCTTGTGGATCGATTGCCAGCTCGAGCACGTCCGTCTTGATCTGAATGAGATCTTTGCTTACGGCCACTGGGGCTTCGGCGGGAGCGCTGGTATCGCTTGCCGCGCGCGGGATGTCGTCATTGTTGACAGCGTTGTTGCCAACGGGAGCATCCGGCAGGCTCGGTGCGGTATTGCTGGCTGCAACATTCTGAGTCGGCAAGGCAGCCTGGCCATAGTCCTGGTTCCATTTAAGGACCATGACATAGGACACGATTGCCAGGGCGACGATCAGGATCGTGCGTTTGATATCCATGATTACTCGGCCATCGAAGAAGAACGGGAGGTAGGGATAGGCGGAACCGGGTCATAACCGCCGGGATTCCACGGATGACAGCGACCTAAACGACGAAAGGTCAGCCAGCCACCGCGCAGGAGACCATGATTTTCTATGGCTTCGTACGCGTAGCAGGAACAACTGGGGTAGAAACGACAGTGACTGGCCATCAAAGGACTAATGGCGTAGCGATAAAACTGGATCGGAACGAGTGCCAGTTTACGCATCGGGACTGTCTACCCCTACAGTTTCGGTGTTGACTGCTGGTACTGGCTTGTTGCGTGCCAGACGCTTCCAGAGCTTGCCGAAATGCTGAATCAATTCGGGGTTTTCTACGTCACCCAAACCTTTGCGCGCGACGATAACAATGTCCCATCCAACCAGTGAATCCTGGTTCAGGCGAAACGATTCGCGCATCAGACGTTTGAGGCGATTGCGCTGAACGGAGAGCTTGACGCTCTTTTTCCCGATAACCAGCCCTAGGCGGGGGTGATCGAGATCGTTGCTGCGCGCAAGGAGCAGGAGATTTTTCCCCGGAACCTTGCCGGTAGGGGAGTCAAAGACCGCCTTGAAATGCCGGGGTGTAAGCAGACGCTTTTCCCGACTGAAGTCCTGACTCACCTCCAGTGCCGGATTATCAAACTGCCAGACGCGCACGACCTTTGGCGCGACGACGCGACAGGACGGCACGACCGTTCTTGGTAGCCATGCGAGCACGGAAACCGTGGGTACGAGCGCGTTTGATAGTGCTTGGTTGGAAAGTACGTTTCATGTCGTGTTACCTGGTTCGTCCACAACGGGCCGGAATGGCCCCCGTTTTAAGAGACCGGGGATTCTAGAGAAAGCAAGCCTCTAGGTCAATTTCCAACCAGCGTTTCCTTTAAATAGATATCCAGCCGCTTCGAGGGATTGCTCACACGCCGGTAGATATAGAAATAAAGAAGGGAATTATTTAAAGCTTTTCTGTAAAGCTTATAAAAGCAAGTGCGTCGCCTGTCTGTGGATAACCATGCCAAGGCCTTGTAATCCGCCATGTACAGAGAATGACAACTAGGCGGGAAAGCAGTGACCAGCCTGTGCTGCACTGTCGGATAAGCTGTGGGTGGAATGCATGGTTATCCACAGGATGGTTATCCACCGAGTTTCACCCCCACTTGTACAACGACCTCAGGAGCAGTTATCCACAGAGCTTATCCACTGACCGCTGGTCGTCTTTCTCAGGCTTAACGCATTGATAAATCATGGGCGATGAGCAACCTGCGTGTGGATAAGTGCACGTCCGCTCGCTACAATGGCCGCTTGTTTTTGCCTCACCGGCTTTCAACTTAGGGGATATCCGTGTCAGTGGAACTTTGGCAGCAGTGCGTGGAGCTTTTGCGCGAGGAGCTGCCTGCCCAACAATTCAACACTTGGATCCGTCCACTACAGGTCGAAGCCGAAGGCGACGAGTTGCGTGTCTATGCACCGAACCGTTTCGTTCTCGACTGGGTCAACGAAAAGTACCTGGGGCGGGTCATGGAACTGCTCGACGAGCATGGCAATGGCATGGCGCCTGCGTTGTCCTTATTAATAGGCAGCAAACGCAGCTCGGCACCCCGCGCCGCCCCCAATGCGCCGCTCGCCGCCGCCGCGTCACAGGCCCAGCAGGCAGCCCCGGCACCGGTCAACAACCATGCCGCTCCGGCTCCCGCGTCTGCCCCGAGCAAGCGCAACACACAAAAAGTTGCCGAAGTCAGCGAAGAACCTTCGCGGGACAGCTTCGACCCCATGGCCGGCGCCAGCTCCCAGCAGGCTCCGGTGCGGGCCGAACAGCGCACCGTCCAGGTAGAAGGCGCGCTCAAGCACACCAGCTACCTGAACCGGACCTTCACCTTCGAGAATTTCGTCGAAGGTAAATCCAACCAACTGGCCCGTGCGGCGGCCTGGCAGGTTGCGGACAACCCCAAGCACGGCTATAACCCACTCTTCCTTTACGGCGGTGTAGGCTTGGGTAAGACCCACTTGATGCACGCCGTGGGCAACCACCTGCTCAAGAAGAACCCGAATGCCAAGGTCGTGTACCTGCATTCCGAGCGTTTCGTGGCCGACATGGTCAAGGCGCTGCAACTGAACGCCATCAACGAGTTCAAGCGCTTCTACCGTTCGGTGGACGCCTTGCTGATCGACGATATTCAGTTCTTCGCCCGCAAGGAGCGTTCCCAGGAAGAGTTTTTCCACACCTTCAACGCATTGCTCGAAGGCGGGCAGCAGGTCATTCTTACCAGTGACCGTTACCCGAAAGAGATCGAAGGCCTCGAGGAACGCCTCAAGTCGCGTTTCGGCTGGGGCCTGACGGTGGCCGTCGAGCCGCCGGAGCTGGAAACCCGGGTCGCGATCCTGATGAAGAAAGCCGACCAGGCCAAGGTCGAGCTGCCTCACGACGCCGCATTCTTCATCGCACAGCGTATTCGCTCCAACGTGCGTGAGCTCGAAGGTGCCCTCAAGCGGGTGATCGCTCACTCGCACTTCATGGGCCGCGACATCACCATCGAGTTGATTCGTGAATCCTTGAAGGACTTGTTGGCGCTTCAGGACAAATTGGTTTCTGTGGATAACATTCAGCGAACCGTTGCGGAATACTACAAAATCAAGATTTCCGACCTGCTGTCCAAACGCCGTTCGCGTTCGGTAGCCCGTCCGCGTCAGGTGGCCATGGCCCTGTCCAAGGAACTGACCAACCACAGCCTGCCGGAAATCGGTGATGTGTTTGGTGGACGGGACCACACCACCGTGCTGCACGCCTGCCGCAAGATCAACGAACTTAAGGAATCCGACGCGGACATCCGCGAGGACTACAAGAACCTGCTGCGTACACTGACCACTTGATGACCACCAGCGCAGCTTATTAAGGCAAGGGACTAGACCATGCATTTCACCATTCAACGCGAAGCCCTGTTGAAACCCCTGCAACTGGTCGCAGGCGTCGTCGAACGCCGCCAGACCTTGCCGGTACTTTCCAACGTGCTGCTGGTTGTCGAAGGCCAGCAATTGTCGCTGACCGGTACCGACCTGGAAGTCGAGCTGGTCGGTCGTGTGCAACTGGAGGAGCCGGCCGATCCGGGTTCCATCACCGTGCCCGCGCGCAAGCTGATGGACATCTGCAAGAGCCTGCCCAACGATGCGCTGATCGACATCAAGGTCGATGAGCAGAAGCTCGTGGTCAAGGCTGGTCGCAGCCGCTTCACCTTGTCCACGCTGCCGGCCAACGATTTCCCAACCGTTGAAGAAGGTCCGGGCTCGCTGACCTGCAGCCTGGATCAAAGCAAGCTGCGTCGCCTGATCGAGCGCACCAGTTTCGCCATGGCCCAGCAGGACGTGCGTTATTACCTCAACGGCATGCTCCTGGAAGTGTCCGCCGGGGTCATCCGTGCGGTCGCCACCGACGGCCACCGACTGGCCATGTGCTCGATGCAGGCCGATATCGGTCAACCGGATCGCCATCAGGTGATCGTGCCGCGTAAAGGTATCCTGGAGTTGGCCCGCCTGCTGACCGAGCCGGATGGCAACGTCAGCATCGTACTGGGCCAGCACCATATCCGTGCCACCACCGGCGAGTTCACCTTCACGTCGAAGCTGGTGGACGGCAAGTTCCCGGATTACGAACGCGTGCTGCCAAAAGGTGGCGACAAGCTGGTATTGGGCGATCGCCAAGCACTGCGCGAAGCCTTCAGCCGTACCGCGATCCTGTCCAACGAGAAGTACCGCGGCATTCGTTTGCAACTGGCCAACGGTCAGCTGAAGATCCAGGCGAACAACCCGGAACAGGAAGAAGCGGAAGAAGAAGTAGGCGTTGAATACAACGGCGGCTCCCTGGAAATCGGCTTCAACGTCAGCTACCTGCTCGACGTGTTGGGCGTGATGACCACCGAGCAAGTGCGTCTGATCCTGTCTGACTCCAACAGCAGTGCGCTGGTGCAAGAGTCCGATAACGACGATTCGGCTTACGTCGTCATGCCGATGCGTCTGTAATCATGCCCAGCAGAAGCTAGATGTCCTTAAGTCGCGTCTCGGTCACCGCGGTGCGCAATCTGCACCCGGTGACCTTCTCCCCTTCCCCCCGCATCAATATCCTTTACGGCGCCAACGGCAGCGGCAAAACCAGCGTCCTGGAAGCCGTGCACCTGCTTGGGCTTGCCCGTTCGTTTCGCAGCACCCGCTTGTTACCGGTGATCCAGTACGATCAACTGGCGTGTACGGTGTTTGGGCAGGTGGAACTGGCGGAAGGCGGTCATAGCGCCTTGGGGATATCCCGTGACCGGCAAGGCGAGTTCCAGATTCGTATTGATGGGCAGAACGCTCGCAGTGCCGCGCAACTGGCCGAGATCCTGCCATTGCAGTTGATCAACCCGGACAGCTTCCGTCTGTTGGAAGGCGCACCGAAGATTCGCCGGCAATTTCTCGACTGGGGCGTGTTCCACGTGGAACCGCGCTTCATGACGACTTGGCAGCGCTTGCAGAAGGCGCTGCGCCAGCGAAACTCTTGGCTGCGACATGGTACACTTGACGCCGTTTCGCAAGCGGTTTGGGACAGGGAGCTGTGCCAGGCCAGCGCTGAAATCGATGAATACCGCCGCGCTTACATCAAAGCCTTGAAACCGGTCTTCGAGCAGACCTTGAGCGAACTGGTTGAGCTTGAGGGCCTGACGCTCAGCTATTACCGAGGCTGGGACAAGGACCGGGAACTGAGTACCGTGCTGGCCGGCTCGCTGCAGCGGGACCAGCAAATGGGTCATACCCAGGCTGGACCACAACGCGCTGACCTGCGCCTCAGATTGGGCGCACATAACGCCGCGGACATCTTGTCCCGGGGGCAGCAGAAGTTGGTGGTGTGTGCCTTGCGTATCGCCCAGGGGCACCTGGTCAGCCAGGCCCGGCGTGGTCAGTGTATTTATCTGGTGGATGACTTGCCGTCCGAGCTGGACGAAGCGCACCGTCGCGCGCTGTGCCGCTTGCTGGAAGACTTACGCTGCCAGGTGTTCATCACCTGTGTAGACCACGAATTATTGAGGGAAGGCTGGCAGACGGAAACGCCAGTCGCCCTGTTCCACGTGGAACAGGGCCGTATCACCCAGACCCACGACCATCGGGAGTGAAGGCATTGAGCGAAGAAAATACGTACGACTCAACGAGCATTAAAGTGCTGAAAGGCCTGGATGCCGTACGCAAACGTCCCGGTATGTACATTGGTGACACCGACGATGGCAGCGGTCTGCACCACATGGTGTTCGAGGTGGTCGACAACTCCATCGACGAAGCCCTCGCCGGCCATTGCGACGACATCAGCATCATCATCCACCCGGATGAGTCCATCACCGTTCGCGACAACGGCCGTGGCATCCCAGTGGACGTGCACAAGGAGGAAGGCGTTTCCGCCGCCGAGGTCATCATGACCGTCCTCCACGCTGGTGGTAAGTTCGACGATAACTCCTACAAGGTCTCCGGCGGTCTGCACGGCGTAGGTGTATCGGTGGTGAACGCACTGTCCGAAGAACTGGTCCTGACCGTTCGCCGCAGTGGCAAGATCTGGGAACAGACCTATGTCCACGGCGTACCTCAGGCACCGATGGCCATCGTTGGCGACAGCGAGACCACCGGCACCCAGATCCACTTCAAGGCATCGAGCGAAACCTTCAAGAACATCCACTTCAGCTGGGACATCCTGGCCAAGCGGATTCGTGAACTGTCCTTCCTCAACTCCGGTGTCGGCATCGTCCTCAAGGACGAGCGCAGCGGCAAGGAAGAACTGTTCAAGTACGAAGGTGGCCTGCGTGCGTTCGTTGAGTACCTGAACACCAACAAGACCGCGGTCAACCAGGTGTTCCACTTCAACGTCCAGCGTGAAGACGGCATCGGCGTGGAAATCGCCCTGCAGTGGAACGACAGCTTCAACGAGAACCTGTTGTGCTTCACCAACAACATTCCGCAGCGCGACGGTGGTACCCACCTGGTGGGCTTCCGTTCGGCGCTGACCCGTAACCTGAACAACTACATCGAACAGGAAGGCCTGGCGAAGAAGCATAAAGTCGCCACCACCGGTGACGATGCCCGCGAAGGCCTGACGGCGATCATTTCGGTGAAAGTGCCGGATCCGAAGTTCAGTTCCCAGACCAAGGACAAGCTGGTGTCTTCCGAAGTGAAGACCGCGGTCGAGCAGGAAATGGGCAAGTACTTCTCCGACTTCCTGCTGGAGAACCCGAACGAAGCCAAGCTGGTGGTCGGCAAGATGATCGACGCCGCCCGTGCCCGTGAAGCGGCGCGCAAGGCCCGTGAGATGACCCGCCGCAAAGGCGCGCTGGACATCGCCGGCCTGCCGGGCAAACTGGCCGACTGCCAGGAAAAGGACCCTGCCCTGTCCGAGCTGTACCTCGTGGAAGGTGACTCTGCTGGCGGTTCCGCCAAGCAGGGCCGCAACCGTCGCACCCAGGCCATCCTGCCGCTCAAGGGCAAGATCCTCAACGTCGAGAAGGCGCGCTTCGACAAGATGATTTCCTCTCAGGAAGTCGGCACCTTGATCACCGCGCTGGGCTGCGGCATTGGCCGCGAAGAGTACAACATCGACAAGCTGCGCTATCACAACATCATCATCATGACCGATGCTGACGTCGACGGTTCGCACATCCGTACCCTGCTGCTGACCTTCTTCTTCCGTCAGTTGCCGGAGCTGATCGAGCGCGGCTACATCTACATCGCCCAGCCGCCGTTGTACAAGGTCAAGAAAGGCAAGCAAGAGCAATACATCAAAGACGACGACGCCATGGAAGAGTACATGACGCAGTCGGCCCTGGAAGACGCGAGCCTGCACCTGAACGAAGATGCCCCGGGCATTTCCGGTGAAGCCCTCGAGCGCCTGGTCAACGACTTCCGCCTGGTGATGAAGACCCTCAAGCGCCTGTCGCGCCTGTACCCACAGGAACTGACCGAGCACTTCATCTACCTGCCGGCCGTGAGCCTGGAGCAACTGTCCGATCACGCTGCGATGCAGGACTGGCTGGCCCAGTACGAAGTACGCTTGCGCACCGTCGAAAAATCCGGCCTGGTCTACAAAGCCAGCCTGCGCGAAGACCGTGAACGTAACGTCTGGCTGCCGGAGGTCGAGCTGATCTCCCACGGTCTGTCGAACTACGTCACCTTCAACCGCGACTTCTTCGGCAGCAACGACTACAAGACCGTTGTTTCCCTCGGCGCGCAGTTGAGCACGCTGCTGGACGAAGGTGCGTACATCCAACGTGGTGAGCGCAAGAAGTCCGTGACCGAGTTCAAGGAAGCGCTGGAATGGCTGATGGCGGAAAGCACCAAGCGCCACACCATCCAGCGATACAAAGGTCTGGGTGAAATGAACCCGGATCAGTTGTGGGAAACCACCATGGACCCGGGCTCGCGTCGCATGCTGAAGGTCACCATCGAAGACGCCATTGGCGCGGATCAGATCTTCAACACCCTGATGGGTGATGCGGTCGAGCCTCGTCGTGACTTCATCGAGAGCAATGCGTTGGCGGTATCCAACCTGGATTTCTGATCCTTCGGCAGCACCCGCTCCAACAAAAAGCCAACGCTCATGCGTTGGCTTTTTTTTACGATTGAAAATTGCTGCCTCCCTTCGACCCGCTCTTTCATGCACGGGTAACGAGGTAACATCCTGGCACAAAGCCTTCATTCTCAATGGGTTAGCAATCTTAGGAGAGCCCCGGATGACGGGCACCTCACCTTTTCTGGCGCAAAACTTGCGTGTTTAATAAATTACACATCGTTTCTTTAAATTGACAGAAGCGATGGGTCGAGGTGGTACGAATCAATCCAAATGCCAAGGAACGTCTCAATGAGCGGTACGCAAACTTCCGATAATCTGGAACAGGGGCTCAAGCCCCGTCATGTGACGATGCTTTCCATCGCCGGTGTGATTGGCGCCGGTCTGTTCGTCGGCTCCGGTCATGCGATCGCCGCGGCCGGCCCGGCTGTGCTGCTGGCCTACGCTGCCGCGGGGGCCCTGGTGGTGCTGGTAATGCGGATGCTGGGTGAGATGGCGGTGGCGTCACCGGACACCGGCTCCTTCTCGACCTATGCGGACCGGGCGATTGGGCACTGGGCCGGTTTCACCATCGGCTGGCTCTACTGGTGGTTCTGGGTCCTGGTGATACCGCTGGAGGCCAACGCTGCCGCAACGATTCTGCATGCCTGGTTTCCGAACGTGGCGATCTGGCTCTTCACGCTCGTCATCACCCTGCTGCTGACGGTCACCAACCTGTTCAGCGTGAAAAATTACGGGGAGTTCGAATTCTGGTTCGCCTTGGTCAAGGTCGTGGCAATCATTGGCTTCATCGGTCTTGGTGTGATGGCGATCTTCGGCGTGCTGCCCACCAGCCAGGTCAGCGGTGTTTCGCATCTGTTCGACACTCAGGGCTTCCTGCCCAACGGTATGGGCGCGGTGCTGGGGGCGATCCTGACCACCATGTTTTCGTTCATGGGTACCGAGATCGTGACCATCGCGGCAGCTGAATCGAAGAACCCTGGCCAGCAGATTTCCAAGGCAACCAACTCAGTGATCTGGCGGATTGGTTTGTTCTACCTCGTCTCCATTTTCATCGTCGTCGCCCTGGTGCCGTGGAACGACCCGCTCCTGGCCAGCGTCGGTTCCTACCAGACAGTGCTGGAACGCATGGGCATCCCCAATGCCAAGCTGATCGTTGATATCGTGGTGCTGGTGGCGGTCACCAGTTGCCTGAACTCGGCACTGTATACGGCGTCGCGCATGATGTTCTCGTTGGGCAAGCGTGGCGATGCGCCGGCCGTTTCCCGGCGCACCAACAAGAGCGGTACACCGCACTGGGCGGTGATGTTGTCGACCGGGGCAGCCTTCCTGGCGGTGTTCGCCAACTACGTGGCACCGGCGGCGGTCTTCGAATTCCTGCTGGCCAGCTCCGGCGCGATCGCATTGCTGGTGTATCTGGTGATTGCGTTCTCGCAACTGCGCATGCGTAAACAACGCATGGCGCGTGGAGAAAAAATCGCCTTCAGCATGTGGCTGTTCCCGGGCCTGACCTATGCGGTGATCATTTTCATCGTCGCGGCCTTGACCATCATGTTGTTCCAGGAAGCCCACCGTGTGGAGATCCTGGCGACCGGCCTGCTGAGTGTCTTGGTGGTGGCATCCGGCGTGCTGGTACAGCGTCGCCGGATCGCAAAAGCAGGAAGCTTGGTACCGACGATCGGGTGATACTTGTTGTGGCGAGGGGATTTATCCCCGTTGGGCTGCGCAGCAGCCCTAAAGCAGCGAGCCCTATCTTCCAGGCACACCGAGTTGCCTGGTTGGGGCTGCCGCAGACCAGCGGGGATAAATCCCCTCGCCACGGATGTATCCAATACCTAACTCGCGACAGACGCTTCGCTCCCCGCCGCCACACTCTCCAACCGATACCCATACCCGTAGATCGTCAGCAATTGCCAGCCCCGATCCGCCGTCAGCCCGAGCTTGTTGCGCAGGCGATAGATGTGGGTATCGAGCGGGCGTGACGAGGTCATTTCCTCGTGGGTCCAGAAGCGTTCGTAGAAGTATTCCCGGGACAGCGGCCGGCCCAGGTTGGCGAACAGGCAACGGGCCAGGCGGTATTCCCGTTCTGTCAGGCTGATGGGGATGCCGGCGCGGGTGATGGTCAGCTCGGCGTCGTCGAATGCCAGGTCGTTGAACACCAATACGTCGCTGGTGGGCGCGCGCTGCAGGTTATGACGGCGCAATACGGCGGTGACCCGGGCCTTGAGCTCATTGGGCCTGAAGGGTTTGCTCACGTAGTCGTCGGCACCTGCGTTGAGGGCCTGGACGATGTCGTGCTCGCCGTCGCGGCTGGTCAGCATGATGGCGGCCGGAGGCGAATCCATGTGCTCGCGGGTCCAGCGCAGCAGCGAAAGCCCGCTGATGTCGGGCAACTGCCAGTCGAGGATCAACAAGTCGAAGGTTTCCCGGCGCAATTGCCGCAACAGGTCTTCGCCTCTGTCAAAGCTGTGCAGGGTCCAGGCTCGCTCGCTCCTGCCAGGGATTTGTTGCAGTGTCTGTTCTACCCGGCGCAGTTCGGCCGGTTCATCGTCCAGTATGGCGACACGCATGGAATGCGATTCCTTGATCTCGAGAATAACGGACATCTTCAGGTGGCAATGAAACGCCGCCAGGGGCTGATTCAGGGACCTGTCGCTGGCTGCGACAATACCGGCTCGCGGCACAGAGGGAAAGGCAGCAGCGCGCCACCCTTCGAGTTCGTTATAGTCGCGGGCTTGATGCAGGCCTGTGAAGAAACCCCAGTCCTTGAGTTTGGCCAGGAAGCCTATGAGTAACCAGCGTCGCCGTGAAAGTCGTGAGCCTACCCAAGTTCAGCGGTTGTTTCGACAATTGGTGCGGGAGTGGTTGTGGATAAGTCTGCTGCTATTGCCGCTGACGGCCTTGCTGTCCTTGAGCAGCCAATCCACGGGCAACCATTCGGGCGCCGCATTGTTGTCGGTGTGCCTGGTGGGGTGTGTATTGGGCTTGCTGCTGTTGCGCCCGCGCCTGGCCCTGTGGACAACGGTGGGCGGCATGAGCCTGGCCCTGTTGATCAGCGCCGTGCTGGGCGCGCGGGGGTGGTGGTGGTCGCCGATGGCCAGTGTGCTGGGGATCATGTTCGGCTACCTGATCTGGAATTGGCGGCGCTTGAGTGTGGTGTTGGCCTATTTCGGCTGGGAGCTGGCCCGCCTGGACGCGGAGCCCAAAGTCTTCCCGGAGCGTCGTCGAGCCTCCTACACCGGCGGCGATCGTTTGCAGGGCCAGATCATGGCCTTGGAACAAGCCATGAGCCGAACCCGCGACACCCGGCGCTTCATTGCCGACGGCCTGGAATACCTGCCCGTGGCGACCATGATCAGCGATCCCCAAGGCAAGCTGCTGCTCGGTAATCGCAAGGCGCGAGAATTGTTCGGCCGTGACCTGGCGGGTGGCGACCTGCTGGAACATCTTGGGCAACTGGGTTATCCAGGGTTGGAGCATGGGGGGCATCACCGCTTGTCCACGTTGCCTTTGGTGGAGTTTCGCGATTTTCGCGAGCGCTGCTTGCGCCTGGAACGGGCTGCGTTGTTGCCAGTTGATGGCGATGCGCCGATTGGCTGGTTGCTGAGCCTCACGGACCTGAGCGCTGAACGTGAGGCACAAGAGCAGCGCAGCGTCATGCTACGGTTCCTCTCCCATGATTTGCGCGCCCCTCATTCGGCGATCCTTGCGTTGCTCGATGTGCAGCGACACCAGGCGGGCGATCATCCGTTGTTCGACCAGATCGAGCGCCAGGTACGACGCGCCTTGGAGCTGACCGAGGGCTTCGTGCAATTGGCCAAGGCCGAGTCCGAGGCGTACCAATTCCAGCCGACGCTGTTCGCCATGCTGGTGCTGGACGTGCTCGACCAGGCGTTGCCCATCGCCCAGGCAAAGCGCATCCAGTTGGTCCATGAAATAGAGGATGAAGAGGCGATGGTGAGGGCGGATCAGTCGTTGTTGACCCGTGCCCTGTTCAATCTGCTGGAAAACGCCATCAAGTACAGTCCGCCCGGGGCCCGCATCTCCCTGCAGGTGCATTGCGCCTCGGGCTGGTTAGTCTGCAATGTCGCCGACCCAGGCAAGGGCATCAGCGCCGAAGAACTGCCGGATCTGTTCAGTCAGTACCGACGGTTTTCGTCGGCCCAGGGGGTCGATGGAATTGGCCTGGGCTTATCGATGGTCAAGGCCGTGGTGGATCATCACGAGGGGAAAATCGAATGCCGCAGCGTGGTAGGTCAGGGGACGACGTTCACTCTGCGCTTTCCGTTATTGGAAAGTTGAACAGATTGCAGCCTTCGGTAGCGCCTCAGGCTGCGATTTTGTGCTGCTATAAAAACTTATGCACCTGGCCGCGGGTTTTATGTGTTTAGGAAATATGTATTAAAAACATATACCTACAGCATAAAAACAACGGGTTTCGAAAAAACGGTACACAGGTTATCCACAGATATCAAACAGCAGCGTGTTCTGTGGGTACTTCTGCGACAGGACCGGGAGGAAGCGAGCCCATTTCCCGTTGTGTCTGTTCATTCCAGGCTTGTACGCGGTCGTTGAGCTCGGCGATGGCGCGGGGCCCCGTGCCTTCGGCATACATCGGCGCACCGATCACAACGGTGATGACCCCCGGTGTTCTGATCCAGCCCGCCTTGGGCCAGAATTTGCCGGCATTGTGTGCAATCGGCAACACCGGCAGGTTCGCGTTCACCGCCAATGCCGATCCGCTGCGGGAAAATTTGCCAACCGTCCCGTAAGGAACACGGGTGCCCTCGGGGAAGATCAGCACCCAGGTATTGTCCTTGAGCAGCTCGTCACCCTTTTTCGCCACTTGCTTGAGGGCCACTTTGGGGTTGTCGCGATCGATGGCAATCGGGCGCAGCATCGCCATGGCCCAGCCAAAGAACGGTACGAACAGCAGTTCACGCTTGAGGACCTGGCTCAACGGCTCGAAATAGGCCGAGAGAAAGAACGTCTCCCAGGTGCTCTGATGGTTGGACTGGATCACGCAGGGCCGGTCCGGCACGTTCTCGGCACCCTTCACCTCATAGCGGATACCCAGGAACACCTTGCTCAGCCACAGTGCGCAGCGGCACCAGTACACGTTGATGAAACGGTAGCGCGCCCTGAACGACAGAAAAGGCGCGATAAAAAAACTCAAGGAACACCACAACAAGGAACTGGTGCCCAACAGCAGGTAAAAGAGAAAGCTTCGGATGGCCTGCAATATCGACATAGCGGCGTTTACCGTTGCGGGCAATGCCCGCCTGTTCAAGCGCTTCCCGAACAGTCCTTGATCAGGATGTCTTGGGAGCTCTAATTGTGGATAAGTTCAGCGGCAATCGCCGCCAGGTCGTCAAAAATCAAGGTGCCCACCGGCAGGGTCTTGCCCAGAGTCTTCTCGCCTTTCCCGGTCTTTACCAAAACTGGCTGACAATCGACGGCCTTGGCCGCCTCCAGGTCACCGAGACTGTCACCGACGAACCACACACCTGCCAAGGCCACATCGTAATGCGCGGCAATGGTTTTCAACATGCCCGGCTTGGGTTTGCGGCAATCGCAGCCGTCGTCCGGCCCGTGTGGGCAATAGACGATCAAGCCGACTTCCCCGCCCTGCTCCGCCACCAGGGCGCGCAAGCGCTCATGCATGGCGTCCAGGACGGCGAGGTCATAATAACCGCGGGCAATGCCCGACTGGTTGGTGGCGACTGCCACCGTCCAGCCGGCCTTGCTCAACTGCGCGATGGCGTCGATCGAACCAGGCAGCGGCAACCACTCCTCCACCGATTTGATGTAAGCGTCGGAGTCGTGATTGATCACCCCGTCCCGATCGAGAATCAGCAGTTTCAAGCGTTACCCCAGCAACGAAATATCGGCGACGCCGAGGAACAGCCCACGCAGGCGCGCCAGCAGCGCGTAGCGGTTGGCCCGCACGTTGGCGTCTTCGGCATTGACCATCACCGCTTCGAAAAACGCATCCACCGGCTCGCGCAGTGCCGCCAGGCGGGCCAGGGTTTCGCTGTACTGACGCGCCGCTGCCATCGGCTGGACCGCCTGGTCCGCCTGCTGGATAGCCGAGTACAGGGAAAACTCGTTGGCGTTGTCGAAGTACTTGGCTTCGACGGTGGCCGCGATGTTGCCTTCGGCCTTGCTCAGCAGGTTCGATACGCGTTTGTTCACCGCCGCCAGCGCGGCGGCTTCCGGCAACTTGCGGAACGCCTGCACCGCTTGTACGCGCTGGTCGAAATCCAGGGCCGAACCCGGTTTCAGGGCACGCACCGACAGGTAGGTGGCGACGTCGACGCCTTCATCTTCATAGCGCGCACGCAGGCGGTCGAAGATGAACTCCAGCACCGCATCGGCCAGGCCGGCAGACTTGACCTTGCTGCCGAACGCGTTGACGGCAAATGCCACGGCGTCATCCAGGTCCAGGTCCAGTTGCTTGTCGATCAGGATCCGCAACACGCCCAGCGCCGCGCGCCGCAAGGCATACGGGTCTTTGCTGCCGGTGGGCAGCATGCCGATGCCGAAAATGCCGACCAGGGTGTCGAGCTTGTCGGCGATCGCCACGGCCGCGCCGGTCAGGGTGGTCGGCAGTTCAGCGCCGGCACCGCGGGGCATGTACTGCTCGTTCAGGGCCAGGGCCACGTCTTGCGGCTCGCCATCGTTGAGGGCGTAGTAGTAACCGGCGACGCCTTGCATCTCCGGGAACTCACCGACCATCTCGGTGGACAGGTCGCACTTGGACAGGATGCCGGCACGGGCTGCGCGCTGGGCATCGCCGCCGATGCGGGGGGCGATGAATGCCGCCAGTTTGGAAACACGCTCGGCCTTGTCGTAGACGCTGCCGAGCTTTTCCTGGAACACCACGTTGCGCAGGCGCTCGTTGAAGCTTTCCAGGGGCTGTTTCTTGTCTTGCTTGAAGAAGAACTCGGCATCGGTCAGGCGCGGGCGAACGACTTTTTCGTTACCGGCGATGATCTGCTGCGGGTCCTTGCTTTCGATGTTGGCGACCGTGATGAAGCGCGGCAGCAACTTGCCGTCTGCGTCCAGCAGGCAGAAGTACTTCTGGTTGTCCTGCATGGTGGTGATCAACGCTTCCTGCGGCACTTCGAGGAAACGTTCCTCGAACGAGCACACCAGCGGCACCGGCCATTCCACCAGCGCGGTCACTTCGTCCAGCAGGTTGGCCGGCACGATGGCGGTGCCTTCCTGCAGGGTGGCCAGCTCTTCGGTGCGCTTGCTGATCAGCTCGCGGCGCTCGTTGGCGTCGGCCAGCACGTAGGCGGCACGCAGGTCGGCCAGGTAGTTGGCCGGCGAGGTGATGCGTACGCTCTGCGGATGATGGAAGCGGTGGCCACGGGAGTCGCGACCGGCCTTCTGGGCCAGGATCGTGCAATCGATCACTTGGTCGCCCAGGAGCATCACCAGCCATTGGGTCGGACGCACGAACTCTTCCTTGCGCGCGGCCCAGCGCATGCGCTTGGGGATCGGCAAGTCATTGAGGGAGTCTTCGACGATGGTTGGCAACAGGCTGGCGGTCGGCTTGCCCTTGATGCTCTGGCTGTAGCGCAGCTTCGGGCCGCTCTGGTCGATTTCGCTCAGGTCCACGCCGCACTTCTTGGCGAAGCCCAGGGCGGCCTGGGTCGGGTTGCCGTCGGCATCGAACGCGGCCTGGCGTGGCGGGCCGTCGAGGTTGATGCTGCGGTCCGGCTGTTGGGTCGCCAGGGCGGTGATCATCACGGCCAGGCGGCGCGGCGCGGCGTACACCTGCTTGGCTTCGTAACTCAGGCCGGCGGCTTGCAGGCCTTTGTCGATACCGGCCAGGAACGCATCGGCCAGGGTGTTCAGGGCTTTGGGTGGCAGTTCTTCGGTGCCCAATTCAACCAGGAAATCTTGAGCACTCATTGTGCAGCCTCCAGCTTAGCCAACACTTCATCACGCAGGTCCGGGGTCGCCATCGGGAAGCCCAGCTTGGCACGGGCCAGCAGGTAGGCTTGCGCAACGGAGCGCGCCAGGGTGCGTACACGCAGGATGTATTGCTGGCGCGCGGTCACGGAAATCGCCCGGCGTGCATCCAGCAGGTTGAAGGTGTGGGACGCCTTCAACACCATTTCATAGCTCGGCAACGGCAGCGGCTGGTCCAGCTCGATCAGGCGCTTGGCTTCGCTTTCGTAGAAATCGAACAGTTCGAACAGCTTCTCGACGTTGGCGTGTTCGAAGTTGTAGGTCGACTGTTCCACTTCGTTCTGGTGGAACACGTCACCGTAGGTCACCTTGCCGAACGGCCCGTCGGCCCAGACCAGGTCGTAGACCGAGTCCACGCCCTGCAGGTACATGGCCAGGCGTTCGAGGCCGTAGGTGATCTCGCCGGTGACCGGGTAGCACTCGATGCCGCCCGCTTGCTGGAAATAGGTGAACTGGGTCACTTCCATGCCGTTGAGCCAGACTTCCCAGCCCAGGCCCCAGGCGCCCAGGGTTGGCGACTCCCAGTTGTCTTCGACGAAACGGATGTCGTGCACCAGCGGGTCGAGGCCGACATGCTTGAGGGAGCCCAGGTACAGTTCCTGGAAGTTTTCCGGGTTCGGCTTCAGGACCACCTGGAACTGGTAGTAGTGCTGCAGGCGGTTCGGGTTTTCGCCGTAGCGGCCGTCAGTCGGGCGGCGGCTGGGCTGCACATAAGCGGCGTTCCAGGTTTCCGGGCCGATGGCACGCAGAAACGTGGCAGTGTGGAAAGTGCCGGCGCCTACTTCCATATCGTAGGGCTGAAGTACCACACAACCTTGCTCGGCCCAGTATTGCTGGAGGGCGAGGATCAAGTCTTGGAAGGTACGCACGGCTGGCGTAGGCTGGCTCACGAAATTCACCTGTTTCTTGGGCTGCGATTTAAAGAGCGGGAGTATACCCGATTCGTTCGTGCGCACGCCCCCTGGAGCCTTATGCCACGCTGCTTTTGGTGTTCTGACGATCCGTTGTACATGGCTTATCACGATCAGGAGTGGGGCACGCCGCTGCGCGATGCGCAGGGTTTGTTCGAGTTGCTTTTGCTTGAAGGGTTCCAGGCCGGGTTGTCCTGGATCACCGTTTTGCGCAAACGCGAGCGCTACCGGGAAGTGTTGTACGGCTTTGACGTGCAGCGCGTGGCGCAGATGAGCGACGCCGAAATCGATGAGCTGATGCTCGACCCCGGCATCATCCGCAACCGCCTCAAGCTCAAGGCCGCCCGCCGCAACGCCCAGGCCTGGCTGGCGCTGGAAGACCCGGTGGCGTTCCTCTGGTCGTTCGTGGGCGACAAACCCATCGTCAACCATTTCAAGGACCGCACCGAAGTGCCGGCCATCACGCCCGAGGCATTGGCGATGAGCAAAGGCCTGAAAAAAGCCGGGTTCACTTTCGTCGGGCCGACCATCTGTTATGCGCTGATGCAGGCCTCGGGCATGGTCATGGACCACACCCAGGATTGCGACCGCTACGCCGAGTTGGTAAACGGCGGTTAGAATAGCCGGCTCGCAACACGGCCCATACATTCAGGAGTGACCTGTGGATAAGTTGAAAGGCGCCTTGCTGGTCGGCGCTCTGCGGTTGTTTGCGCTGCTGCCCTGGCGGGCGGTGCAAGCGGTGGGCTCGGCCATTGGCTGGTTCATGTGGAAGCTGCCCAACCGCTCCCGCGACGTGGTGCGGATCAACCTCGCCAAATGTTTTCCCGAGATGGACCCGGCCGAGCGTGAACGCCTGGTGGGCCAGAGCCTCAAGGACATCGGCAAATCCCTGACCGAAAGCGCCTGCGCCTGGATCTGGCCGGCCCAGCGCTCCATCGACCTGGTGCGTGAAGTCGAAGGCCTGGAGGTGCTGAAAGAAGCGCTGGCCTCCGGCAAAGGCGTGGTCGGCATCACCAGCCACCTGGGCAACTGGGAAGTGCTCAACCACTTCTATTGCAGCCAGTGCAAACCGATCATTTTCTACCGTCCGCCCAAGCTCAAGGCGGTGGATGAATTGCTGCGCAAACAGCGCGTGCAACTGGGCAACAAAGTCGCCGCATCGACCAAGGAAGGCATCCTCAGCGTCATCAAGGAAGTGCGCAAGGGCGGCCAGGTGGGCATCCCCGCCGATCCGGAACCGGCCGAATCCGCCGGTATCTTCGTGCCCTTCTTTGCCACCCAGGCCCTGACCAGCAAGTTCGTGCCTAACATGCTCGCCGGCGGCAAAGCGGTCGGCGTCTTCCTCCATGCCCTGCGCCTGCCGGACGGCTCGGGTTACAAGGTCATACTCGAAGCCGCGCCAGAGGCCATGTACAGCACCGATACCGAAACCGCCTGCGCGGCCATGAGCCAAGTGGTCGAACGCTACGTGCGCGCCTACCCGAGCCAGTACATGTGGAGCATGAAACGCTTCAAGAAACGCCCGCCGGGCGAGGCGCGGTGGTACTGAAGACTTGTTGTTTCATATGAGCGGGGGTGCTTGGGTTTGTCGTGGATGCGGGATCTGTGAGCACCCAAGTACCCATGTGGGAGCCGAGCTTGCTCGCGATGACGGCGGCACACCCAACGTCGATGCAAGCAGACCGACCGCTATCGCGAGCAAGCTCGCTCCCACCATGTTTCCGGGCTGTTTACAGACATTGGTTCATCATAAATTCCTGTGGGAGCGAGCTTGCTCGCGATAGCGCCCTAACAGCCGCCACATCACTAACTGACTTCACCCCACGCCATCTCCCCTCCTAAAGCTCGGCCCCCGGCTGTCGATAACCCGATGTATCCGCCAATCATGGACCGATGAAATGGAACTCTCCCTTAGCGCTACCTCTATTGCACCCGCCAACACCCATCTCACCCGTTCCGATCAGAAGTTGGTCACTCATCCTCCAACGGGCTCCGTAAAGGAACTGGCAAGCGCTGGCCCAGCGGCCATCTACCACCCGAATGAAGAAACCCAGACCGTGGAGCAACCGCTGGTGGCTATTACCACCTGGGTCGGTCGATCCCAATCGCCAGATTTTCCTCGCTATGTCGCGATCACCGAGAGCGCGAAAAACACGTTGAAAACCTCCTTCGAGACATTCCAATCAACGTTGTCAGCGACCCACCCGGATTTGGCCAGCAAGAAATACGGCTTCACCGTCGAGGCCGATGGCAAGCTGAAAGTGCTCAACACGGCCGGCCAGCTCAGCAGCTCGGAAACCCAGCGGCTCTCCGCTTTGCTCAATGACTCCAGTGACCTGAAGGCCGCCGCCAGCGCCTTCCGCGATGCTTCCATCGACATGGTGGATGCCGACTCGCCTTGGTCTGGCAGCTACCTGGGCCGCTACAACCTGACCAAGGAAAACTTCGCCAGCACCATCGACCTGGCACCGCTGCTCAAGCGCTCCGGCTCGGTGCCGCCCCAGGAGTTTTCGGACGGGCTGTTCTTCAATCAATTGGCGCACAAAGGCGAACTGGCGACCCAAGAGACGGAAGCCGCGATGCTTGAACGGCGTGCTGCGCAGCGATTCAGCGCGCAGGCCTAAGCCGGGTCTACCAAATCGTGTGGCGAGGGAGCTTGCTCCCGCCGGGCTGCGTAGCAGTCCTTCCCCATGACCAGCTATGAGCTGGCCGTGTGGTCGGCTTCCTGATGGTTGATTGATCACGAGGAGGCGCAAAGCCTCAATCGTGTCCATGATTAAGGGCCTGCGATATCGGCGACGCTGGGATGGCAAAGTCATCCCTAAATCCGTCGGACTACCGTCCAGTCAGAAATATCGCACTTCCTCTGGTTCATTAATCAAGGAGTCCCCTCATGAACATCGACTTCACCGGCCGTCACGTGTTGGTCACCGGGTCCACCAGTGGGATCGGCTTTGCAACCGCCAAAGGCTTTCTGGAAGCCGGCGCCCACGTGGTCATCAACGGTCGCAGCGGGAGCAGCGTGGAGGACGCGTTGCAGCGCTTGGGCGCCCTCGCTTCAAGGGCCGATGGATTTGTTGGCGATCTGAGCAACGCGCCGGGCTGCCAGGCACTGGTCGCCAAATATCCACGCTTCGATATCGTCATCAACAACCTGGGCATCTTCAAGCTGGAAGACTTCTTCGAAACGCCGGACAGCGAATGGCAGCGCTTCTTCGAAACCAACGTGATGTCCGGCGTGCGTGTTTCCAGGGCCTACGCGCCGGGCATGGTTGAGCGCGGTTGGGGGCGGATTGTGTTTGTCTCGTCGGAATCCGGGGTGAACATTCCCGCTGACATGATCCACTACGGCTTCACTAAAACCGCCCAACTCTCAATCGCTCGCGGCCTGGCCAAGCGTCTCGCCGGCACGGGCGTGACGGTAAACTCGGTGCTGCCTGGGCCGACGCTTTCCGAAGGCGTTGCCCAGATGCTCCAGGCAGACGTCGAGCGCACCGGGGACAGCCTGGAAAAGGTCGCGGCAGATTTCGTCAACCAGCACCGCAGCACCTCGATCATCCAGCGCGCGGCGCGTGTCGAGGAGGTCGCCAACATGATCATCTACGCCAGCTCGGAGCAGGCCTCGGCCACCACGGGTGCGGCGTTGCGTGTTGATGGAGGTGTGGTGGATAGCATCGTTTAGGGTGCCTATGACACGTTACAAAAAAACGCCGCTTTCTCATGAGAGATAAGCGGCGTTTTTTGTTTTGGAAGCAACATGGGTTGATTCGACCGGCTTTGGAGGGGTGAAGGAATTGTTCAGCCCACTCTGTTTTCCATCAGGCGATCCGAGCCGCCTTCGGCTACGCGGTTTTCGATCAGGCGATCCGAGCCGCCTTCGGCTACGCGGTTTTCGATCAGGCGATCCGAGCCGCCTTCGGCTACGCGGTTTTCGATCAGGCGATCCGAGCCGCCTTCGGCTACGCGTTTTTCGATCAGTCGATCCGAACCACCCTCAGCGAACGTAGGTTGAACAAAAGAAGTCGCGAACGCATTGCCGAGGGACAGTGCCAGAAGCGAACCAACGAGTGTTTTGCGGAAAGTGTTCATGTCCTGATCCTTTTATTCGTATGTGGGTGAGTTAGACGGTGACGTGCAAACGGACGTCGACGTTGCCGCGTGTGGCGTTGGAGTACGGGCAAACCTGGTGAGCCGCGTCGACCAGCGCCTGGGCATCGGCTTGATCCAGACCTGGCAGGCTGATGTGCAGGTCGATGTCCAGACCGAAACCGCCAGGGATCTGGCCGATGCCGACGTGTGCCGTGATCGAGGCGTCGGCAGGAATGCTGCGTTTGCTCTGGCTGGCGACAAATTTCAGTGCGCCGATGAAGCAGGCCGAGTAGCCGGCTGCGAACAGTTGCTCAGGGTTGGTGGCTTCACCACCGGCACCACCCAAGGCTTTTGGCGTGGCCAGTTTCACGTCGAGAATCTTGTCGCTGGAAACAGCACGGCCATCACGGCCACCGGTAGAGGTTGCGACTGCGGTATAGAGAACGTTCATGGTGTTTCCTCTTGCTGAATGGGCTGATCGAGCTTGGTTTTGGTTTGCGCTAAATGTTTGCGCGCTAACCAGTTGCGATAAAGTTAACGCTCAAATACTTTGCGCGCAAGATAAATTTTCAATAAATTATCGGTACTGAATTAACCAATTGATCCATAAGGGAATTTATTTTTCTGAAAGCGCATCATCACCCACCGCTGGGTGAGCCAAGGAGGAAGGAGATGTCAGGGAATCAGTGCCCGCGCAATTGCTGGCCTTCGAAGAGAGGGCGTTCGGGGTTCTCGATCGTTCCCGCGCCCCCGCGTGGGAACGCCGCCAGGGACGCTTCTGGGATGTGAGGTAGAGCGCGGGGGTGATCAAATTCTGGCTAATGATGCAAAGCCAATCCGACTAAGCAACAGCCACTCGATTGCGCCCCAACGCCTTCGCACGATACAGGGCTTTATCCGCATCGTTCATCAAGCTGTGAAGATCCTTATTGCAGGCCTCCGTCGACGCGACGCCGAGGCTGGCTGATATATGGTGAACAGGCTCGATCATCAAGCCCGCGATCGTATCGATGAGCCGTTCTGCAATCTGGGTGGCAACCTCGATGGAAGTGTCCGGGAGCAGAATGGCGAACTCTTCGCCCCCGAGCCGACCGTGGATATCCGTTGCCCGAAATGACGAACTGATGACCGCTCCCATCTGGCGCAAAACCTGATCGCCGACCTGATGGCCGTAGGTGTCGTTGATGTGCTTGAAGTGATCCATGTCCAACATGACCGCGCACAACCCTTGCCGCTTGGCCTTGCATTCGTCGTAAAGCTGCTGGGCATGCTCGAAAAACGCCCGTCGACTCTTCAGGCCGGTCAGTTCATCGGTCTGAGCGGCGCGGGTTGAAATGCTGTTCGCCTGTTCCATTTCACGGGTGAGTCGAAAGGCGATTTCCAGTGCCTGGGACATTTTGTGCGTGGCGCGGGCCGCAAATGCTGCGAACACCAGAATCGAAAGGGCCATGCCGACTTGAATCGGGGACGGTTGAAACAGCAGCCAGATCGTGCACGGCAACAGCACCACGCCAATGGAGACCAGGGTCATATCGCGATAGGCCGAGTAGCAGGACACCGCGCTGACGGACATGCCGACCGTAAAGAGCATGACCAACGCCTGGGACAACAGATCGTCCGCCGGCATGAGAACGAACGCCCCGCCGCCCCAGATACTGGCGGATAGCACCAGTGTGACCCAGTATTTACGCTCCCAATGTTGAGGCGTGCGCTGACTTTCGTCGCTGCGGAAATAGGCAACGAACATCGCGATACGCAATAGCGTCGATGCGGTCAGGATGGCCATCCACCAAAAAATAGCGCTGTGCTCAAAACGATCCCAACACAGCCAACTCAGCATGATGGCAGCAAGGTAACTACCAAAAACCGCAGAAACGGATTGACGAAACAGCTGCTGCAATCGGTCGGTGCGCACCTGCTCGGCTATTACAAAATCCTGGCCATTGCGCAATCTTGGGCCATACATTTGAACCACCTGGGTATGACGCAACAAAAAAAAACGATTGTGGCACCCCGCCATTACCGTAAACAACTGAATTACTGTGACGAGGGGATTTATCCCCAAACGCTATGCAGGAACACCCCCGTGGCGAGGGAGCTTGCTCCCGCTGGGCTGCGAAGCAGCCCCAAGCATTCCAACAGACCAACCGTGTCATTTGTTTAAGAAACGAGCAATCAGGCTGGAATCAACCCCGCTTCCCGGTAGCTCAATATCAAATCATCGAACAGGCCGAGATCCGCTCGAGTCCGCGCAATCAACTGAGCTCCCGCAACAGCGGTATAAATGGCCCGCGCTCGGCGTTCACATTCTGCTGCGCTGCCCACTCCGGCATCTGCCAACACCTGGGCGAGCCACTCCACGTTAACGTCCGCAAAAGCCCTGATCTCTCGCGACACTTCATCGGGAAGATCTTCGTATTCGGCTGCCATGAAGCTGGACAGACAAAGCCTGTTGCCGTCCTCAAGCGACTTTCGAAAAATGGAGGGATACAGCCGCACGCACGCCTTCGGATCGGAATGGGCGGCGCGTATCTCTTCAAGCATGCGCAGTGCGTCCTGCCAGTAGCGTTCAGCAACCGCCGCAGCCAGGCCTGCCTTGCTTGGAAAGTGGTAGTAAATGCTGGCGTTCTTGATGCCCACTTGGTCGGCAATACTACGGAAATTGATACCGCTGTAACCGTGCTGTTGGGCAGCGGCTTTCGCTGCCGCCAAGATGGCTTCTCGAGCATTTTCGTTCACGTTGCAGCCTCGTTTCGAGATTTCGGTTCACTCAGGTAGCCGCGATTCTACGCGCAGATCCATTTACCTGCCAATTGACAGGTAGGGGGTTGACAGCCCCTGAGTGTCGGCTCAATCTTTGCCTACCAATTGACAGGCAGGTGATTGAATCATGACTTCTTCACAGCAGCGCGTTGACGTTTCCACTGTTCCTACGATGAAAATCTACGATTGGTTCAACGGCCCCTACCCCGCCCGCGTCCGCATTGCGCTGGCGGAAAAAGGATTGCTGCCGAACATCGAATTCGTACCGGTGAATCTTTGGGTCGGTGAGCACAAGCAACCCGAGTTCCTGGCCATCAATTACTCCGGGACACTGCCCGTGCTGGAGCTGAACGATGGGACGCGGATCGCCGAGTGCACGGCGATCACCCAATACCTGGATAGCCTGGACGGTCATCCGACGCTGACGGGCGAAACGCCTGTTGAAAAAGGCATCATCCACATGATGACCAAGCGTGCCGAAATCGAGTTTCTCGATGCCGTCAGCACCTACTTCCACCATGCCACGCCGGGCCTCGGCCCAGATGTCGAGCTGTACCAGAATGCCGAGTGGGGCGCCCGGATGGGCGATAAGGCGATCAGGGGCATGCGCTATTTCGATAACCTTCTCAAAGACCGGCTCTTTGTGGCGGGCGACAAGTTTTCGATGGCCGACATTGCGGTATTGGGCGGCATGATCTTCGCCTCGCTGGTGCAACTTCCCGTGCCTGAAGAATGCGTGGCGCTTCGAGCCTGGCACGCCAGGATGCAGGAACGCCCCAGCGTCCAGACATGGCGTGCCATGGTCGAGCGTGGCGCTGCGTAGCACTGATAATGAAAAACCCGACGCTTTACGTCGGGTTTTTCGTGGGATACGACTGCAAGCCGACGTTGTTTACGGGTTACTCGACTTGCGACAGCTTGGCGTCGTCGCAACCGGCAGCACGGCACTCGCGCTCGACAGCTTTGAGTATGACGATACGCGCCTCGGTTTTCTCATTGGCGCAGTCCAGGTAGAGCAGGCCATCGTTGGAGCAGGCGCTGTCACGATTTTTGATCCACTGGATTTGAGCGGCTTTCACTTTTTTCTTTTGATCCGGGTTCAGGGCACTCATGGTCTTCTTGTATTGATCATTGATGTCCTGATCTGACTGAACCATTTTCAGCGACGCGCAATAGGTTCTGTCATAGGCGTTTCTTGGGTTATCGCAACTCATCGCAGATGCCGATGCTGATGCCATTGCCAGCAATGCCCCAACCAACAAAGACTTGATCACTTACTTCTCTCCCTGAATGCCCTCTATTGATTAGAGGTCGCGGCGGGGAATTTATCATGAGGGTTGGAGAACAATGAAGCAGATCCTGGGGATCCTTCCTGTTTTTCACGGCCCACAATCAGCCGCGACGGCCAGTCGCTACAGCTTGGAATTTCTCGACCAAAGATCGAAATCACTGCCGCACGCCGCAACGATGTAGTTTCCGCACCAAGAGAATCCGAACGCCCTTACGTGGTCCGTATCATGCCGGCACTCGGGATAAAAAGGGGCAAGTTCATTCGCGACTGCAATTTGCCCTTGGCCCCTCTTTTAGAGCAACGCTACGTATCGGCGCGCCAGATTGATTCTGGCTGTCGTGTAGCCTTATGGCTTGGCTTTGCCCAGTTGCTTGCCGGTCTCGGCGACGATGGTATTGAGGCCCTGCTCGTTGATCTTTTTCCAGTCACCGTCGGTGGCTATCTGCATGCTGTCGCGCGCAGTGGTAATCACCTCAAGCGGCGCTGCGCCAGGGGCTTCGATTTTCAAGTGGGCCTTGTTGTTCACCGCCACGGTGAACGCACCGGGAGAGAACCACGACCAGTACTCGATAATGTGCACATTCACCGCTGCGGCACTCGGCGTTGGCGTTGTCACAACCTGATAGCCGGCCTGCTGATAGGCCGTCGCCACTGCATTGCCCACCAGTTGCGAAACGGTACGACCCGAGGGCAGCACCACATCGCCCAGCCCTTTGCCGAAGCCGTTGCGCTTTCGGCCGATAGCGCGATGAGTGACGCTGGTATCGTTCACTTCTTCATCGTTTTTCAGCGAAGGGATATCGGCGCTGGGTGGGTCGATCTGGAAGACCCGTTCGTCCAAGGCGTTGATGTACACCTGCTGACCTTGGCCCGACATGCCCGCTTGCGGCGCGGGGCCGGTTACGTCGACCTCGGATCGGTTTGTCGCGCATCCCACCAGCGAGGCAAAGGCAATAACGACGGCGGTTGCTTTGAAATAAGACATGGTTGCTCCTGAGTTGTGCTTGTCCTGGATGCCAGGCTTCTACATGGCCCGGCGAATCTTGGTAAACCAAAGCCATTGTGGCATCGTGCCATCAGCACAAACAACCGAATTACCGCTGCCGGTGACAGCCAATCCAATGAGATCAATCGTGGCGAGGGGACTTATCCCCGTCGGCTGCATTGCAGCCCCAATCCTCTGAACAACCCACACCCCGTGGCGAGGGAGCTTGCTCCCGCTGGGCTGCAAAGCAGCCCCAACCACCCCGAAAAACTCCTACAGACAAAACCCGCAACAGCCACTTCAAACCCCACCCGCAAACCCGCCTAGTCCCGATTTACAGGCCAAAACCAAGCCCTGTTTATCCTCCCGCCGCTAACCGTCCACCAGGCTACCCAACCTTGCGCCATTACCTACAACTACGCCAGAATCCGCCCGCTTGTGCACCTTGCCCCTGGGCTCTATCGTTTTCCTGCCACTGCCCATCAGTGGTCGGGTTTAGTAGCCCGCGGTTGTGTCAGTAAGATGCATGAGCTCTCCATCCAGGCAGGTTCTCACTTTGCCCTTGATGGTGGCTGTGCGCAGGGCGCTTCGGCGCGCCGGCAATGCTGATCTCCCCGGTCTACTAACCTGCGTACAGCCGCCACCCTTCTTTTAGTAGGGAAGAGGTTGCGGCTTAACCATGGAGTAATCAGCACATGTTCAAACCTACACCGAATCCGCCAGAGGCGGACCAAGCTTCCTCGCGAACCAAATCCAAAGCCAAGAAACACGACGAAGCCACCAATCGCGTCTTGGATTATTACCTGCTACCAAAATCGGAAAAATCAGAGGATGCGTCCCAACCGGGCCAGCTCTTCACCGTCGCAAAAAACGCCGATAACGAATCCCTCCTCGCCAACCTCAGCGAAACCCTGGCGGCAGCCGACGCGATGGTCAGCAACTTGGCCTTCGACCTGGAAGGCCCTCGCCGTCACATCCTCCTCGGCATCCAGCAGTTGATTGAATTGAGTTCATTGCTGGCGAACCGGGTGTTGGATAACGTTGATCCGCGATAGCAGATAGACATCTGTCGATAAAAGCGAACCCGACACCTCGTGGCGGGTTTGTTATTTGGCGCCGACAGCCCGCATAACTCAATAATGCATTTGCTCTAGGGTGGGAATAAATCCGTCACGTTTTTTAATTGTTCTACAATCCGTTCTTTAATTAGGGTGTAAATAACATGGAAATTCTGGAATCACTTAAAACGCACCGGAACATATCGTTGGTTGACTCCCTTGAGCCCGACATTCATTCCGTACTCAGGTTCCTCACCCAAGTCTCTAGGCGCCACGGAAAACTGATTGTCTTGATAGGTAAACACAGTGTCATAGACGTGCTTAGCTTCCATATGCGTTATATGCAAATCGTCCTCTCCGTGCTTGTATGAGTTGATACCGTAAAAAATGCTAAATCTTACCTTGAATACGTGATCACCCGGCGTTACCCGTACCCAACCAGGGCAACCAGCCCTCCAACAGCTTGTCTCAACACCGTCTACACTAATTATTTGCCCCAAGATATTTCCAGAGAATTGAACCGCTGAAAAAACGGCCGTATCCGACATAGGGTGTTGTCGAACTTCATCGGAAATATAGGGGTCTATATGCTCGGCGCTCAAACAACCCGATATAAGAAGCGAAAACAAAAAAATGACATTCAGCTGAAGTGCCTGGCGATACAATGGTCTTAAATATTCTAGGCCTGATAGCGATTTTAGTACAACTCTTTGAAAGCTACTATTCTTCATTTGTCGCTCCTTGTTTTTATATGTCGTAGCATAAACAGCCCTCAATTGCTCAGACAAATGCGGAGTTTTTTGATAATCAAGTTCATAACTTATTCCCTCCCCACAAGCAATTCTAAGTCATCGTTCCTCAAAGCAGGCTTTTATCCGAGTTCAATCGCTTCCAATAAAGCCACTAGCCTTTTTTATAAAACTGGTTGCGGGAAAAATTCTCTAGGAGATAACTACTTTGCCGTGGGCTGGCTTTATCCAGCCCCATTAAACGAAGCGAAACGACTTTATCCAGTAAAAATCAATAACCACGACCCAACGAGATAAGCCACCGAATCTGAGACTTTCTATCGTTCGAAAAAATGGCCCATATCACGATTATGGAGAACAGCGCTTGAAGTGTGCTTATAAAAAGGAAAGCAGGAATTGACGGGTTTGACGGGTACGGTTGTGTCCCAATGATCATGAGGGCTGGGAACATGGCTAGAATCCATGAAGTCCAGTACACAATAATTGAACGCCAAATATAGCCCCAAATCGTTATAGGTTTTTTTGTTTTTAGAAGACCGTCTTCGGTGGCTAATTTATTCAATGAAAATATAACAAAGGCAATGTAGATGGCTAACCAGACTGAACTTATTAAAAGAAAACCTACTGAGTAGGATATTGTTGAGGGTAGAATGCTAATCATCACCCCGCTAGTTACTAGGATGAGCCATGATTTTTTCATGAATGGATCAAAGTTTTTCACTGGAACTCCTATTTTTTTACGGTCGAGCTACAGACGAACAAAATTATAGCTTTGCGAATACCTTGAGCGGAGCGAGCGGTGTATGTTGAGCGTAATACTATAGATGGAGCTGGAAGAGCGCGTCAGGAAGGTGATGTAAAAACAATCGTGTCAAATAAAATAACATGATTTTTTCTAGGGCCTCTTCTAACAGCGCGGTGATTATTACCACATCTCACCGGTTTACAACCACTACTGGGCGGTATGTGATTGTTGTGTTCTTGTCATTGATGGCGCGCTCGTAAAAAGTGTCTTTTTTCTACAACACCCTGTCTAGCTCGAAGCTGGCCCTGGCAAACGTGACATTAGTCAGGGAAGAAACACGAGATAGATGACGACAAGCCTTGCTAGCTGATAATGATGCTATCCATTTGCCATCACCTTGTCCACTGTCCACACATGGCCAATTGCACAGGCTGCAATAGCACTATGAAGCTAATCGGTTCGCTCTCTCGACGGCGAAAGTGAGCTATCCATGAGCTTCTCGACATTCCGAGCATAAAAAAACGGGCCTGCATTCCCACGCAGCCCCGTTTTTTCACCACCTGATCAGATCAAAACGCCGGCAAAACCGCGCCTTTGTACTTCTCAAGAATAAAAGCCTTCACTTCCGGCGTATGCAACGCCGCAACCAGCTTCTTCATCGCCTCACTGTCCTTGTCATCCTCACGAGCCACCAGGATGTTCACATAAGGCGAGTCGTTACCTTCAATCACCAGCGCATCCTTGGAAGGATCAAGCTTGGCTTCCAACGCATAGTTGGTATTGATCAACGCCAGATCCACTTGGGTCAGCACGCGCGGGATGGTCGCGGCTTCCAGCTCACGGAATTTCAGGTCCTTGGTGTTCTCGGTGATGTCCTTGGTGGTCGACAGGATGTTGTTCGAATCCTTCAACTTGATCACCCCGGCCTTGGCCAGCAGCAACAGCGCACGACCGCCGTTTGTTGCGTCGTTGGGGATCACCACGTTGGCGCCGCCTGGCAGTTCGTCGAGCTTCTTGTACTTGCTGGAATACGCGCCCAGGGGCTCCAGGTGCACACCGGCCACACTCACAAGATGTGTGCCCTTGGCTTTGTTGAACTCATCCAGGTACGGCTGGTGCTGGAAGAAGTTGGCGTCCAGGCGCTTTTCCGCGACCTGTACGTTCGGCTGGATGTAGTCGGTGAAGACCTTGACCTTGAGGTCGACGCCTTCTTTCGCCAATGCCGGTTTGACGAATTCGAGGATTTCCGCGTGCGGCACCGGCGTTGCGGCGACGGTCAGGGTGTCGGCGTGGGCGGAAAACGCTGCAGCGGCAGCGAAGGCAACCAGTAACTTCTTCATTCAGCTAACTCCTTTTTGGGCGCCCGCTCTCGGCGCCTGCCAGCGAATGGCTGGCTCATGGTTTATGAGGCGCGAGGCCTTATTTTCTAGAGAAATGCACAACCAGTTTGTCGCCCACGGTTTGCAGGACCTGGACCAGCACCAGCAGCAACACCACCGTGACCACCATGACGTCGGTCTGGAAACGCTGGTAGCCGAAGCGGATCGCCAGGTCGCCCAAACCACCGGCGCCGACCACACCGGCCATGGCGGTGTAGGACACCAGCGTGATCGCTGTCACCGTAATTGCTGCAAAAATGCCTGGGCGGGCTTCCGGCAGCAAGGCGTTGACGATGATCTGCCGCGTCGTGGCGCCCATGGCCTGGGTCGCTTCGATGATGCCGCGGTCGACTTCGCGCAGGGCGGTTTCCACCAGGCGGGCGAAGAACGGTGTGGCGCCGACCACCAGTGGTGGGATCGCGCCGGCCACCCCCAGGGAGGTGCCAGTAATCAATACCGTGAACGGGATCATCACGATCAACAGGATGATGAACGGCAGCGAACGCAGGATGTTCACGATCAGCGACAGCAGCGCATACACGCCCCGGGCTTCGAGCAACTGGCGCGGGCTGCACAGGAACAGCAGCACGCCCAGGGGCAAGCCAAGCAGCACGGTGAACAGCAGCGAACCGAACAGCATCAGGAAGGTGTCGCCGGTGGCCAGCCAGATTTCCAGCCAGTCGATGTTGGAGAAGAACGAACTCAACAGTTCCATTAGCGCAGCACCTCCATGTGGACATCGGCCGCGGTGAAGCGGGCAAACGCCGCCTCCATGTCACCGCCGGTGATGGCGAGGGTCAGTTGCCCGTAGGGGGTGTCTTTGATGCGGTCGATGCGACCGGCCAGGATGCTGTAGTCCACGCCGGTTTCCCGGGCGATGGTGCCGAGCAGCGGCGCGTAGGTCGCTTCGCCCTGGAATGTCAGACGCACGATGCGCCCTGGGACGTGGGCGAAATCGTCGCGCTGTTCGCTTTCGTCGATCTGCTCGTCTTCCTGGACAAAACGCTTGGTGGTCGGGTGCTTGGGGTGCAGGAACACCTCGGCCACCGGGCCTTGCTCGACGATGACGCCAGCGTCCATCACCGCCACTTGATCGCAAACGCGGCGGATCACGTCCATTTCATGGGTGATCAGCACGATGGTCAGCTTCAGCTCGCGGTTGATTTCCGCCAGCAGTTGCAGGACCGAGGCGGTGGTCTGCGGGTCGAGGGCGCTGGTGGCTTCGTCGCACAGCAGGATCTTGGGTTGGGTCGCCAGGGCGCGGGCGATGCCGACGCGTTGCTTCTGGCCGCCGGACAATTGCGCCGGGTATTTGCGGGCGTGGTCGGACAGCCCCACCCGCGCCAGCAACTCGGCGACGCGCTGGTCGATTTCGCTGCGGGACAATTCGCCGGCCAACGTCAGTGGCAGGGCCACGTTATCGGCCACGGTCTTGGACGCCAGCAGGTTGAAGTGCTGGAAGATCATCCCGACCTGTTGGCGGAAGCGGCGCAGGCCGCTGGCGTCCAGGGCGGTGACTTCTTCGCCATCGACGATGATCTTGCCGCCAGTGGATTCTTCCAGGCGATTGATCAGGCGCAGCAGGGTACTTTTTCCCGCTCCGGAATGGCCAATCAGGCCGAAGACCTGACCGTTCTCAATCGTCAGACTGGTCGGATGCAGGGCGGGAATATCCCTACCGGCGACTCGGTAGGTTTTATGGACGTCTTGAAACTCGATCACGTAGCGAACCTTGTGGGGCGCGTTGGAAAAGGATCAGCGGTTAGCCGGGCGCGCATTTTAGCCTGTCCGTATAGAGGTTCTTAGCATTTATTTGCGATCGGACCAGTCATTTGGCAATAACGCGATCAAAGGACATAAAAAAGGAACACGGCCAAACGGCGTCGGTCACTCATTAAGCCACTTGAAATGCCGAGGTCATGTGCCTGCGGCATCGAACTCAAGAGTCCTGGCCACGGCGAGGAACGTAAAGAGGAGTCATGCCTGATGAGTATCAACAAGCCCACGGTCAACAAGAGCCAACTGGCCGGGACCGACACCCTGGATCGCGGCAACACCAACGCCAAGCTCGAAAGCCTGGAACAGTTCCGTTCCGATGCCACCGAACAGGCGTTGCGCACCAACCAGGGCGTGAAGATCGCCGATAACCAGAACACCCTGCGCGCCGGCCCCCGCGGGCCCTCGCTGCTGGAAGACTTCATCATGCGTGAAAAAATCACGCACTTTGACCATGAGCGTATCCCCGAGCGTATCGTGCACGCCCGCGGGACCGGCGCCCATGGCTACTTCCAGAGCTATGAGGCGCATTCGGCGCTGACCAAGGCCGGTTTCCTACAGGATCCGAGTAAGAAAACCCCGGTGTTCGTGCGTTTTTCCACTGTGCAAGGCCCGCGGGGCTCCGGCGACACGGTGCGGGATGTGCGCGGCTTTGCGGTGAAGTTCTTTACCGAAGAGGGCAACTTCGACCTGGTGGGCAACAACATGCCAGTGTTTTTCATTCAGGACGCGGTGAAGTTTCCGGACTTTGTCCACGCGGTCAAACCCGAGCCCCATAACGAAATTCCTACAGGCGGCTCGGCCCACGACACGTTCTGGGATTTTGTCTCGCTGGTGCCGGAATCGGCTCACATGGTGATCTGGGCGATGTCCGACCGGGCCATTCCAAAAAGCCTACGCACGATGCAGGGTTTCGGTGTGCACACCTTCCGCATGATCAACGCCGAAGGCAAAAGCAGCTTCGTCAAATTCCACTGGCGCCCTACGGTCGGCACCTGCTCGTTGGTATGGGACGAAGCCCAGAAGCTGGCGGGTAAAGATACGGACTACCACCGTCGCGATCTCTGGGAGTCGATCGAGATGGGCGACTACCCGGAGTGGGAGTTTGGCGTGCAGATTGTTGCCGAGGAGGACGAGCATAAGTTTGACTTCGACCTGCTCGACCCGACCAAGATCATCCCTGAAGAGCTGGTGCCCATCACGCCCCTGGGCAAAATGGTGCTGAATCGCAACCCGGACAATTTCTTCGCAGAAGTCGAGCAAGTTGCGTTCTGCCCCGGGCACATCGTGCCGGGCATTGATTTTTCCAACGATCCGTTGCTGCAGGGCCGGCTGTTTTCGTACACCGATACGCAAATCAGCCGACTCGGTGGGCCGAATTTTCATGAGCTGCCAATCAACCGTGCCATCACGCCCGTGCACAATGGCCAGCGGGATGCGATGCACCGCACCACCATCGACAAGGGGCGTGCGTCCTATGAGCCGAACTCCATTGACGGTGGCTGGCCGAAGGAAACCCCGCCGGGCCCGGAAGACGGTGGCTTCGAGAGTTATCCAGAGCGTATCGACGCCTACAAGATCCGCCAACGCAGCGATTCGTTCGCCGATCATTTCTCCCAGGCGCGACTGTTCTACAAGAGCATGAGCCCCCACGAAAAAGAGCACATCATCGCCGCCTACAGCTTTGAGTTGGGCAAGGTGGAGCGGGAATTCATCCGGGCACGGCAGGTCAATGAGATCCTCGCCAACATCGACTTGGAGCTGGCCGGGCGTGTCGCCAAGAACCTGGGGTTGCCGGCACCTACCGCTGGTACCGTCGACGTACCGAAGCCCTCATTGGAACAATCGCCGGCCTTGAGCCAGGCGAACCTGCTGTCCGGCGACATCAAGACGCGCAAGGTGGCGGTGTTGGTGGCCAACGGGGTCGATGGGGCGATCATCGATGCGCTCAAGCAGGCCCTCGAAGCTGAGGGCGCTCACGCCAAAGTGCTGGGGCCGACCTCGGCGCCGGTCACCACGGCCGACGGGCAGACGCTGGCGGTGGATGCGTCCATGGAAGGGATGCCGTCGATTGCCTTTGACGCAGTGTTTGTCCCGGGCGGCGCGCAGTCCATCCAAGCGCTGAGTAACGATGGCGTGGCGTTGCATTACTTGCTGGAAGCCTACAAGCACCTGAAGGCCATTGCGCTGAATGGCGAGGCCCGGCAGTTGCTGGTGCTGTTGAAGCTGGAGGCGGATGCCGGGCTGATTCCCGATGCGGATGCCAACACGTTTTCGGCATTCTTCGATGCGATTGCCCAACACCGCATGTGGGCGCGGGAGCCCAAGGCCAAGGCGATCCCGGCTTGATGGCCGCCTGAAAAGGTTGGGCGACCGATAGGACGCTTTCGCGAGCGGGCTCGCACCCACAGGGGATCGCCATGGCTCACAATTTTGTGAGCGACAGCGAATCTCGTGGGAGCGAGCCTGCTCGCGATGAGGCTTTGGCATCACCGCACATCCAGGGTCAGAAGAAGCTCAACCCCACATGGAACAGTTTCTCGACATCGCGAATGTGTTTCTTGTCCACCAGGAACAGGATCACATGGTCGCCGGTCTGGATGGTGGTGTCGTCGTGGGCGATCAGCACTTGTTCGTCGCGGATGATCGCGCCGATGGTGGTGCCGGGGGGCAGGCCGATGTCGCGGATGGCCTTGCCGATCACTTTGCTGGACTTGGCATCGCCGTGGGCAATGGCCTCGATGGCTTCGGCCGCGCCACGGCGCAGGGAGTGCACGCTGACGATGTCGCCGCGACGCACGTGGGCGAGCAAGGTGCCGATGGTCGCCAGTTGCGGGCTGATGGCGATGTCGATGTCGCCGCCCTGGATTAGGTCGACGTAGGCTGGGTTGTTGATGATGGTCATGACCTTCTTCGCCCCCAGGCGCTTGGCCAGTAGCGAGGACATGATGTTGGCTTCGTCGTCGTTGGTCAGGGCCAGGAAGATGTCGGCGTCGGCGATGTTTTCTTCCAGCAGCAGGTCACGGTCCGAGGCACTGCCTTGCAGCACCACGGTGCTGTCGAGGGTGTCCGAGAGGTAGCGGCAGCGAGCCGGGTTCATCTCGATGATCTTCACCTGGTAACGGCTTTCGATGGCTTCGGCCAGGCGCTCGCCGATCTGCCCGCCACCGGCGATGACGATGCGTTTGTAGTTCTCGTCGAGGCGACGCATTTCGCTCATGACCGCGCGAATGTTCGCCTTGGCGGCGATGAGAAACACCTCGTCGTCGGCCTCGATCACCGTGTCGCCCTGGGGCAGGATCGGCCGGTCACGGCGGAAAATCGCCGCGACCCGGGTTTCCACATTCGGCATGTGCTCGCGCAATTGACGCAGTTGCTGGCCCACCAACGGCCCGCCGTAGTAGGCCTTGACCGCCACCAGTTGCGCCTTGCCCTCGGCAAAGTCGATCACCTGCAAGGCGCCGGGGTGCTCGATCAGGCGCTTGATGTAGTTGGTCACCACCTGCTCGGGGCTGATCAGCACGTCCACGGGGATCGCTTCGTTGTCGAACAGGTCGGCACGGGTCAGGTAGGCCGCTTCGCGCACCCGGGCGATCTTGGTCGGGGTGTGGAACAACGTGTGGGCGACCTGGCAGGCGACCATGTTGGTTTCATCGCTGTTGGTGACGGCCACCAGCATGTCGGCATCGTCGGCACCGGCCTGGCGCAGTACCGTCGGCAACGACCCACGGCCTTGCACGGTGCGGATGTCGAGTCGGTCGCCCAGGTCGCGCAGGCGTTCGCCGTCGGTGTCGACCACGGTGATGTCGTTGGCCTCGCTGGCCAGGTGTTCCGCCAGCGAACCGCCGACCTGCCCTGCACCGAGGATGATGATTTTCATCCAGTCACTCCTATCGAATCGGTTTTAACCGCGTGCGGCGGCTATTTTGATCAACTTGGCGTAGTAGAAACCATCGTGCCCGCCTTCCTGGGCCAGCAACTGGCGACCATGGGGCTGCTTGAGGCCGGCCTGGCTGGCGATGTCCAGTTCCCGGGCGCCCGGAGTGCGGGCGAGGAAGGCCTCGATCACTTCGGTGTTCTCGGTCGGCAAGGTCGAGCAGGTGGCGTAGAGCAGCATGCCGCCCACGTCCAGGGTTGGCCATAGGGCATCGAGCAGTTCACCTTGCAACACGGCCAATGCAGCGATGTCGTCCGGCTGGCGGGTGAGCTTGATGTCCGGGTGCCGACGGATTACGCCGGTGGCCGAGCACGGCGCGTCCAGGAGGATGCGCTGGAACGGCTTGCCGTCCCACCAGGTCGCGGTGTCGCGGCCATCGGCGGCGATCAGTTCGGCGTCCAGGCCCAGGCGTTCGAGGTTTTCTTTCACCCGTACCAAACGCTTGGCTTCCAGGTCCACCGCCACCACGCCGGCCAGTTTCGGCTCGACCTCGAGGATGTGACAGGTCTTGCCGCCCGGCGCGCAGCAGGCGTCCAGCACCCGTTGCCCGGGCGCCAGCTCCAGCAGGTCGGCGGCCAGTTGCGCGGCTTCGTCCTGGACGCTGATCCAGCCCTCGGCGAAACCCGGCAGCGCGCGTACGTCACCTGGGGTTTCGAGCACGATGCCGTCGCGGCTGTACTGGCACGGGATGGCCGGGATGCCTGCCTCGCCCAGCAACGCCAGGTAGGCGTCGCGGGTATGGTGGCGACGGTTGACCCGCAGGATCATCGGCGGATGGGCATTGTTGGCCGCGCAGATCGCTTCCCATTGCTCGGGCCAGAAAGCCTTCAGGGATTTCTGCAACCAGCGCGGGTGGGCGGTGCGCACCACCGGGTCGTGTTCGAGTTCGGCCAGCAGGGCTTCGCTCTCCCGCTGGGCGCGGCGCAGCACGGCATTGAGCAGGGCCTTGGCCCAGGGCTTTTTCAGCTTGTCGGCGCAGCCCACGGTTTCGCCAATGGCGGCGTGGGCCGGGACGCGGGTGTAGAGCAGTTGGTAGAGCCCCACCAGCAGCAGCGCTTGGACGTCGGCATCGGCAGCCTTGAACGGCTTCTGCAACAGCTTGGCCGCCAGGGCCGACAACCGTGGCTGCCAACGGGCGGTGCCGAAGGCCAGGTCCTGGGTGAAGCCGCGGTCACGGTCGTCGACCTTGTCCAATTGCGTCGGCAGGGAACTGTTCAGCGAGGCTTTCCCACCGAGGACAGCGGCCAGGGCCTTCGCGGCGGCCAGACGCGGGTTCATGAGGCGTCCGCCGCTTGGCCCAGAAGGGTGCCGACGGCAAATTTCTCACGGCGGCTGTTGAACAAGTCGCTGAAGTTCAGCGCCTTGCCACCGGGCAATTGCAGACGTGTCAGGCACAGCGCCTGCTCACCGCAGGCGACGACGAGACCGTCCTTGCTGGCGCCGAGGATTTCACCGGGTGCGCCCTTCCCTTCGGCGTAACTGGCCGACAGCACTTTCAGGGCTTCGCCGTTCAAGGTGCTGTGGCAGATCGGCCACGGATTGAAGGCGCGCACCAGGCGCTCCAGCTCGACGGCCGGGCGGCTCCAGTCGATGCGGGCCTCGTCCTTGTTCAACTTGTGGGCGTAAGTGGCCAGGCTGTCATCCTGCACTTCACCTTCCAGCGTGCCGGCAGCCAGGCCGGCAATGGCCTCGACCACGGCCGGCGGGCCGATGAGCGCAAGGCGGTCGTGCAGGCTGCCGCCGGTGTCTTCGGCGCTGATGGGGGTGCTGACCTTGAGCAGCATCGGCCCGGTGTCCAGGCCGGCTTCCATGCGCATCACGGTCACGCCGCTCATCGCGTCGCCCGCTTCCACGGCGCGCTGGATCGGCGCCGCACCGCGCCAGCGCGGCAGCAGCGAGGCGTGGCTGTTGATGCAACCCAGGCGAGGGATGTCCAGCACCACTTGGGGCAGGATCAGGCCGTAGGCGACCACCACCATCAAGTCCGGCTGCAGCGCCGCCAGTTCGGCCTGGGCTTGGGCATCACGCAGGGTCGGCGGCTGCAACACCTCGATGCCGTGCTCCAGGGCCAGCTGCTTGACCGGGCTGGGCATCAGTTTTTGCCCGCGACCGGCCGGCCGGTCCGGCTGGGTGTAGACCGCAACGATGTCGTGGGGGCTGGCCAGCAGGGCCTTGAGATGTTCGGCGGCAAATTCGGGAGTGCCGGCAAAGACGATGCGCAGGGGCTCAGTCATGGGAAGCTCTCAATTACAAAGCAGTCGCAAAAAGAAAAAGGCTTGCCGCGGCAAGCCTTTGAAGGGGGGCATCAAGCATTCTGGCGATGAAGTTTTTCCAGTTTTTTCTTGATCCGGTCACGCTTGAGCGTAGACAGGTAATCCACGAACAGCTTGCCGTTGAGGTGGTCGCACTCGTGCTGGATGCACACCGCCAGCAAGCCTTCGGCGATCAGTTCATAAGGCTGGCCGTCACGGTCCAGGGCCTTGATCTTGACTTTCTGCGGGCGGTCGACGTTTTCGTAGAAACCCGGTACCGAGAGGCAGCCTTCCTGGTATTGCTCCATCTCGTCGGTCAGGGTTTCGAACTCGGGGTTGATGAACACCCGCGGCTCGCTGCGGTCTTCGGAAAGGTCCATCACGACGATACGCTTGTGCACGTTGACCTGGGTCGCGGCGAGGCCGATGCCTGGCGCCTCATACATTGTTTCAAACATGTCATCGACCAACTGACGCACTTCGTCGTCCACTACGGCCACCGGTTTGGCGATCGTGCGCAGGCGCGGGTCCGGAAATTCGAGAATGTTCAAAATGGCCATAAGCTTGATAAATGCACGTGTGAAGTAAAGTCGGGTGGCTGGCCTGGCGTGTCTTGGGATGCAGGCTACCGTTGTAAAACGTAGCTCCTCACGGAGCGAGCCACGGGAGCTCTGGCGTTTTACGCGAACGCACATAATAAAGGGATTCACCGCATGAGGAAATCACTACTCGCCCTGCTGCTCCTGGCCTCGGCCGGTATCGCGCATGGGCAAGTGCAACTTCGGGAAGGTTTTCCCCAGCAATACACAGTGGTGACGGGGGACACACTGTGGGACATTTCCGGCAAATACCTGCGCGAGCCGTGGAAATGGCCCGAACTCTGGCAGGCCAACCCGCAGATCGAAAACCCCAACCTGATCTATCCGGGCGATACCCTGTCGCTGGTCTACGTCAACGGCCAGCCGCGCCTGACCCTCAATCGCGGCGCCTCGCGGGGCACCATCAAGCTGTCACCGCGCATTCGCAGTTCGCCAGTGGCCGACGCCATCCCGAGCATTCCACTGCAAGCCATCAACAGTTTCCTGCTGAGCAACCGCATCGTCGACACGCCTGAGGATTTCAACAAGGCCCCCTACGTCGTCGCCGGCAATGCCGAGCGTGTGCTCAGCGGCATGGGGGACCGGGTCTTTGCCCGCGGCACCTTCGACTCGAACCAGTCGGCCTACGGCATCTTTCGCCAGGGCAAGGTCTACACCGACCCCGAGACCAAGGAATTCTTGGGCATCAACGCCGACGATATCGGCGGCGGCGAAGTGGTCGCCACCGAGGGTGATGTCACCACCCTGGCCCTGCAACGCACCACCCAGGAAGTGCGCCTGGGTGATCGCCTGTTCAGCGGCGAAGAGCGCTCGATCAACTCGACCTTCATGCCCAGCGCGCCGAAATCGGACATCAACGGGCTGATCCTCGACGTGCCTCGGGGCGTGACCCAGATCGGCGCGCTTGACGTGGTCACCCTGAACAAGGGCCGTCGCGACGGGCTGGTCGAAGGCAACGTGCTGGCGGTGATGAAGACCGGTGAAACCGTGCGTGACCGCATCACCGGCGAACCGGTGAAAATCCCCGATGAGCGGGCCGGCCTGCTGATGGTGTTCCGCACTTACGACAAGCTCAGCTACGGTCTGGTGCTGTACGCCTCACGCTCGTTGTCGGTGCTCGACAAGGTCCGTAATCCTTAACGGGTCTCACAAGTTACCAACAGAGTTATCCACAGCTTGTTCCCGTTTGAACGGGGCTTGTAACGGTCAAGGATGATCGCATGTCATTACCTGAATCTGCTCCGGTTTCCCCTGCGGAACTGGAGGCCCGGCTACGCCTTCACCGCTTGCCGGAGCTGGGACCCAAGCGCTTCATGAACCTGATGGAGGCCTTCGGCTCGGCCTCCAAGGCCATCAGTGCACCGGCCAGCGCCTGGCGAGCGCTGGGCCTGCCCGTGGCCTGCGCCGAGGCACGGCGCAACCCGGATGTGCGTGACGGCGCCGCCCATGCATTGGCCTGGCTTGAGCGTGCGGGCCAGCATTTACTGATGTGGGACCAGCCCGACTACCCGGCGTTGCTGGCGCAGATCAGCGACGCGCCGCCGCTGCTGTTCGCCGCCGGCGACGCCTCGATCCTGGAAAAACCCCAGTTGGCGATGGTCGGCAGCCGCCGGGCATCACGGCCGGGCATGGACACTGCGGCAGCGTTTTCCCGCAGCCTGGCCGGGGCCGGTTTTGTCATCACCAGCGGCCTGGCCCTGGGCATCGACGCGGCGGCCCATCAGGCGGCGCTGGACGCTGGCGGACGCACCGTCGGGGTGCTGGGCACCGGCCTGGAAAATTTTTATCCACAGCGCAATCGTCGGCTGGCGGACGCGATGATTGCCCAGGGCAGTGCGGTGCTGTCGGAGTTCCCGTTGGACGCGCCGCCCCATGCCAGCAACTTTCCGCGCCGCAACCGGATCATCAGTGGCTTGTCCCTGGGGGTGCTGGTGGTGGAGGCCAGTGTCGCCAGCGGCTCGTTGATCACCGCACGACTGGCCGCGGAACAGGGGCGCGAGGTCTATGCGATTCCCGGCTCCATCCATCACCCCGGCGCCCGCGGCTGTCATCAGCTGATCCGTGACGGTGCGGCGTTGGTCGAGACCGTCGAGCACATCCTCGAGGCGTTGCGCGGCTGGCAGCGCTTACCCGTGGTCGCACAGCCCACGCCGGTCACTCATCCGCTGCTGCGCCTGCTCCACGCCGCACCACTGAGTAGCGAGGCGCTGGCCGATGCCAGTGGCTGGGGCCTGCCCAAGGTGCTGGCGGCGCTGACCGAGCTGGAAATGGAGGGCCGCGCCATCTGCGACAGCGGACGGTGGTTTGCCCGCTAGGTTTTATGTGCAAGATCGGTAAACTGCCCACAGCCTTATTTGCGTTGCGGGAGAATCTTTCATGGTCAACAGTTGGCGTGTGCAACAAGCCGCGCGAGAAATTCGCGCCGGGGCGGTGATTGCCTATCCAACCGAAGCGGTCTGGGGCCTGGGCTGCGATCCGTGGAACGAGGAAGCGGTGGAGCGCCTGTTGGCGATCAAGTCGCGGCTGCCCGACAAAGGCCTGATCCTGGTGGCGGACAACATTCACCAGTTCGACTTTCTGTTCGAGGACTTCCCGGAAACCTGGATGGACCGCATGGCCAGCACCTGGCCGGGGCCCAACACTTGGCTGGTGCCACACCAGAACCTGCTGCCGGAATGGATCACCGGCGTGCACGACACCGTCGCGCTGCGAGTCAGCGATCACCCCACCGTGCGCGACCTGTGCTCGCTGGTGGGCCCGCTGGTGTCCACCTCGGCCAACCCCCAGGGCCGCCCGGCGGCGCGCACGCGGATTCGTGTCGAGCAGTATTTCCGCGGGCAGATCGATCTGGTGCTCGGCGGCAACCTGGGCGGGCGCAAGAACCCCAGCGTGATTCGCGACTTGGCGACCGGCAAGGTCGTGCGCCCGGACTAGGTCTTTGTGGTGAGGTAAGGGAGCCCCCACAAAAGCTGTTGGCTTATGGCAGGAGGATGGTCGATCCCGTCGTCCGCCGCGCCGACAGTTCGGTCTGGGCCTTGGCCGCTTCGGCCAGTGGATAACGCTGGTTGATGTCCACCGTGAGCTTGCCGCTGGCGATCATCCCAAACAGCTCATCCGCCATGCGCTGCAGGTTTTCGGCGTTGTTGGCGTACGTCGCCAGGGTCGGTCGGGTGACGTACAGCGAGCCCTTGGCCGAGAGAATCCCCAGGTTCACACCGTCCACCGCACCCGAGGCATTGCCGAAGCTCACCACCAGGCCACGGGGGGCGACGCTGTCCAGCGACGTCAACCAAGTGTCCTTGCCAACCCCGTCGTACACCACGGGCACCTTCTTGCCGTCAGTCAGTTCCAGCACTCGCTGTGCGACGTTTTCCTTGCTGTAGTCGATGGTTTCCCAAGCGCCGTGGGATTTGGCGATGGCGGCCTTTTCCGGCGAGCTGACGGTGCCGATCAGCTTCACACCCAAGGCCTTGGCCCACTGGCAGGCCAGGGAACCCACGCCACCGGCGGCGGCGTGGAACAGGATGGTTTCGCCGCCCTTGAGCTCATAGGTCTGGCGTAGCAGATACTGCACGGTCAGGCCCTTGAGCATCACACCGGCGGCCTGTTCGAAACTGATGGAGTCCGGCAGGTGCACCAGGTTGGCTTCGGGCAACACATGCACATCGCTGTAGGCCCCCAGCGGGCCGCTGCCGTACGCCACCCGGTCGCCGACCTTGAACCGCGTGACGTCCAAGCCGACCGCCTCGACCACGCCCGCGCCCTCGGCACCCAGGCCCGAAGGCAGCGCCGGCGGCGAATACAGACCGCTGCGGTAGTAGGTGTCGATGAAATTCAGGCCGATCGCCTTGTTGCTGACGCGCACCTGCTGCGGGCCCGGCTCGGCCGGCTGGTAGTCGATGTACTCGAGCACTTCGGGACCGCCGTGGGAACTGAACTGGATACGTTTGGCCATCTTCACTTTCTCCTTGTCGCAGGGCTTTTTACCAAGCCTGCTATCGGACTCCTAAGCTTGACCGTCGTCAACTGTGGCGTGGGCAAGTGGGGTGGTATCCTGTGCGCCCATTTGCCACCGGCCCGCTATACGCCGCGTAGCGTAGCCCTGATCAAGGTGATGTCATGTCCACCCGCACCGAGGCCGTGAAAGCCTACCTGCTCGACCTGCAAGACCGAATCTGCGCCGCCCTGGAAACCGAGGACGGCGGCACGCGCTTTGTCGAAGATGCCTGGACCCGGCCGGCCGGGGGCGGCGGTCGCACGCGGGTGATCGAGAACGGCACGGTGATCGAAAAGGGCGGCGTCAACTTTTCCCACGTCTTCGGCAGCGGTCTCCCCCCCTCAGCCAGTGCCCATCGACCAGAACTGGCCGGTCGCGGCTTCGAAGCCTTGGGCGTGTCGCTGGTGATTCACCCGCACAATCCCCACGTGCCGACCTCCCACGCCAACGTGCGCTTCTTCATCGCCGAAAAGGAAGGCGAAGAAGCCGTCTGGTGGTTCGGTGGTGGTTTCGACCTGACGCCTTATTACGGCGTGGAGGAAGATTGCGTGCATTGGCACCGCGTCGCCGAGCAGGCCTGCGCGCCGTTCGGCCCCGACGTGTACCCGCGCTACAAGGCTTGGTGCGACAGCTACTTCCACCTCAAGCATCGCAACGAACCCCGGGGCATCGGCGGCCTGTTTTTCGACGACCTGAACGAGTGGGATTTCGACACCTGCTTCGCCTTCATCCGCGCCATCGGCGACGCCTACATCGACGCCTACCTGCCGATCGTGCGCCGCCGCAAGCACGATGCGTTCACCGCCCAGCAACGGGAATTCCAGGAGTTTCGCCGTGGGCGCTACGTGGAATTCAACCTGGTCTACGACCGTGGCACCCTGTTCGGGCTGCAATCGGGCGGGCGTACCGAATCGATCCTTATGTCCCTGCCGCCACAAGTGCGCTGGGGATATGACTGGAAAGCCGAGCCGGGCAGCGAAGAAGCGCGGCTGACGGAGTACTTCCTGCAGGATCGCGATTGGCTGGCGACGGCCTGAACGAGGATTGTCCATGGACCGCTACGTTGTAATGGGTAACCCGATCGGCCACAGCAAGTCGCCGTTGATCCATCGCCTGTTTGCCGAGCAGACGGGGCAGACCCTGGACTACAGCACGCTGCTGGCACCCCTGGAGGATTTCTCCGGTTGCGCCCGGGCATTTTTCCGCGAGGGGCGTGGGGCGAATGTCACGGTGCCGTTCAAGGAAGACGCCTTCCGCCTGGCCGACACCCTGACCGAACGAGCCCAGCGGGCCGGGGCGGTCAACACGTTGAGCAAACTGGCCGACGGTCTCCTGTTGGGGGACAACACCGACGGCGCCGGGCTGGTCCGGGACCTGACCGTCAATGCCGGCTTCAGCCTCAAGGGCAAGCGCATCCTGTTGCTGGGCGCCGGTGGCGCGGTGCGCGGTGCCCTGGAACCGTTGCTCGCCGAAGCGCCGGCCTCGGTGATCATCGCCAATCGCACGGTGGAAAAAGCCGAACGGCTGGCCGAGTTGTTCGCCGACCTGGGCCCGGTCTCGGCCAGTGGGTTCGACTGGCTGCAAGAGCCGGTGGACCTGATCATCAACGCCACGTCCGCGAGCCTGTCAGGGGATGTACCGCCGATTGCCGCGAGCCTGATCGAGCCCGGCAAGACGTTCTGCTACGACATGATGTACGGCAAGGAACCGACCTCATTCTGCCGTTGGGCCAGCGAACACGGGGCGGCGGTGGCGATGGATGGCCTGGGCATGCTCGCCGAGCAGGCGGGCGAAGCCTTCTACCTGTGGCGTGGGGTGCGCCCGGATACCGCGCCGGTGCTGGCCGAGTTGCGCCGCCAGCTCGCGCTGTAGGCTTCAGGCTGTTGTGGCGAGGGGATTTATCCCCGTTGGACTGCGAAGCAGTCCCAAAAAAGCAGGGCCGCTTCGCGTCCCAACGGGGATAAATCCCCTCGCCACAGGTATGTGTCTGCCTCAAGTCCCCTACAGTTTTTAATCCTCGAAGTGAATCGGGCACTTCTGCGCCCCCTCCAGCTTCAACAACTCCTCGACCACCTGGGGCCGGGCTTGGCGCAAGGTCAGGCTTCGGCCCTGGCTGCGCAGGCGCCGGGCTTCCTGGTGGAGCATTTCCACCCCGGAATAATCGATGAAGTTGATCTGCTGGGCCTCGATAACCACCCGCTGCGCCTGCAACCGTTGCAGGCGCACTTGCAGGTAATGGCTGGCGCCAAAAAAGATCGAGCCCCCCACCCGCAGGATCTCTGCCTCCCCCTCGCGAACGTGCTGCACCCGCGGCTGTGAGGTGCGCTTGAGGTAGAAGAACAGCGAGGCCAGCACCCCTGCGTAGATCGCGGTTTGCAGCTCCAGCAGCAGCGTGGCCAGGCAGGTCAGGCTCATCACCATGAATTCGGCGCGGCTCACCCGGAACAGCGCCCGGATACCCCGGTGGTCCACCAGCCCCCAGGCGATCAACAAGATGCTGCCGGCCATGGCCGGAATCGGGATATGCGCGATCAGTCTCGCCCCGGCGACGGCAAACAACGCCACCCACAAGGCCGAGAACACCCCGGCGAGAGGCGAGCAGGCCCCGGCTTCATAGCTGAGGCCGGAGCGGGTAAAGGAACCGGCCGACAACGATCCGGAGAAGAATCCGCCAACGATGTTGGAAAGCCCTTGCGCCCTCACCTCTTGATTCGCATCGAGCAATTGCCCGGAACGTACCGACAACGAGCGGGCGATGGACAAGCTGGTGACCAACCCGAGCATGCCCACCGCGACGGCCCCGGGCAGCAGGCGCAGGATCAGTTCCAGGTCCAGCGGCAGCAGCGTGAACGGCGGCAGGCGCCCGGTGAAGGCGCTGACCAGCGCCACATGCCCGAACATCGCCGGCCATAACCAGGCCACCAGGCTGCTGATGACCAAAGTGATCAACAGGCTCGGCCAGCGCGGCAGCAAGCGCTTGAGCACGACGCCCAGCATCAGCGTGCCCACCCCCAACAGCAGCGAGGGTTTATCCACAGCCCCGAGGTGGTCGACCAGCATCAGCAGGCCCCTCAGCGCCGTCGCCTCATTCGGCAGGTCGAGGCCCAGCAGGTTCGGCAACTGCCCCAGGGCGATGACCACCGCCGCGCCCAGGGTGAAACCCAGCACCACCGAGTGCGAGACGAAATTCACCAAAGCACCGAAACGCAGCAAGCCCAGCAACCATTGGAAGATACCCGCCAGCACCGTCAGCAGCAGGATCAAGGTGATGTAGTCCTGGCTGGCAGGCACGGCCAAAGGGCTGACGGTGGCGTACAGGACGATGGAAATCGCCGCCGTGGGACCGCAAATCAGGTGCCAGGAGGAGCCCCAAAGGCAGGCGATCAGTACCGGTACGATTGCCGCATACAAACCGTACTCGGGGGGTAAACCGGCAATCAGGGCGTAGGCGATGGACTGCGGCAACGCGAGAATCGCGCCGCTCAGGCCGACGATCAGGTCTCGACCGACACTGGCGCGGGTCTGCCGGGGCAGCCAGCTCAGGAAAGGCAAGAGTGAATGGCGCGTGGGGAATGCCATGGGGCCTCAAGGATGGGGTTTGGCGCAAGAGTATCAGGACAAGGCACTGCTCTCATTGTGGCGAGGGGATTTATGTGGGAGCAAAGCTTGCTCCCACATAAATTGCCTCGTGACCGTGCTCCGCGCCCTCAGAAAGAACACGCAAAACAGCGGGGCTGTCAGAGCTTGGCCTTCACCGCCGCCAACGCATCCTTGCCATCCAGGGTCTTCACGCCGTCCAGCCATTTATCCAGCACCGCCGGGTTGGCCTTGATCCAGGCCTTGGCCGCATCGGCATTGCTGACCTTGTTGTTCACCACCTCAGCCATGATGCTGTTTTCCATCTCCTGGGTGAAACTCAGGTTGGTCAGCAGTTTGCCCACGTTCGGGCAGGCCTGTGCATAACCCTTGCGGGTCAGGGTGTAGACACTGCCTGTGTCGCCGAAGTATTTCTCGCCGCCCTTGAGGTAGTGCATTTTCAATTGCACGTTCATCGGGTGCGGTGTCCAGCCCAGGAAGGTCACGAACTTCTGTTTTTTCACCGCCCGGGAGACTTCCGCCAGCATCGCCTGCTCGCTGGACTCCACCAGTTTCCACTCGCCCATGCCGAAGTCATTGGTCTTGATGATTTCTTTCAGGGAGAGGTTGGCCGGGGCGCCGGAACCAATGCCATAAATCTTCTTATCGAACTTGTCGGCGAACTTGTTCAAATCGGCAAAGTTATGCACACCCGCGTCCCAGACGTAATCCGGGACCGCCAGGGTGAACTCGGTGCCGTCCAGGTTCTTGGCCAGTTGCGTGACGTCGCCATTGGCCACGAACTTGTCATAAAAACCCTGCTGCGCCGGCATCCAGTTACCCAGGAACACATCCACCTGGCCGTCCTTGAGGCCACCGAAGGTGATCGGCACCGCGAGGGTGTCGACCTTGGCCTTGTAGCCCATCCCGTCCAGCAGGAAACCGGTGATGGCATTGGTCGCGGCGATGTCGCTCCAGCCCGGATCGGCCATCTTCACGGTTTCGCAGCTTTGCTCGGCCCAAGCCGAAACACTGCTCAATGCCAACAGCCCGGCGGTCAGTACTGTGGATAACTTTTGCATGTGCGTGCCCCTTACGTTATTGGTTTTGGCAGGGTTGTGGATAACGGGCCTTGCGCTCCAGATCGTCGAGGTCGATGTGGTTACGCATGTACTGCTGGCTGGCGTCCACCAGCGGCTGGTGGTCCCAGCTCTTGAGTTTGCCCAGGGTCAGCGCCTGGGCGACGAAACGGCGGCGTCGCTGGCTGGCGAGCACCTGTTGGTGAATCGTCGGAATATCCCACTTGGCGCGGGCTTCGGCGAGAAAATCGGCGAAAACGGATTGATGCTCCGCAGATCGGCTGAGATCTTCCAGTTCCTTCGGATCGTTGCGTACGTCGAACAGCAGGCAAGGGTCATCTTCGCTGTAGATGAATTTCCACGGGCCACGACGAATCATCATCAAGGGGCTGATGGTGCCTTCGGCCATGTATTCGCCGAAGACTTCATCATGCCCGCCCTGCCCTTGCAGGTGCGGCACCAACGAGCGACCGTCCAGCGGCAAGCCCGGCTCCAGCGTACCGCCGGCCAGTTCCACCAGGGTCGGCAGCAAGTCGGCAGTGGACACGGCCGCGCCCACCCGGCCGCTGGCGAACTGCCCCGGTGCGCTGATCAACAACGGCACGCGGGCGGCCATTTCGAACCAGTGCATTTTGTACCAGAGGCCCTTTTCGCCGAGCATGTCCCCATGATCACCGGAGAACACGATGATCGTGTCGTCCAGCAGACCGGTGTCTTCCAGGGTCTGCAGCAGCTTGCCGACGTTGCTGTCGATGTAGCTGCACGCGCCGAAATAGGCGCGGCGGGCATCACGAATCTTATCCACAGGCAGTGGCTTGTCCCACAGGTCATAGACCTTCAGCAGCCGCTGGGCATGGGGGTCGAGGTCTGTTTGCGCCGGGGTCTGTGGCAAAGGGATGTCGTTGTCGTCATACAGATCCCAAAATGCCTTGGGAATCGTGTACGGGTCGTGTGGGTGGGTCATCGACACGGTGAGGCAAAACGGCTGGTCACCGTCCTCGCGGATATGGTCAAACAGGTACTGCTGGGCCTTGAACACCACCTCTTCATCGAAATCCAGCTGGTTGGTGCGCACGCAAGGGCCGGCCTGTAGCACCGACGACATGTTGTGGTACCAGCTCGGCCGCACGTCCGGCTCGTCCCAGTTCACTGCCCACCCGTAATCGGCCGGATAAATGTCGCTGGTCAGGCGCTCTTCGTAGCCGTGCAGTTGGTCAGGGCCGCAAAAGTGCATCTTGCCGGACAATGCCGTGCGGTAGCCGAGGCGGCGCAGGTAATGGGCGTAGGTCGGCACGTCTGCGGGAAAGTCCGCGGCGTTGTCGTACGCGCCGATCTTGCTCGGCAACTGGCCGCTCACCAGGGTAAACCGCGACGGCGCACACAGCGGGCTGTTGCAATAGGCGGCGTCGAACACCACGCCCTCGTCGGCCAGGCGCGACAGGTTCGGCAGCTTGATCGGCGAAGGACCGTAGATCGGCAACATTGGCGCGGCCATTTGATCGGCCATGATGAAAAGAATGTTCTTGCGCTTCATGTATTCGCGGCATTCCATAGTAGGCAGTTATGCGACATTGCTGCGATTGAGCATGTAGCCCCAGGGTTTTGGGGTAAAGCCCATGCAGGATAATGACTAGGATAAGCACAGCTTATGTATGACGCGTTGGGTAACCTGTCCCTCGAACTGTTCCGTGCCTTTGAAGCCGCGGCCCGCCAACAGAGCTTCACGGCGGCGGCGATTGAGCTGGGCACCACGCAACCGGCCATCAGCCAGCAGATCAAGCGCCTGGAAGAACAACTGGGTACCCGGCTGTTCGACCGCATCTACCGCGGCATTGAACTGACCGAGGCCGGGACGATCCTGTTCGAGCAGGTGCAGGCCGGTTTGCAGAGCATCGATGCCGGGCTGAGCGCGATCACCGCCCAACACCAGCATGAGGTGTTGCAAGTGGCCACGGACTTCGCCTTCGCCGCCTATTGGCTGATGCCACGCCTGCATCGTTTCCACGCCGCCAACCCGCAGGTGGACGTCAGCCTGGTGACCAGCGAACGCAACCACAACATGCTGCGCACCGATATCGACGTTGCCGTGCTGTTCGGCGACGGTCGCTTCAAACAGGGCGAAAGTCGCTGGTTGTTCAGCGAAGAAGTCTTCCCCGTCTGCAGCCCGCTGCTGCTCAAGGAGCGTCCCCTGCCCTTGTCCGCCCAGGCCTTGGCGGAATTCCCATTGCTGCACCTGCGTGCGGGCAACAGCAACAGCTGGTTCGACTGGAGTGGCGTATTCCGCGAGCTGGGCATCACCTCGCCACCAGCGCCTGGGCAACTGCGTTTCGACAATTACACGCTGCTCATCCAGGCTGCGATTGGCGGCCAAGGCGTCGCCATCGGCTGGCGACACCTTGTGGATAACTTATTGGCGCAAGGGCTGCTGTGCCGTCCCATCGCTGAAACGGTGTTGTCGCGGCTGGGGTATTACGTGGTCTTGCCCCAGCGTAAACGGCGCGGTGTGTTGATCAGGCAATTCGTCGATTGGCTGATGGAAGAACAAGCCAACAGTGCGGAGTCACTCACGGGGTTGCCGCTGCCGTCGATTGCCGTTTGAGTCCGTGGCGAGGAAGCCAGTGCTCAGCCGTCTTCCGGGGCTGTGGATAACCACCGCGCGCTACTCGGCCGCGACAAAACTGACGTGCTCGCCCACATGCAGGTTCAGGCGCAGCTCATCGGCAATGCCAACCGCCACACGGTTGAGACGCTCCAAGGATTCAGCCACGCCAGGTTCGAGGCTGGTGCTGACCTGGCTGAAATGCTCGATGCCCAGGCCAGGCGCGGCATAGGGCGCGTTGATCAAGGTCCACCGCAGCGTGCTGTTCTTCAGGGCGTCGAGCACTTCTTCGGCGGCATGGCGCTGTAAATCGTCGTCGGCCTGTTCTTCGTCGAGCATCGCAAAGTCGCCCACCAGGAACAGCCGTGCAATGTTCACCGCCTGCATGCCGGCGATCAGTGCGTCCACCGCCAGGACTTGCTCCACCGGGCCAGGAATCAACGTGTGTTCCACGTGTTCGCTGTTCATCGGCAACCCCGGCGCGTTCAACAGGCACACCACGGCGCTGGCACCGGCGACACTTTGCTTGACCCGCTCGGGGTCGAACAGATCGCCGGCCTTGGTCCGCAGGCCGGGGCGTGGAGCCAGGGCGGTAAGATCGTCGAGAATGGCGATGACTTCATGCTGGCGCCGCAGCAGTTCAGCCATCAACGCACTGCCGAGGCTGCTCATGGCACCATAAAGCACCACTTTGATGACCGGGGTTTCGGCGTTTTTCATGGCTGTTTTCCTCTTTATCCCCCATGTAAAGGCTCTGACCCGCGGCAAATGGCGAGGGTTCGGCCTCTTTTCAAGGAGTGTCCGATGCAACGGATCAAGGGTTACCACGCCCACGTGTATTTCGACGCCAACACCCTCGACCAGGCGCGGGCCCTGTGCGAGGAAGCGGCGCAACTGTTCCCGCTGAAAATGGGGCGCGTCCATGAACGCCCGGTCGGCCCGCATCCGGACTGGAGCTGTCAGCTGGCGTTCGATCCGCAATACATTGGCGTGGTCTTGCCGTGGCTGGCCCTCAATCGCAAGGGTCTGGTGATTTTCCTGCACCCGGACACCGGCGACGACCTGATCGACCACACCGAGCATGCGATCTGGATGGGCGCGGTGCGGCCGTTGGATCTTTCAGCGTTTAAGGCAAGCACCTGATTGCTTTGTTTAGACCAGAGACATGGTTCTGTGGCGAGGGGATTTATCCCCGCTGGACTGCGCAGCAGGCCCGAAGGGACAGAATGCACTCTCCAGATATTGCAGGATGACGGGTTTCAGGGCCGCTTCGCGCCCCAGCGGGGATAAATCCCCTCGCCACAGGAGTGCTGCTAGACAGGTCATCATCTGCGCTCGTCGTCCATTTACCCTGCGAAAGGCTGCTGAAAGCTTGCGCGATTAGGATCGCCCCACCTACCGGCAAAAGACCGGTGGCCAGATGCGAGTTTTCTGATGCTCGCATGGCCGTTTTAACAACAACAATGGTGATTCCGATGTCCGCTGCTTCTCACCCCGCTGCACCCACTCCATCCGTCCGTCCCGAGCCTTGCATCCTGCGCTGACCTGTCCGGTTCGCCTTTCATAGCCGCGCTACGCCTGGAGTATTTCCCATGCTGACTTTCCTTGGCTTCGCCATGGTCATCACGTTCATGTTCCTGATCATGACCAAGCGCCTGTCCGCGCTGATTGCCCTGATCATCATCCCGATCCTGTTCGCCCTGTTCGGTGGCTTCGCGCCGAAAATCGGCCCGATGATGCTCGAAGGCATCACCAAGCTCGCCCCGACCGGGGTCATGCTGATGTTTGCGATTCTGTATTTCGCCCTGATGATCGACTCCGGCCTGTTCGACCCGGCCGTGCGCAAGATCCTCAAGCTGGTCAAGGGCGACCCGTTGAAAGTTTCGGTCGGTACCGCCGTTCTGGCGCTCGTCGTCTCCCTCGATGGTGACGGCGCGACCACTTACATGATCTGCGTGGCCGCGATGCTGCCGCTCTACAGCCGCATCGGCATGAGCCCACGCATCATGGCTGGCCTGATCATCCTCGCCGGCGGCGTGATGAACATGACCCCGTGGGGCGGCCCGACGGCCCGGGCGGCCAGTGCGCTGCATGTGGACCCCTCCGACATCTTCGTGCCCATGATTCCGGCAATGCTGGCCGGGGTCGTGGCGATCCTGGCGATTTCCTACATGTACGGCAAACGCGAGCGTGCACGCTTGGGTGAATTGCACCTGGCGGGCGACGAGATCGACCACAGCGAAATCAGCGTGTCCCAGTTCCCGGACGCCCGTCGTCCGAAGCTGATCTGGTTCAACGGCGCGCTGACCCTGGTGCTGATGTGCACTCTGATCGCCGGTCTGTTGCCGCTGCCGGTACTGTTCATGGTGGCCTTCAGTATCGCGATGATCGTCAACTACCCGTGCCTGCAACAGCAGAAAGACCGCGTCGCAGCACACGCCGGCAGCGTGTTGGCGGTGGTCGGGTTGATTTTCGCGGCGGGGATCTTCACCGGCATCCTGTCCGGCACCGGCATGGTCGACGCCATGTCCAAGAGCTTGCTCGCAGTGATCCCGGACTTCCTTGGCCCCTACCTGGCAGTGATTACCGCGCTGGTGAGCATGCCGTTCACATTCTTCATGTCGAACGATGCATTTTATTACGGGGTGTTACCGGTTCTCGCCGAGGCAGCTAGCCATTACGGTATCACCGGCGTTGAAATGGCCCGTGCCTCCATCGTCGGCCAGCCCGTCCACCTGTTAAGCCCGCTGGTTCCGTCGACCTACCTGCTGGTAGCCTTGGCCGGGATCGAGTTCGGCGACCACCAGCGCTTCACCCTGAAGTGGGCAGTACTGGTTTGCCTATGCATAATGTTCGCCGCCTTGCTGATGGGGATTTTTCCGCTGTTCAGCACTCTATAAAAGCAATGCCCGCTGCGCCGTCTCGGCGGCGCGGCCTAACACTCGCTCAAAGGAACTCACATGGAATGGCTGACCAACCCGGAAATCTGGGTTGCCTTCTTTACCCTGACCGCCCTGGAAATCGTCCTGGGCATCGACAACATCATCATGATCTCGATCCTGGTCAGCCGCATGCCCAAGCACATGCAGGCGCGCACCCGGATCTTCGGCCTGGCGCTGGCCATGGTCACGCGGATCCTGTTGCTGCTGTCCATCACCTGGGTCATGCGCCTGACGGCAGACTTGTTCGAAGTGTTCGGCCAGGGCATCTCCGGTCGTGACCTGATCCTGTTCTTCGGTGGCCTGTTCCTGCTGTGGAAAAGCTCCCAGGAGATGTACCACGCCCTGGAAGGCGAAGATGAAACCAACGAAGAACCGTCAGGCAAGGGCGGCAATTTCATCTACACCATCATCCAGATCGCGATCATCGACATCGTGTTCTCCCTGGACTCGGTCATTACCGCAGTCGGCATGGTCTCCCATGTCCCGGTGATGGTGGCGGCAATCGTCGTCGCCGTGCTGGTGATGATGCTGGCTTCGGGCACCATCAGCACGTTCATCGACAAGCACCCGTCGCTGAAGATGCTGGCGCTGTCGTTCCTGCTGGTGGTCGGCACCGTGCTGATCGCCGAGTCGTTCGACGTGCACGTGCCAAAAGGCTACGTCTACTTCGCCATGGCGTTCTCCCTGGCGGTGGAAGCGATCAACATCAAGATGCGCACCGCGATTGCACGCAAGCGCAAGCAGCAGGATCCGGTGAAACTGCGCAAGGACATGCCGGGGCAGTAACGGCATTGGGACGATGAATGAAGGGGCTCTTGGAGCCCCTTTTTCATGCCTGCGAAAAAGGGGCCGGATACAAAACCTGTGGGAGCGAGCTTGCTCGCGATGATGGCCTGACATTTGGCATCTTCGGTGGCTGTCAGGCCGCTATCGCGAGCAAGCTCGCTCCCACAGGGAGGTGAGTGTTTTCGAGGGGGCATTTTTCATGACAGTTTTGTTTCAATCGATTCTTTAGCTGTGCAATGCTGGCGCCCGAACCGTTCGCCAACTACAGCTTAAGTACAAGAAAGAAGAATGTGGCATTGTTAATTTGTTCCTTTGGGACGCTAACAGGGGGCCTCTCATGCTGACCCTGCTGAATTTGCTCTCCGCCGTGGCCCTGCTGATCTGGGGCACGCACATCGTGCGTACCGGCATCTTGCGGGTCTATGGCTCGAACCTGCGCCATGTCATCGGCCAGAACATGTCCCGGCGCTGGCTGGCGTTCATCGCGGGGATCATGGTCACGGCCATGGTCCAGAGCAGCAACGCCACGGCCATGCTCGTCACCTCGTTCGTCGGCCAGGGCCTGATGGCGCTGACCCCGGCCCTGGCGACCATGCTCGGCGCCGATGTCGGCACCGCGCTGATGGCCCGGGTGCTGACCCTCGATCTGTCGTGGCTGTCGCCGCTGCTGATTTTCCTCGGGGTGATTTTTTTCCTCTCGCGCAAACAGACCCGCGCCGGGCAAATGGGCCGGGTCGGTATCGGCCTGGGCCTGATCATCCTGGCCCTGCAATTGATCGTCGAGGCCGCCGCGCCCATCACCCATGCCCAAGGTGTGAAAGTGATCTTTGCGTCGCTGACCGGCGACATCCTGCTCGATGCGCTGGTCGGTGCGCTGTTCGCAATGATCTCCTATTCCAGCCTGGCCGCCGTGCTGCTGACCGCGACACTGGCCGGGGCCGCGGTGATCAGCCTGCCGGTGGCCATCGGCCTGGTGATCGGTGCGAACATCGGCAGCGGCATACTGGCCTTTCTCAGCACCAACATGCAGAACACCGCCGGGCGCCAGGTGGCGCTGGGCAGCCTGTTGTACAAGTTGATCGGGCTGGTCTTGATCATTCCGGTACTCGATCTGCTGGTGGGCTGGCTGGACAGCCTGGATTTCAGCCCGCAGGAAACGGTGATCGGTTTTCATCTGCTCTACAACACCGTGCGGTGCCTGGTGCTGCTGCCCAGCGTCGCACCGATGGCCAGGCTCTGTGCCTGGCTGCTGCCGGAACGGCCCGAGACCAACGGCACGGCCAAGCCCCGTCACCTGGACCCCGCGGCTCTCGCCACCCCGAGCCTGGCGCTGGCAAACGCGGCCCGGGAAACCTTGCGCATTGGCGACCTGATCGAAAACATGCTCGAAGCCATGCTGGACGTGCTGCGCGGTGCGCAAACGGCGGTGACCCAGGATGTACGGCGCATGAGTGATGACGTCGAGGCACTGTGCAGTGCGATCAAGTTGTACATGGCGCAAATGCCCCGTGAAGACCTCAGCGAACAGGACAGCCGCCGCTGGGCGGAAATCATCGAGCTGGCGATCAACCTCAAGCTGGCCAGCGACCTTATCGAACGCATGTTGCGCAAGGTCCAGCAGCAGAAGACCTCGCAACGCCGCTCCTTTTCCGATGTGGGCCTGGAAGAGTTGGCGGGGCTGCACAGCCACTTGATCGCCAACCTGCGTCTGGGATTGTCGGTATTCCTCAGTGCCGACCGGGAAAGCGCCCGCCAGTTGCTGCGTGAGAAACGTCGCTTTCGGGCGCAGGAACGGCGCATGGCCCATGCCCATGTCAGCCGTTTGCAACGCAAAGTCGTACAAAGCCTGGAGACCAGTTCCCTGCACCTGGAGCTCATCGCCGACATGAGACGTCTCAATTCGCTGTTTTGCGGCAGTGCCTACGTGGTGCTGGAGACGTCCGAGATCGGCGCGCTGGCGGTCGATGAAATCTCCGACATTACCCATTCGCCGTGAACGACTGGCGCATTGGTCAGTCAGTAACAATGGCTCGGGCCTGAAACCGTTCACCGGCCCGCCAGCTCCCGTTGTCATGAACACCGCATAGATTCGATAGGGGGAGCGAGCCGAGTCCGGGCGATGCTCCGCCGATGACGGCCTGCCCGGCACCATGGACCGCCACTCAGCCGCCAGGAAGCCCTTATGCGTTGTCTGATGCTCGCCTTTCTTTTGCTCGGCTCACTGCCGGTGGTCGCCCTGGACCGGTTCCAGGTCGAAGGCTATACGCTGCGCAACGGCATGCAACTGATGCTCAAGCCCGGCACCGAGCGCGGGCACGTGGCGATCCGGCTGGTGGTCGGCGTGGGCCTGGACGACTTCAGTTGCGACGATAAGGAACTGCCCCACCTGCTCGAACACTTGCTGTTCAGCGGCCTCGATGACAGTGGTGAGGGCGGCCTGGAAGAGCGCATGCAGGCCTTGGGTGGCGAATGGAACGCCTTCACCAGCAACGCCGACACCACGTTCGTCATCGAGGCGCCGGCGCGCAATCAACGCAAAGTCCTGGACCTGCTGTTGGCGCTATTGACCCGCACCCGTATCGACGAAAAAGCGCTGGAAGCCGCCAAGCGAGTGGTGGAGCGCGAGGACGGTGGCCACTACACCCATCTGCAACGCTGGCTCGATCACCAGGAACTGGGCCACAAGGCCAGCAACCAATTGGCCGTTGAGCTGGGCCTGCGCTGCGCGGAGCGGGCCGAGGTCCAGCGCCATACCCTCGCCCGCCTCGAACACGTGCGCAAGACCTGGTACGCACCGAACAACATGACGCTGATCGTGGTCGGGGATCTCGACCGACTGCTGCCCGCCTATCTGGAGCGTACCTTCGGCCGACTCGAGCCGGTGGAGCCCAGTGCCCACGAGGCGCTGCCGCAGATCCGCTACAAGGCGGTCACCAAGCGCAACCTGATCCGTGGCCTGGCCGGCGACAGCGCCAAGTTGCACTGGCTGTTCCCGGAGCCAGTGCTGGATGAACAGCATGACGAGACCTTCGACCTGCTCAAGGATTACCTGGACTGGGCGCTGTATCGCCAGCTGCGCCTGGCCCGCGGCCTGTCCTACGGGCCGTGGACCGAGCGCGAAGTGTTCGGCGGGGTCGGCTTCTTCAGCCTGAACGCCGACCTGTCCCGCGAAGACTTGCCCGAAGCCGAACAGGCCCTCGAAGCACTGCGCAAGACCCTGCTCAAGGATGGCTTGGACCCCGCCAGTTTCGTGCGCATCAAACGAGCGGCCATCGCCCATCAGTCCTGGGCGGTTCAAGGCAACAGCGCACTGGCCGATTATTACTGGGGCGCCCTGGGCGACTATGAAGACGGCCGCTTCGCCAACCCGGCCCTGCGCCTGCAAGAGGTGAGCCTGGAACAGGCCAACCTGGCGTTGCGCGAACTGCTCAAGGACCCGGGTTACCTGCGCATCGAGAAGCCGTTGCTCAGTGACGATGAGCTCGTTTGGGGGGGGGGCGGTCTGCTGGGGTTGCTGTTGCTTGGGTTCGTGGTGTGGCAAGTGCGACGGCGGGCCCGAACGAACGAAGCGTGATCTCGTGGCGGCACACATTTGTGGCGAGGGCATCTGTCTGCTGTGTGGGAGCAAGCTTTGCTCCCACAGCAAATCCCACTTGCCACAGAGCACTCGTCACATCGATGTCCTGACGATACTCTATCAGGGATATTTCCTACGACTTACTGTGAAACCACTGAATGCAAAACCCAACGGTCTATATCCAGCGCATCCTTGAACTGATGAAGCGCTATCCCGGGGTCATTGCGCTAGGTGGCTTCGTTTCCGGGGTCGGCAGTTTCATGCTGGTGGATCGCCAGCAGGGCCTGGCGACCTGGATCGCTATCATGATGCTGGTGAGCTGGCTCTGGCTGATGGTCGAGAACAACATGACCCGGCTGTTCACGCGGATTTTCAAACGGGAAATTCCCCAGCCGCTGTTGCGCTACGCCACGCAGATGATTCACCAGGAAAGCCTGTTTTTTGTCCTGCCGTTTTTCTTCATCACCACCACCTGGAACAGCAGCCAACTGATTTTCACCGGCCTGCTGTCCCTCGCGGCGTTGATCTCGATCACCGACCCGCTGTACTACAAATGGCTGGCACCCCGGCGCTGGGCGTTCCTGGCGTTGCACACATTGACGCTGTTCGCCGCCCTGCTCACCGCGTTGCCGGTGATCCTGCACCTGACCACCGACCAGAGTTTCAAGTTGGCGCTGGGCATTGCCATGCTGCTGTCGTTTCCCAGCCTGGCCTCGATTTTCCCGATCCGCACCCTGCGCAACGCCCTGGCGATCCTCTGCATCACCGTGGGGATTGGCGCCGCCGGTTGGGTGCTGCGCTCCTGGGTGCCACCGGCCACCTTGTGGATGACCGAAGTGGCGATCAGCACCCAACTGGAAGACCGCACGCCGGGCGCCAGTCTCAAGGAGGTCAGCGCGGCCCAGATTCGCGGCAACGGCCTGTACGCCTACACCGCCATCAACGCACCGCGAGGGCTTGATGAGCGGATTTATCACGTCTGGCAGTTCAACGGTAAAGAAGTCGACCGCATCGCCCTGGACATCCACGGCGGGCGCAAGGAAGGCTATCGCGCCTGGACCCACAAGCAGAACTTCCCGCAAGACCCGACGGGCAAATGGCAAGTGCGGGTGCTGACGGAAAATGGTCAGATGATCGGCGTGTTGCGTTTCAATGTGAGCCCTGACGCACCCGCGGCAAAATGACGGCGGTCGTGCTATTAGGTAGCGCTGTTCAAGTCGAACGAGCATGGAGCTTATGACCCCCGGATCCCACACTGGCACAGCCCGGCTGGACACGTCTCGCTCTCCGGCGCAGCTCTGGGTCGGCGGCGACTGGACGCTGGCCCATTACGCGCAGCTCAAGCGCTTGAGCGAATCCTTGCGCGGTAAATACGACGAGAACACCCTGATCGACCTCAACGGCCTCGGCGCCCTCGACACCGCCGGGGCTTCGTTGCTGGTGGAACTGCTGGGCTCCGAACGGCTGGGCAAGACCACCGAGCACCCCGATTGCAGCTTGCCAGCCGCCGAGCGAGCGCTGTTGCAGACGGTCTATTGCTCGCTGACGGACTTCTGCGTGCCGGTGAAAGAGCCGCAGGTCAGCGTGCTGACACAACTGCTGACGCGTATCGGCCGCGCCGTGGAAAAAGTCTGGCAAGACACCCTGCAACTGCTGGGTTTTGTCGGCCTGATTCTGGAAACCCTGGCCCGCAACCTGTTTCGCCCCAGGCGCTGGCGCATGACACCAATGGTCGTTCACATCGAACAGACCGGCCTGGACGCAGCCCCCATCGTCGCCCTGCTGACGTTCCTGGTGGGCGCAGTGGTGGCCTTTCTCGGCGCAACGGTGCTGGCCGATTTCGGCGCCAGCATCTTTACCGTGGACCTGGTGGCGTTCTCGTTCCTGCGTGAATTCGGCGTGTTGCTGACGGCGATCCTCATGGCGGGCCGCACCGCCAGCGCGTTCACCGCGCAGATTGGCTCGATGAAGGCCAACGAAGAAATCGACGCGATCCGCACCCTGGGCCTCGATCCGGTCGAATTGCTGGTGATTCCACGGGTGCTGGCGCTGTTGGTGGCGCTGCCGATGCTGACCTTCCTGGCCATGCTCTCGGGCATTATCGGTGGCGGCGTGGTCTGCGCTTTGTCGCTGGGTATTTCACCGGCCATGTTCCTGACGCTGTTGCAGTCGGACATTGGCGTTCAGCATTTCCTGGTGGGGATGGTCAAGGCGCCGGTCTTTGCCTTCCTGATCGCTGCCGTGGGCTGTCTGGAAGGTTTCAAGGTCAGTGGCAGTGCCGAATCGGTCGGGGCTCACACCACCTCCAGCGTGGTGCAGTCGATTTTCGTGGTGATTGTGCTCGATGCCGTGGCCGCGCTGTTTTTCATGGAGATGAACTGGTGAGCCAACCCTTGCGACCGCCCACCGAGGCGGTGATTCAAGTGCGCGGCCTGTGCAATCGCTTTGGCCGCCAGAGCGTGCATGAAAACCTCGACCTGGACGTGTACAAGGGGGAGATCCTTGCCGTGGTCGGCGGCTCCGGCAGCGGAAAATCGGTGCTGCTGCGCAGCATCGTCGGCCTGAACCGCCCCAGCGAAGGTTCTGTGCGGGTGTTCGGCGAGGACTTGCCGAGCCTGCCCCCGGAACAACGTTCGCGGGTGGAGCGGCGCTTTGGCGTGTTGTTCCAGAAAGGCGCGCTGTTCTCATCATTGACCGTGACAGAAAACGTCGCCCTGCCACTGATCGAACACGCCGGGCTCAGCCGGGCCGACGCCGAGCACTTGGCGGCTGTGAAGCTGGCCTTGGCCGGCCTGCCGTTATCGGCCGCCGACAAGTACCCCGCCTCGCTGTCCGGCGGCATGATCAAGCGCGCCGCCCTGGCCCGTGCGCTGGCCCTGGACCCGGACATCCTGTTTCTCGACGAACCCACCGCAGGCCTCGATCCCATCGGTGCGGCGGCGTTCGACCAATTGATCCTGACACTGCGCGATGCCCTGGGCCTGAGCGTGTTCCTGGTCACCCACGACCTGGACACCCTCTACACCATCACCGACCGGGTGGCGGTACTGGCGCAGAAAAAAGTACTGGTGGCCGATGTCATCGACAAGGTGTCGGAAACCGACGACGCCTGGATTCACGAATACTTCCATGGCCCTCGCGGCCGCGCGGCGTTATCGGCCGCTACACAATCGAACGAGATTTGACATGGAAACCCGAGCCCATCATGTGCTGATCGGCCTGTTCACCGTCATTGTGGTGGCTGGCGCCCTGCTGTTCGGCCTCTGGCTGGCCAAGTCCAGCGTGGACAGCGAGTTCAAGGATTACGAAGTGGTGTTCAATGAGGCGGTCAGCGGGTTGTCCCGGGGCAGCTCGGTGGAATACAGCGGGATCAAGGTCGGCGACGTCGTCAACCTGCGCCTGGACCCGAACGACCCGCGCCGGGTTCTGGCGCGGGTGCGCTTGAGCGGGGAAACGCCAATCAAGCAAGACACCCAGGCCAAGCTGGCACTGACCGGCATCACCGGCACCTCGATTATCCAGCTCAGTGGCGGTACGCCCCAGAGTCCGGCACTGACCGGGCACGACGGCGAACCGCCAGTGATCATCGCCGCGCCCTCGCCTATTGCCCGCCTGCTCAACAACAGCGATGACTTGATGACCAGCATCAACCTGCTGCTGCACAACGCCAATGAGGTGTTTTCCTCGGACAACGTCCAAAGCCTGGGCAAGACGCTCGAGCATCTGGAACAAACCACCGGGGTCATTGCCGAGCAGCGCGGCGATATTCGCCAGGCCATGCAGCAACTGGCGTCCATCGGCAAACAGGCCAGCGCCACGCTGGAACAGACCACGGCGTTGATGCGCAACGCCAACGGTTTGCTCAACGACCAGGGTAAACAGGCGTTCGGCAACGCCGGCCAGGCCATGCAGTCCCTGGCTCGCAGCACCGCGACCCTCGACAAGCTGCTGAACGACAACCGCGATTCGTTGAATAACGGCATGCAGGGCCTCAATGCCCTGGCGCCAGCCGTGCGTGAACTTCGCGAAACCCTGAGCGCCCTGCGGGGAATCTCCCGGCGCCTGGATGCCAACCCCAGCGGTTATTTGCTGGGCAATGACAAGGACAAGGAGTTCACGCCATGAAGCCGTCCAACCGGTTTATCCGCCCTATTCTCTTACTGGCAGGCTTGCTCCTGGTGGGCGGTTGCTCGATTTTGCCCAAGGCCGAACCCTCGGATGTGTATCGCTTGCCCGCCACCCAGGTCCCGGCGTCTGCGGGCGCGGCGGTGGGCTGGTCGCTGCGCCTGGCCAGCCCCCAGGCCAGCGAGGTGCTCAACAGCCCGAAAATCGCGGTGATCCCCCAAGGCAATCTGTTCAGCAGCTACGCCGCCTCGCGCTGGAGCGACCCAGCCCCCGTGCTGTTGCGCAACCGCCTGCTCGATGGCTTCGCCCAGGATGGACGCGTCAGGTTGTTGAGCGTCGCCGACAGCAACCTGCAAGCGGATCTGGAGCTGGGCGGGCAATTGCAGGCGTTCCAGACCGAATACCAGGGCGCAGCGGCCAGCGTGGTGATTCGCCTGGACGCGCTGCTGGTACGCGGCTTCGACCAGCGGATCCTGGCCAGTCGCCGTTTTGAAGTACGCCAGCCGTTGAGCGATGTGAAAGTGCCGGCGGTGGTGGATGGCTTTGGCCGGGCCAGCGACCGGCTGACGGCCGAAGTGGTGGCCTGGACATTGGAGCAAGGCCAGCGTTTCGCAACGCCGACTCAACCCTAGAGGCCGCGGGAAGACTCAGGTCAACCGAAGAACCAGTAGCAAACGCTGATCGCCGCCACGACCCCGGCCAACTCCGCCAGCAGCGCGCACCCCACGGCATGGCGTGCCCGCTGGATGCCCACGGCGCCGAAATAGACCGCCAGCACGTAGAACGTGGTCTCGGTGCTGCCCTGGATGGTCGCCGCCACCAGGGCCGGGAAGCTGTCGACGCCGGAGGTCTTCATGGTCTCGATCAGCATCGCCCGGGCGGCGCTGCCGGAGAACGGCTTGACCATGGCGGTCGGCAGAGCATCGACGAAGCGCGTGTCCAGGCCGGCCCACTGCACCAGGTGCCGGATGCCGTCCAGGCCGAAATCCAGCGCTCCCGAAGCCCGCAGCACGCCGACGGCGCAGAGCATCGCCACCAGGTACGGCAGCAGGCTCTTGGCAACGTCGAACCCTTCTTTCGCACCTTCGACAAAGGCTTCATACACCTTGACCTTGCGCAGTGCGCCCACCACCAGGAACAGGATGATCAGGCCAAACAGCGTCAAGTTGCCGAGGATCGATGAGAGCCCGGCCAGCGCCGTGGCCGAGAGCGTCCCCAGCAGCGCCATGAAGCCGCCCAGCGCCAGCGCGCCCGGAATCAGGTAAGCCAGTACCACCGGGTCCCACAGGCGCAGGCGCTGCATGAACGCCACCGACAGAAGCCCCATCAGGGTCGAGGCGCTGGTAGCGAGCAGGATCGGCAGGAACACCAGGGTCGGGTCCGGCGCGCCTTGCTGGGCGCGGTACATGAAGATGGTCACCGGCAACAAGGTCAGCGACGAGGCGTTGAGCACCAGGAACAGGATCTGCGCATTGCTGGCGATGGTCGGGCTGGGGTTGAGGTCCTGCAGGGCCCGCATGGCCTTGAGGCCGATGGGGGTGGCCGCGTTGTCCAGCCCCAGACCGTTGGCGGCGAAGTTGAGGGTGATCAGGCCGATCGCCGGATGGCCGGCGGGCACTTCCGGCATCAAGCGCAAGAACAGCGGGCCGAGGGCCTTGGCCAGCCAGTCGACGATGCCGGCCTTTTCAGCGATCCGCAAAAAGCCCAGCCACAGGGTCAAGGTGCCGAACAGCAGGACCATCACCTCCACCGACAGCTTGGCCATGGCGAAAATGCTTTCCACCATGGCGGCGAAGATCCCGGCGTTGCCGCCGATCAACCACTGCGCCAGCGCCGACACGGCAGCCACGATAAAGAAGCCAAGCCAAAGGCCATTGAGCATCGGTTAAGTCCCCCGGAAGATGCCGCGAATGATAGCGGGGCTGGCAGAAACGACAAACCCCGGATTTCTCCGGGGTTTGTTTGGCACTGCGCAGGGACTACAAAAAGTCCTATGGCGGATTTCAGAATCTTTGCGCCTGACAAAAATTCCTGTGGGAGCCGGGGTTGTTCAGGCTCTTTGCTGCTGGCCCAAACTCCCACAATGGATCTCAACGGCTGGAGGTTTCACCCGCCGGCAACGGCTCCTTGCTGCGCCAGTGCGGCAGTGAGTTCCAGTAGCGCTGGCCCTTGGCATCGTCGTACATGCCTTCCCAACGGGCGATGACCAGCACGGCCAGGGCATTGCCGATGACGTTCAGCGCGGTACGGGCCATGTCCATGATGCGGTCGACACCGGCGATGAAGGCCAGGCCTTCCAGCGGAATGCCCACGCTGCCCAAGGTGGCCAGCAGCACCACGAACGACACGCCCGGTACGCCGGCGATGCCTTTGGAGGTGACCATCAGGGTCAGCACCAGCAGCAACTGCTGGCTGATGGACAGGTCGATGCCGTACAACTGGGCGATGAAAATCGCCGCGATGCTCTGGTACAGGGTCGAACCGTCGAGGTTGAACGAATACCCGGTGGGCACCACGAAGCTGCAGATGGCTTTCGGCGCGCCGTAGGCTTCCATCTTCTCGATCACGCGCGGCAGCACGGTTTCGGAGCTTGCGGTGGAGTAGGCCAGGACCAGCTCATCCTTGAAGATGCGCATCAGCTTGAGCACCGAGAAGCCGAACAGACGGGCGATCAGGCCCAGCACCACGAAGGCGAAGAAGGCGATGGCGACGTAAACCAGGATCACCAGTTTCGCCAGGGGCAGCAGGGACGCGAAGCCGAAGTTGGCGACGGTCACCGCGATCAATGCGAACACACCGATCGGCGCGTATTGCATGATCATGTGGGTGACCTTGAACATGCTTTCCGAGACGCCCTGGAACATTTTCACCAGAGGTTCGCGCAGGTCCGATTGCAGGCTGGACAGCCCCAGGCCGAACAATACGGAGAAGAAAATGATCGGCAGCATCTCGCCACGGGCGACGGCGGCAAAGATGTTCGACGGGATCAGGTTGAGGATGGTCTGGATGAATGCATGTTCATGCTGGACTTCCGCCGCCGTGGCCTGGTACTTGGAAATATCCACCGTGCCCAGGGTGCTCATGTCGATGCCACTGCCCGGCTGGAAGAAGTTGGCCAGCAACAGGCCGACGACGATGGCGATGGTGGTGACGATTTCAAAGTAAAGGATGGTCTTGAGACCGATACGCCCGAGCTTCTTGGCATCGCCGACCCCGGCAATGCCGACGATCAGCGAGGAGATCACGATCGGAATCACGATCATCTTGATCAGACGGATAAAGATGTCGCCCGCCGGTTGCAGCACGTTGCTGATCCACCAGGCCTTCTCGGCACTGAAATGGTTGAGCAGCGCGCCCAATGCAATCCCCAGCACCAGACCGATGAGGATCTGCCAGGCGAGGCTTAGTCGTGCCTTCTTCATATCGTTACCCTTACTTCAGTTGGACTCGGGCAATGGCGCGAATGGCTCGTCGATGACGAAAAAACATTCGCGCCCTGCCCCCGTATAAGGTCACCCCGAGCGCGCGAGCGGCTTACTGGCAGGCGAAAAAAGGCGCAACTATTGCGATGCCAAGGGGGGCCGTCTAATGCCGTAAACGCCTACCCTATGCCGAATCGGCATGAGATTTTCCAAGCAGAACCCGCATGACACGCGGTTCGAATGCGCCATTTTTGCAGGCATAACCGCCGTGAACCGGCCGTTTCAGCGTAGCTTGGGGTGATCCTCCAGAACGGGAAAACCCCTGGAATGCCATCGCGCAGAGGTGCGCGCCACGAGACAAATTGTCTCGCTATTCTCCGATACACGGTCAGACAAAGGGGAATAAATTGGCTGTAGCAGACAAAATGCCGCATCGCGGGTCCCAGGGTGGCGCTCGCTCAACCCAGCGCTCTGGTCCACCCATTTTGCGACATCAAGCTCTACGCAAGTTCGCCAAGCCGTATGGGCCGTGCGAACCTGCGTCGCAGCTTTTACCTGACCCGGCCCTTTCGCAGGCACCCCTTGTGCCCGTAGGTCACTCCGACGCTCATCCGTCAGAACGTCCCGGCCCCCTGGTCATGCACCGGCCCTCCTCGGGCTGTGCAGCAGAGAAAAGCAGGGCTGCTTTTCCCGTTTTCAGAATCAGTACCAGTTCGGATCTTTCTTGAGTTGTTCCATTAACAGTTCTTGCATACCTTCATTGGGATTACCGAGGAAACGGTAGTCGGCATGACGGGTCGGCGATTTGTCGGAGGGCAGCCCGGCAGGTACCTCAACCAACATCGCGTAGGCCTCATCCTTGTCGAAACTGAAGGCGACGATCAGGCGCTTGTTGCGACACGTCGCCTGGGTTTCACAGAGCGGTCCCACCAAGTACTTGTCGCCATCTTCCTCGACAGCATTCATTTGTTCCGAATCGCCTGACAGGTTCATCACCCATTCCGGCAGGCGCTCTTCTTTTTTCACCACATGCTGCCAAGTGTCGCGGTATTGCGGGTCCGCCTGCAGCAGTTGGTTGACGCGCATCTGTCCGTCATTGGCAGCCATTGCCATGGCACTGCCGCCCAGCAACAGGGCGGCGGCCAGTCCTTTGAATGAAACGCTCATGGTCAGCCTCGGCCACGACGGCCAAAGAAGAAGGAAGCGATGAACATCACCAGGAATACGACAAAGAGAATCTTGGCGATGCCCGTGGCGGTGCCTGCGATACCACCGAAGCCCAGTACGGCGGCGATGATGGCAATGATCAGGAAAGTAATTGCCCAGCTCAACATGGTGATTCTCCTTACGCTTTTCTATTTAGTGAGGGTCTGGCGGTGATGGTTCCGGCGCGATGGACGACCGGTGCATCGGGTTAAAACACCCAGCGCTCTTCACGTGGCAGGTCGGCCACTGACTGAGCCTGATCGACATCCATCATGCGCATGGAAGCGGCAGCTTCTTGAAGACTGCTGACGGCGCTGAAATGGGTTTGGGGGGCACGCTGAATCGACACCTGGGGTGCTTCTGGCTGTTGACGTTCGTGCCAGAGCAACCATTGCTGGCCAATCACGAGCGTGACCAGCAGTGCCACGGCAGCCCACAAGCCCTGCTGGATATGCAGGGAAGAGAGGCGAAATTGGGCTGCGCTTTTAAGTTGGGCGGCACTTTGACGATTCATCCTGAAATTCCTCCCCACCCGGGTGTGGTGATCTGGTTGAGGCGCTGTTGCGCCACGTTGACCAGACTATTGCAGCCTGCATGCCAGAATTTTTATCGACTTAAAAGTCTTTAAAATCAACATGTTATGAAATCATTGTCGGGGGTTGGGAACGCATCCTGCACGATGACCTACGCGCACGTCGTGCGTATTGCACGAATCGCAGGAAAAAGGCGCTAGGGTGTTTTGGAATTGCCTGTCAGACACAGCCGTCGGAATGGGCGATGGGACCGTCTGATCCGGAAGAACCGTAAAAAAAGGAACTCAAATCAGCCTTTTAGGAGTCAGACGTCCACAGAGGCCTGTTCGGTGGGTAATATCCCCTCAGAAACGACCATGCAACTTGCCCGATTTTTCTGACACTAACCAACATCATTCATTAAAGGAGCGTAGGAAAAATGGAATCCGCCACTGAGCACCAAGGCCGCATTCTGCTGGTAGACGATGAGTCCGCCATCCTGCGTACGTTCCGTTACTGCCTGGAAGACGAAGGCTATACCGTCGCCACCGCCAACAGCGCTGCCCAAGCCGATACACTGCTGCAACGCCAGGTGTTCGACCTGTGTTTTCTCGACCTGCGACTGGGGGAAGACAACGGCCTGGATGTCCTGGCGCAAATGCGTATCCAGGCACCCTGGATGCGGGTGGTGATCGTCACCGCCCACTCGGCCGTCGACACGGCAGTCGATGCAATCCAGGCCGGCGCTGCCGACTATCTGGTCAAGCCATGCAGCCCGGATCAATTGCGCCTGGCCACCGCCAAGCAACTGGAAGTACGCCAACTGTCGGCAAGGCTCGAGGCCCTGGAAGGGGAAGTGCGAAAACCCAAGGACGGCCTCGATTCCCACAGCCCGGCGATGAAAGTCGTGCTGGAGACCGCGCGCCAGGTTGCCAGCACCGACGCCAACATCCTGATCCTCGGCGAATCCGGCACCGGTAAAGGCGAGTTGGCTCGGGCGATCCACGGCTGGAGCAAGCGCGCGAAGAAATCCTGCGTCACCATCAACTGCCCGTCGCTGACCGCCGAATTGATGGAAAGCGAATTGTTCGGCCATAGTCGTGGGGCCTTCACCGGCGCCAGCGAAAGTACGCTGGGGCGCGTCAACCAAGCCGACGGCGGTACGCTTTTTCTCGACGAGATCGGTGATTTTCCCCTGACGTTACAACCCAAGTTGCTGCGCTTCATTCAAGACAAGGAATATGAGCGGGTAGGGGACCCGGTCACCCGTCGCGCTGATGTGCGGATTCTCGCGGCCACCAACCTCAACCTCGAGGACATGGTGCGCGATGGACGTTTTCGCGAGGATCTGCTGTATCGCCTGAACGTCATCACCCTGCACCTGCCGCCGCTGCGTGAGCGCGCCGAAGACATCCTGACCCTGGCCGACCGCTTCCTGGCCCGCTTCGTCAAGGAGTACGCGCGCCCGGCCCGAGGCTTCAGCGACGAAGCTCGCGAAGCGCTGCTAGGCTATCGCTGGCCCGGCAACATCCGCGAACTGCGCAACGTGGTCGAGCGCGCCAGCATCATCTGCCCGCAGGAAAAAGTCGAAATCAGTCACCTGGGCATGGCCGAGCAGCCCGTCAACAACGCGCCGCGCATCGGTGCCGCATTGAGCCTCGACGAACTGGAGAAAGCCCACATCGGCGCGGTGCTGGCCACGGCCGACACCCTCGACCAGGCGGCCAAGACGCTGGGTATCGACGCCTCCACGCTGTATCGCAAACGCAAGCAGTACAACCTGTGAGCGACACCTTATGAAACTGGCGATGAAGCTGCGCACCCGACTGTTTCTCAGTATCTCGGCCCTGATCACCGTGGCCTTGCTGGGACTGGTGCTTGGCCTGGTCAGCGTCATGCAGATGGCCACTACCCAGGAACAATCGGTACGCGACAACTTCATCCTGCTGGACCTGGGCCTCAAGCTGCGCCAGAGCCTTGGCGATCAATTGATGATCATGCTCGAGGACAAGCCCGACCTGGCAGCGCTGGAAGCCTCCAAAGAGCAATACCTGGCGCTGATCGATGAGGGGATTGCCCACGAAAGGGAACTGGACGATGCTGCCGTCAGCTTCAGCAGAGCCAAGACCGACTATGTCGAATTTTTCGAGGCCTTCACCGCGTCTCGCCAGCAGGCGAACCAGCCCCCCGGCATCGAGGCACTCACCGAAAAATTCAACGTGCTGCGTAACGGACTGATCGAGGGCTATCGAGAGGCCTTGACCAACATCAGTGAAACCCAGGACCGCGCCCGTGAACGCGCAATGTGGATTGCCGCACTGCTGGGGCTGGTGGGGCTGGCGGTGCTGATCATCGGTTTTATCACGGCCCATGGTATTGCCCGGCGTTTCGGTGCGCCGATCGAGGCGCTGGCGGCGGCGGCGGATGACATCGGCCAAGGCAACTTCGAGATCATGCTGCCCATCTCTTCCGCCGCCGAGTTGAACCTCCTGACCCGCCGCTTCGGGGTCATGGCCCAAGCCTTGCGTGAACACCAGGCCACCAATGTCGATGAGCTGCTGGCCGGACAACAACGCTTGCAAGCCGTGCTCGACAGCATCGACGACGGCTTGCTGATGATTGACCGCCAGGGCCGGTTGGAGCACCTCAACCCGGTGGCCCAGCGTCAATTGGGCTGGGATGAGGCGCGGCTGGGCCAAGGGCTCGGCGAGGCGCTGGGACGCCTTGAACTGGATGAAGAACTGCATCTGGTACTGCGCGGTGGAAGCCTGGAGCGTGCACCGGAAGATTTGAGCATTGAGGTCGACGGCGAGTCGCGGGTGCTGACCTACAGCCTCACGCCGGTCAGCCACACCCAGGGCCACATCCTCGGTGCGGTCATGGTGTTGCATGACGTCACCGAGCAACGCGCCTTCGAACGGGTGCGCAGCGAGTTCGTCCTGCGGGCTTCCCATGAACTGCGCACACCGGTGACGGGCATGCACATGGCGTTCGGCCTGTTGCAGGAACGCCTGCACTTCCCGCCGGAGTCCCGCGAGGCGGACCTGCTCAACACCGTCACGGAAGAAATGCAGCGGCTGATGCAACTGATCAATGATCTGTTGAATTTCTCTCGCTACCAGAACGGCCTGCAAAAGCTGACCCTGGCACCTTGCTCCATCGACGATCTGTTGGAAGCCGCCCGACTGCGGTTCGCTGAACAGGCCAAAGCCAAGGGTATCGAGCTGCTCGTGGCGATTCAGGGCCCGCTGCCGCGGCTGCATGCCGACGCCGCGCAACTGGATCGCGTGCTCGATAACCTGATCGACAACGCCATGCGCCACACCAGTGAAGAAGGCCAGATCCGCTTGCAAGCCCGACGTCACGGCGAGCGCGTGATCATCAGCGTCGAAGACAACGGTGAAGGCATTGCCTACGGCCAGCAAGGACGGATCTTCGAACCGTTCGTCCAGGTCGGACGCAAGAAGGGTGGCGCGGGCCTGGGCCTGGCCCTGTGCAAGGAAATCGTCCAGCTCCACGGCGGACGCATGGGGGTTTATTCAAGACCGGGGCAGGGCACGCAGTTCTACATGGCGCTAACGGTCTGAGCAGACTCAGGCTTCATCATCGAGGCGACGTCCACGCAGGCGTCGGCCACGGGTGATCAATTCGATGAGCTGCACCGCGCTGAGGGCATGGGCGAACAGCCAGCCCTGACCGAACTTCACCCCTTCGCTGCTCAAATAGGACGCCTGAGTCTCATGCTCGATGCCTTCGGCGATGACCTTGAGTTCCAGGGCGTGGGCCATGCGAATGATATGCGGCGCCACACCGCTGCTGGCGGCATCATGGCCCAAGGCGTCGATGAAGGCCTTGTCGATTTTCAGGCAGTCCACCGGCAGGGTTTGCAGGTACGCCAGGCTGCAATAGCCGGTGCCGAAATCGTCGATCAACACCTGATGCCCAACGTCGCGCAGCGCTTGCAGGTTATCCCGAGCGACCAACACATCGATCAGCCCGCGCTCGGTCACTTCGAAGGCGATCTGGTGCGCCGAGACCCGATGCAGCGCCAGCAGGCGAGCGATCACTTCGCCAATACGCGGCACCATCACATCGCAGGCCGCCAGGTTCACCGAGATATACAGCTGCGGATTGGCCCGCAGCAACTGGCCTAATTGATCGAACAGTCGCTGCAGCACGAAATCGGTGATCTGGCGGATCTGCCCGGTGTCTTCCGCCATCGGGATAAACAGGTCCGGACTGGTCAGGGTACCGTCCGGCCGTCGCCAGCGTAGCAAGGCTTCGGCACCCACGCAGTTGCGGCTGTCCAGGTCGAAAATCGGCTGGTACAGCACCTGCAATTCACCACGCCGGATGGCCCCGTGCAGTTCGGCGTCCATGGACTGGCGCTGGCGCGCCAGCAGAAATACCTGGAACCCGATGCCCAGGCCCAGCATCAGACTGATGGGCAGCAGCCACCAGGCATTGCCCGGGACCTGAAAACCATTGCGCCGTGCGATCAGCACCAGTTGATAGACCGGACTGTCGGTCGGCATCCGATAGATCAACCGGTTCTGCGTCACTTGCAAGGCATGCTTGCTTTTCGGAGGCCAGGGCTCGGCCGGCGGCCAGTATTGGTCTGTCCCGAGCACGGGAATGGCCCGCTCACCGTTATCCAGAACGACCAGCAGGCTGCTGCCCGGTGGCAAATCCACCATATCGGTCAAATGCCCTCGGGACGTGGCCACCCGAAAGTTGCCGCGTCCCAACATCAATGCTGCGCGGTCTTCGTCGGGTTCAGTAGTGGTGTTGAGCCAGTAACTGTAGGTGGGCCCGCGGATGTCGGGCGGGCGGGTCACTGCTTCCCCCTCTCGGCGCGGACGATTGGAGCAAACGCCACTGCCATCGATATACTCCGCCTCATAAACGAAACGGTAATTGAAACTGACCTCTCGCAAGGTCGCGATCATGTCATCGTTGCAGCCGCGCAACGGTTGGTTTTGGAGGTCGTCCAGGCTTTCACGCAACTGCCCGAAGAGTTGTTCCAGCCGCTGCAGGAAGCGCTCGCCCTGGGCATTCATCTGGTCGCTTTCACGCTGCTGTATCTGCTGCACGACCACAAACAGACTCCCCGCCAACAGCAGGACGGTACTCAGGGCAGCCGCCATCATCGCCAGGAACAGGGGGCGATGGAGCCAGCTCTGTAGGCTTTCGCGGGCAGCCGTCATCATCGGTAATCCGAAAGTTACCAATGAGTTATAGCTTCTGATTTGGATTTGGCCTGTTTCGTCAGACGGGCGTCATTATTTTGTCTGGTTGAGCACCTGCAGGATGGCCGCGCTTTGCGCGTCCGGCGTGCCGTCGAAGCGGGTCGGACGGTAGTGCATCTGGAAAGCGGCCAGTACATGGTGAGTGGCCACGTCCCATTCGCCGGTCTGGGGCGTCGGGTAGCCCAGGCGGGCCAGCTCGGCCTGGAACCAACTGGCCGGCGGCAACTGCGTTGCGAAGAGCACCTGCTGGCGTGCAACGGCCTGTTCGTCCGGCCACACCCCCAAGCCCGCTTGCGCCAGGCGCTTCCAGGGGAACAGTGGCCCCGGATCGAGCTTGCGCAGGGGCGCGATGTCGCTGTGCCCGATGATGTTGCGCGGGTTGATCCCGTTGCGCTGGACGATGTCCTTGAGCAAGACGATCAAGGCCTGGACCTGGGCTTCGCTGTAGGGATACCAAAGGCGCCCGGTGGGCGTGTCGACGAAACCCGGATTGACGATTTCGATGCCAATGGAACTGGAATTGAGCCAGGTCCGGCCTTCCCATTCGCTTTCACCGGCGTGCCAGGCGCGCCGGCTCTCGTCCACCAGCTTGTAGAGGGTCGCGTCTTTATCATCGCCAATCAGGTAATGGGCGCTGACTTCGCCATGGGTCAACAGGGCCAGTGAACGCTCCAGGGAAGCCGACGTGTAATGCACCACCACGAATTGGATGCGGTTGTCGTGATTGACGGAAGGGTGACTCGTGTCGAACCGCGGGCCGCTGGAGCAGCCAGCCAGGAGAAATAAAGCAACAATGAGGGAGAGAAATTTCATGGCGGAAGGCATTACGCGCTGGAAATAATGCAACAGTGTAACGTATCGCCCCGCGATGATCCGGTGCGCGGGGCGATATTAAACAAATTGGAACAATTAGTCCCTCAGCCCAGTTCCACGCGGTTGCGCCCGGCATTTTTTGCCCTATAGAGCGCCTGATCCGCTCTTTTGAGCACCGAATCGCTGTGTTCCCCCGCCTTGAAGGCGGTCAGTCCAATGGACACCGTCACCGTCACCGGCTCGCCCTTGAAATGAAACGGGCAGGCTTCGATGGCCAGGCGCAGTGCCTCGGCCAGCTTGGCGCCGGCTGCCAGAGGAGTATCGGGCACCAACAGGACAAACTCCTCGCCACCAAAACGCGCAATGAAATCGCCGCCACGCAGGCGTTTACGCAGGACCGAGGCGATCAGTTTCAACACCCGGTCACCCGCCAGATGGCCGTAGTTGTCATTGATGCGTTTGAAATGATCGAGATCGAGCATGGCCAGCAGCAAACTGTTGCCGTGCTGCTGCCACTGGACGACTTCATGCTCCAGACGCTCGGACCAGGCGGCGCGATTGGGCAGCCCGGTGAGTGGATCGACCAGCGCTTTTTGCCGCTGTTCCTCGAGATTCTCCCGCACGACCTGGGCGTCCTGCTCCATCAGTGCGACGCGATCGGCCAGGCTTTTCAGGCGCGCCGAGACCTCCTGTTCGCGCTGATCCCGTTGCTGGCGGTGCTGGTCCATCGTCCCGAGCAAGCCTTCGAGGTGATTCTCCAGCACCTGCTTGAGGCCTTCCAGGTCATCGGCTTGTTTCACGCTGCTTTGCAGGCCGTCCACCTGTTCGCGAATCTGGGTGTCCATTTGCCGGGAGGCCGACAGATTGTCGGCGTGGTCTTCGCTGGCGGCTTGAAGGCTGCTCTGGAATGACTCCAGCCGATCATTGAGGCGTTGCAGGTACGCTTCGAACTCATGCTGGCCGGTGTCGGTAATGGCCAGCATCAGCACCGCCAGATCATCGAGGATCGGCAGCAGTTCATACCAGTTCAAGCCATTTCGCAGCCGCTCCCCCATGGCTTCGGCTTGGGGGCGATGGCGCTCGGGCAAGGTCAGGTCACCCAACAGGCCCAACAAGGTGTCTTCGATGTGCTTGGCGACCGAGCTGTAGGACGGCTCCGGCGAGTCCGGTAGGGCGTATTGGGCGTCAGCTTCATCGACGGTTGCCAGGGGCTCGTCGAGTTCGGCGTCTGCTGGAGGCGGCGAGGAGTCGGGGAGGGCCTGCGGCTCCTCCTCGGGCATCAGTTCGTCGGGATTCTCCAGGGCGGGCGCCACTGCCGGGCGTTCGTCGGCCACTGCCGCTTGCAATGGCGTCGGTTCGGCGGCTACGTCCGGTTCGCTGAACGGCTCAACCACGTCGGCTGCTGGAGTCGGAGCAGGCGCCGAGGCGGATTCAATGGGCGGCGTAACCAGACGGGCCGGTTCAGGCACTGCCTGCGACGTGGGTACTTGCTCCGCTACCGACGGTGCTGGTGCTGGTGCTGCAGATGTTCTGTCAGTGACCGGCTCAACGGCTACTGGCAGGGACGTTTCTGGCTGGGGCGTCTCGCTGGCCTGGACAGGCCCGTGGGGCTGAGGTGTCGTGTCCTCAGGGCCTTGGCTACCAAACAGCCGGTGCAGCAGGCCAGGGCGACTCGGTTCGACAGGGGCGTCCAGGGCGTTCAAAGCCTTGCCTTGCAAGCCGCTCAATTCGCTGAGCAACAGTGGAATCTCCCGGGCCTGGCCGACCCGATCCTCCAACTGCTTGGAAAATTTCTTCAGTGGCCGGCTGACTTCCTTTGGCAGTGGCAGGCTCTGCAACTGGGTCACCAAGGCTGTCAACGCAGTGCTCATCTGCTCGACCCGGGTTTCGCGGCGCTGCTCGGAATCGAGCACGGCTTTCTCCAGGCGCGGCAACAGGGCGGCGAGCCCGGCGTCCATGTCATCGGTGCGCACCACCTCGCGCATCTCTTTCATGCACTGGTCGACAGCCCGGTCAGTGCCCTCGGCGGCCAGGGTGCTGCGCACAAGGCCACGACGCAGCAAGTCCAGTCGAGCATCCCAGCGGCGCTCGAGCTTTTCCTGCTGTTCGATACTCTTGAAGTATTTCTCTCTCCAGCGTTCGGCGTCGTCGCTCATTCATCGGATCCGCGAGGGGCAGTACTCAGCGCGGGAAATGCATCGGCCGTGAGCGAACCCGGCAAACGAATTTCTACCGCGACCGGCAGGTGGTCGGAAATGGGTTGGGCCAGCACCTCGACACGTTCGAGGGTCAGGGTCGGGCTCAACAGGATATGGTCCAGGCAGCGCTGGGGGCGCCAGCTGGGGAATGTCGCTTCCAGTTGTGGCGCGAGCAAGCCGAGGTCGCGCAAGGGCGAAGTCTGCAACAAGTCGGTGGCGTGGGTGTTCATGTCGCCCATCAGTATCTGGTGCTTGTACCCGCCGATCAGCTCGCGAATGTACGCCAGTTGCATCGTCCGGGTGCGCGCCCCGAGCGCCAGGTGCATCATGACCACGATCAGCGCTTCCGGCCCTTCGCCGAAACGCGCAAGGATCGCCCCGCGCCCCTTGGGGCCGGGCAGGGGATGATCTTCGATCGCCCATGGGCGCAAGCGACTCAACACGCCATTGCTGTGCTGGCCGAGACGTCCGAGGTTGCGATTGAGTTGCTGGTACCAGTAGGGAAAGGCACCCAATTGGGCCAGGTGTTCCACCTGATTGACGTAGCCTGAGCGCAAGCTTCCGCCGTCGGCCTCTTGCAGGGCCACCAGGTCGAAGTCCTTGAGCAGGTCGCCGATTTTCTGCAGGTTGCCGGCACGCCCGGTGTGCGGCAGCAAATGTTGCCAGCCGCGGGTCAGGTAGTGCCGGTAGCGCTCGGTGCTGATGCCCACCTGGATATTGAAGCTGAGCAGCCGCAAGCGGCTGTCGCCAGGCAGGCCCGTGGACGAGACATGATGCTCGTTGACCCGTGGTTCATGCAGGCCAACGATGCGTTCGGTACTCCAGCGGGCCATAGGCGTGGCCGCGCTTAGTTGGCGACAGCCTTGGTGGCCGCTCGCTCTTTGGCGATCAACTTGTCGGCCAGTTGCAGCGCTTCATTTGCGCCCCCGGCGGAGCCGATGTCAAAGCGGTATTTGCCGTTGACGACCATGGTCGGTACGCCGGTGATCTCGTATTTCTTCGCCAGCTCGCGGGCCTTCTTGATCTGGCCCTGGATGGCAAAGGAGTCGAACGTGGCGAGGAACTTGTCCTTGTCGACGCCCTGGGTGGCGAGGAAATCGGCCATCTCTTCTTTCTTGACCAGTTTCTTGCCTTCTTTCTGGATCGCGTTGAATACCGCGGCGTGAACCTGGTGCTCGACGCCCATGGCTTCGAGGGTCAGGAACATCTGGCCGTGGGCATCCCATGGGCCGCCGAACATGGCGGGGATGCGGACGAAGTTGACGTCCGAAGGCAGCTTCTCGACCCATGGGTTGATGACCGGTTCAAAAGCGTAGCAATGCGGGCAGCCGTACCAGAACAGCTCCACGACTTCGATCTTGCCAGGCGCTGCCACCGCAACGGGGTTGGTCAATTCGACATAGGGTGCGACGGGCTTTTCAGCCGCTTGGGCAGTCATGCCGAACAGGCTGGCGGCGACGAGCGCGGCGCTGATGATCAGATTACGCATGCTTTACTCCTGGACAATGAGGGGGCCTCGCGAGGCCTGTTTCTAAGACAGGCCGTGGCGGGTTCAAGTTCTCTAGTGTAACGGCAGCGGCCACAAAAAAGGGCGGCCAAAGCCACCCTTTTGATGCTCGCATCGACAGATTAATCGAGCGTTAACGTTGCAAGAGGTGTATCCCCTCGCAACGACCTTAGTGCAGGCCCTGGATGTAGCTGGAGACGGCCGCGATATCTTCGTCGCTCAGCTTGCGAGCAATGGTGCGCATGGTCATCGCGTCGCCATCATTGGCACGGCCACCTTCTTCCTTGCGGAAATCGGTCAGTTGCTTGCTGATGTACTGGGCATGCTGACCGCCCAGGTGCGGGAAGCCGGCTGCAGCGTTGCCTTTGCCGTCAGGCGAGTGGCAGCCGGTGCAGGCTGGAAGCCCTTTGTCCAGGTTGCCACCGCGAAAGAGCGCTTCACCACGGGCCACAAGCTTCGGATCGGCGGCGCCGACGCTGCCCTTCTGGCTGGCGAAATACGCCGCGATGTCCGCCAGGTCCTGATCGCTCAGGTTGGTCAGCAGGCCGGTCATTTCCAGCACCGTGCGCTTGCCGGACTTGATGTCGTGCAGTTGCTTGTTCAGGTAACGCTCGCCCTGGCCCGCCAGTTTCGGAAAGTTGGGCGCCATGCTATTGCCATCCGGGCCGTGGCAGGCCCCGCATACGGCCGCTTTCGCCTGACCGGCAGCGGCATCGCCAGCGGCGTGGGCTACGCCGGATATCCCCAAGGTCAACAGCAGACTCACGATCAGTTTGTTCATCAGCTAATCCAACTACGGCTAAGGGTTAAAGAGTTATGGGCCGGGTTCACTCGCTCATCCACTGGATGATGGCTCGGTAATCCTCGGCACTGCAGTCCATGCACAAACCACGCGGCGGCATCGCCTTGAAACCCTGGGTCACGTGTTGCACCAGCGTCTCCATACCTTTCGCCAACCTCGGCGTCCAAGCTTCCTGATCGCCCTTGCGGGGCGCCATGGGGAGTTGGCCGGAATGACAGGCACCACACACACGGTTGTACACAGCTTCCGGATCCTGTGTAGCCTGAGCGCTGTAAAGCGGCATCAAGACACCGGCAGCTAGCAGCCATTTCGTCATAAAACGACCTTTTCAGGGTTGGGAACGAGCTGCGTTCTAATGCGCAATTTCGGTCGATCGCTCCCGTGAGCTTCATCCTACGCTGGGACAAAGCGCACACAAAATCTGCGGCATTATATACTGGCGTCACTGAAACGGAAACGACACAGCTTGCCGCGTCCATTCCCGACGCCGCCCACATCGGAAATCCCATGCAACTGAAGAACCCCATCCTCGGCCTGTGCCAACAGTCCACCTTCATGCTCAGCGCCGCCAAAGTCGATCAATGCCCGGACGACGAAGGCTTCGAAGTGGCTTTTGCCGGACGTTCCAACGCCGGTAAATCCAGCGCGCTGAACACCTTGACCCATGCGAGCCTGGCACGTACCTCGAAAACCCCGGGGCGCACGCAGCTCTTGAACTTCTTCAAGCTAGACGATGAACGGCGTTTGGTCGACCTGCCCGGCTACGGCTACGCCAAGGTACCGATCCCGCTCAAGCAACACTGGCAGCGCCACTTGGAAGCGTACCTGGGCAGTCGCGAAAGCTTGAAAGGCCTGATCCTGATGATGGACATCCGCCACCCCATGACCGACTTCGACCTGTTGATGCTCGATTGGGCGGTCGCCAGCGGCATGCCGATGCACATCCTGCTGACCAAGGCCGACAAGCTCACCTACGGCGCGGCAAAAAACACCCTGCTCAAAGTGCAGTCGGACATTCGCAAAGGCTGGGGCGACGCGATCACTATCCAATTGTTCTCGGCGCCCAAGCGCATGGGCCTGGAAGAAGCCTACACGGTGCTGGCCGACTGGATGGAATTGGCGGACAAGGGCAGCGAAGAGGCCGAATAAGCCAAATCGCAGGCAAAAAAAACCCCGGACTTCTTATGGGGAGGGGGAAGTTCGGGGTCCAAGTTCCGGACCGCTAGGGCGGGGTCCAGATATCTGCCAACACTTAACACAACATAGGAGCATTGAAGGGCTTCACCAGCCATTCAAAATCTCTGAGTGGCAATTCACGGGTTTAGTTCAGATTATTTTTGGAAATAACCTTAGGAATTTTCCGAACTAGCAAGCCGTGGACTCGATGTGGCGAGGGGATTTATCCCCGGCGGGTTGCGCAGCAACCTCCAAAAGGCTGAACGCAATCAGCCTGACACCCCACGGCAACAGGTCTTGGGCTGCTGCGCAGCCCAGCGGGGATAAAACCCCTCGCCACAGGGCTCAACCTGTCCCCGCTCCAGACAGGTCCCTCCAACTCCAGTTGTTACAACTCAGTGCGCCTCATCCCAGTTATTCCCCACGCCCACTTCCACCAGCAGCGGTACATCCAGCGTGGCGGCGGCGCTCATGTGCTGGCGAATTTCCTCGCGCACCTGATCGACCAGGTCTTCACGCACCTCCAGCACCAGTTCGTCGTGGACCTGCAGAATAACCTTCGCATCCAGCCCGGACGCCGTCAGCCAACCATCCACGGCGACCATGGCTTTCTTGATGATATCGGCCGCCGTGCCCTGCATCGGCGCGTTGATGGCGGTGCGCTCGGCGCCTTTGCGCAAGGCCGGGTTTTTCGCGTTGATGTCCGGCAGGTACAGGCGACGACCGAAAATGGTTTCGACAAAACCTTGCTCGGCCGCTTGGGCGCGGGTGCGTTCCATGTACGCCAGCACTCCCGGGTAGCGGGCGAAGTACCGATCGATGTAAGCCTGGGATTGCTTGCGATCGACACCGATCTGCTTGGCCAGGCCGAACGCGCTCATGCCGTAGATCAAGCCGAAGTTGATCGCCTTGGCGCTACGGCGCTGGTCCTGGGTGACGGCTTCCAGCTCAACGCCGAAAACCTCGGCCGCCGTGGCCCGGTGCACATCCAGGTTATGGCGAAACGCATAAAGCAGGCCTTCGTCCTTGGCCAGGTGCGCCATGATCCGCAGTTCGATCTGCGAGTAGTCCGCCGCCAGCAGCTTGTAGCCTTTCGGTGCGATGAAGGCCTGGCGGATGCGTCGACCTTCAGCCGTGCGAATCGGAATGTTCTGCAGGTTCGGGTCGATGGACGACAGGCGTCCAGTCGCCGCGACGGCCTGCTGGTAATTGGTATGGACGCGGCCGGTGCGGCTGTTGATCTGTTCCGGCAGGCGATCGGTGTAGGTGCTCTTGAGCTTGCTCAGGGATCGGTACTGCATCAGCACCTTGGGCAGCGGGTAATCCTGCTCGGCCAGTTCGGCGAGCACCGCTTCGGCGGTGGATGCCTGGCCCTTGGCGGTTTTGCTGAGCACCGGCAAGCCAAGTTTTTCGTACAGGATCACGCCCAATTGCTTCGGCGAGCCCAGGTTGAATTCCTCGCCGGCGATGGCAAACGCCTCACGCTCCAGCGCCACCAGTTTCTCGCCCAACTCGACACTTTGTACGCCCAGCAGGTTGGCATCGACCAACGCGCCCTGGCGCTCGATGCGCGCCAGGACCGGCATCAGCGGCATTTCGATGTCGTTGAGCACCGTGCCCAGGCTTGGCGTGGCGGCCAGCTTTTCCTGCAGGGCCAGGTGCAGGCGGAAGGTCACGTCGGCGTCTTCGGCGGCGTAAGGGCCGGCCAGTTCCAGGGATATCTGGTCGAAGGTCAGTTGCTTGACCCCTTTGCCCGCGATGTCCTGGAAATCGGTCTTGCTCTGGCCCAGGTACTTGAGCGCCAGGCTGTCCATGTCGTGGCGGGTCGCGGTGGAGTCCAGCACGTAGGATTCAAGCATGGTGTCGAAAGCGATGCCCTGGACCAGGATGCCGTTGTTCTGATCGCCACCGATGGCGCAGTTGGCCAGGATGTTGGTTTCGAACTTGGCGTGCTGGCCGACCTTGGGCTTGTTCGGGTTTTCCAGCAGTGGCTTGAGCGCCTTGAGCACCGTGTCGCGGTCCAGTTGCTCCGGCACGCCCATGTAGGAATGGGTCAGCGGGATGTAGGCCGCCTCGAAAGGGGCCACGGCGAACGACAAGCCGACGAGTTGCGAATGCTGGGCATCGCCACCGTTGGTTTCGGTGACGAAGGCAAACAGCGGCGCTTTGTCCAGTTTGGCCAGCCACGCGTCGAAGCGCGCCTGATCGAGGATGACCTCGTACTTGGCCTCGGCCGCGCCGGGCTGTTCTTCGGCAACTTCGACGATCTCCTGGCCGGCACGCTTGGCGTCCCGCTGGTTTTCTTCGAACCAGCTCTTGAATTCCAACAGCGTGTACAGCTCGGCGAGTTTCTCGTGATCCGGTTGGCCCATTTGCAGGTCGTCGAGGCCGACATCCAACGGTACGTCGGTCTTGATGGTGGCCAACTCGTAGGAAAGCAACGCCATTTCCTTGTGCTCTTCGAGCTTGGCGGCCAGGGTCTTGGCGCCACGGATCGGCAAGGTGGCGACGATGTCCAGTTGCGCGTACAGCTCGGTCAGGCCGCCATTGACGCCCACCAGCAGGCCGGAAGCAGTCTTCGGTCCGATACCCGGAACGCCCGGGATGTTGTCGGAAGAGTCGCCCATCAACGCCAGGTAATCGATGATCTGCTCGGGAGCGACGCCAAACTTCTCCTTCACGCCAGCCACGTCCAGGGCGCTACCGGTCATGGTATTGACCAAGGTAATGTGCCCGTCGACCAGTTGCGCCATGTCTTTGTCGCCGGTGGAGATCACCACCGGACGGTCGGCCGCCGCGCTGCTGCGGGCCAGGGTGCCGATCACGTCATCGGCTTCGACGTTGTCCACGCACAGCAGCGGGAAGCCCAGGGCCTTGACGCTGGCATGTAGCGGCTCGATCTGCACGCGCATGTCGTCGGGCATGCTCGGGCGGTTGGCCTTGTATTCGGCGTACAGCTCATCGCGAAAAGTCCCACCCTTGGCGTCGAAAACCACGGCAAACGGACTGTCTGGATACTGCTTGCGCAAGCTCTTGAGCATGTTCAGCACGCCCTTGACCGCACCGGTCGGCAGGCCTTTGGACGTGGTCAGCGGTGGCAGCGCATGAAAGGCGCGGTACAGATAAGAAGAACCGTCCACCAGGACGAGGGGGGCTTGGCTCATGAGCAGGATCAACCTTTTCGGCGGGTCCGGGGCTAGAATAGCGGGACCGTTGACGACAAAGGGACAAGGTTATCATGCGTACACTAAATCGCCTGTTACTAGCTGGCTTGTTTGCACTCACCCCGTTGGCCGTCATGGCGGCGGACGACGCGCCCTCGGCGGACCCGGACGTCACCATCCGCACCGAAGGTGACAGGACCATTCAGGAGTATCGGCAAAACGGCTTCTTGTACGCGATCAAGGTCACGCCCAAGCACGGCAAGCCTTATTTCCTGGTGCGTGCCGACGGCACTGATGCAAACTTCATCCGCTCGGACCAGCCGGATATGCTGATCCCTTCGTGGAAAATCTTTGAGTGGTAGTACCGCTCTGCACTTCAACCGGCGCCCGCTGAAGGGCGCCCGTACTGGCAGTTTTAACCATGTCTGTGTTCACGCCCCTGGCTCGGCCCGAGCTGGAAACCTTTCTCGCCCCTTATGGGCTCGGCCGCCTGCTTGATTTCCAGGGGATCGCAGCCGGCAGCGAAAACACCAATTTCTTTATCAGCCTGGAGCAGGGCGAATTCGTCCTGACCCTGGTCGAACGCGGCCCGGTGCAGGAAATGCCGTTCTTCATCGAGCTGCTGGACGTGCTACACGACGCCGACCTGCCGGTACCTTACGCCTTGCGCACCACCGACGGCGTTGCGTTGCGGGAACTGGCCGGCAAGCCGGCGCTATTGCAACCGCGCCTGGCGGGCAAGCACATCAAGCAGGCCAATGCCCAGCACTGTGCCCAGGTGGGCGAGTTGCTGGCCCATCTGCATCTGGCGACCCGCGACAACATGATCAAGCGCAAGACCGACCGTGGCCTGGACTGGATGCAGGAGGAGGGCGCCAAACTGCTCTCGCACCTCGACGCCGAGCCGCGTCGGCTGCTCGAGGCGGCGCTGGATGAAATCTCGTTGCAGAAAGTCGGCATCCTGGCGCTGCCGCGCGCCAACATCCATGCCGATTTGTTCCGCGACAATGCAATGTTCGAAGGCACGCACCTGACCGGCTTGATCGACTTCTACAACGCCTGCTCCGGACCGATGCTGTATGACGTCGCCATTGCCTTGAATGATTGGTGCTCGAACGACGACGGCGTGCTCGATGGCCCCCGGGCGCGAGCGTTGCTGGGTGCCTATGCGGCGCTGCGGCCGTTCACTGCCGCCGAGGCCGAGCTATGGCCGACCCTGCTGCGCGTGGCGTGTGTGCGGTTCTGGCTGTCGCGGCTGATCGCCGCCGAGTCGTTCGCCGGGCAGGATGTGTTGATTCACGATCCGATGGAGTTCCAGCAGCGCTTGGCGCAGCGGCAGACGGTTCACGCGTTGCTGCCTTTCGCCCTGTAACAGCCGGCAAGCGCGAAGTGAAATGCTCTTGTGGCGAGGGGATTTATCCCCGTTGGGCTGCGAAGCAGCCCCATGCTTTGGATCTGACGGGCCGCGGCGGAAGATATTTCTTGGGCGCCGCTGCGCGCCCCAGCGGGGATAAATCCCCTCGCCACAGGTTTGTGCAGCGACGGGGTTATAGCGACTCCAGGCACCCCGCCAGGTCATTCCCCAACTTCTCCAACAACTGCTCATACCCCTGCGCCGTCGCCGGGGTATAGCCGCCCAATGCATCCAGTTCCGCCAGTTTGACCGGCAACCCGGCCACCAGGGTTTCGGCCAGGCGCGGGCGCAGGGGCGGTTCGCTGAAGACGCAGGTCTTGCCCACCGTCTGCAAGCGCGTGCGCATCGCCGCCACATGCTGGGCGCCAGGCTGGACTTCAGCGGCCACGGCAAACACACCGGCGTGCTTGAGGCCGTAGTTGTCTTCGAAATAGTCGAACGCTTCGTGGAACACGAAATACGGCTTGCCCGCGACCCCGGCCAGACGCGTCTTGAGGCGCGCATCCAAGGCATCGAGACGCTGGTTGAAGCCCGTGAGGTTGCTTTGATAGCGGGCCGCGTTCGCCGGATCCGCAGCACTCAGGTCAGCCGCCATTTTGGCGGCAATCACCCGGGCATTGTGCGGCGATAGCCACAGGTGGGCATCCACAGTGCCGGGGCGATGGTCGTGATCGTGCTCATCGCCGTCATGGTCCTCATCCTCATGGGATGCGCTGTCCTGGGCGAAGTGACGCAATTTGAGCCCTGGCAAATCCTGCACGGCGACAGAAGGTTGCGTACGACCGTTGAGCACCCGTGGCAGAAAGCCTTCCATATCGGGGCCGATCCAATACAACAGGTCCACCGACTGCACCTTGCGAACATCCGATGGCCGCAACGCATAGTGGTGTGGAGAAGCCCCTGGGGGCAGCAACACTTCCGGAACGGCTACGCCGTCCTGCACGGCCGCGGCAATCAATTGCAGCGGCTTGATGCTGGTGAGCACCTTGACGTCGGCCTGGGCCGAGCCAATCAGTAGAAAACTTGCGACAAAAGCGACAAAGAGCGAAAAAAATCGGGACACGATGACCACTCGTAGAGGCGAGAACGGGTAACATAATAACGTCTCTCACTAAACTCGTCGCTGCCCATGCCTATTACACCCCTTGCCAGTCGTCCCCACGATCACTCCCACTGCGTGCACAGCGCGCTGTCCGAGGCCGACGCGATCTGCGCGCGCCAAGGGTTGCGCCTGACTGCCCTGCGTCGGCGCGTGCTGGAATTGGTCTGGCAAAGCCACAAACCGCTGGGCGCCTACGACATCCTCGCCGTGCTCAGCGAGCAGGACGGCCGCCGCGCCGCGCCGCCAACCGTCTATCGAGCGCTGGATTTCCTCTTGGAAAACGGCCTGGTGCATCGCATTTCGTCGCTGAACGCCTTCGTCGGCTGCAACCACCCGGAGCACGCCCACCAAGGCCAGTTCCTGATCTGCCGCGAATGCCACGCCGCCATCGAGCTGGAACAGAAATCCATCAGCGATGCCATCATCGCTAGCGCCCAGGACGTTGGCTTCGTGGTCGACACCCAGACCGTCGAAGTGGTGGGTCTCTGCTCCGGCTGCCAGGGGGCCTGATGAGCAATGCGCTGATCCGCCTCGAGCAGGTGGCCGTGACGTTCGCCGGGCAGAACGTACTGGACAACATTCACCTGAGCGTCGAGCCGGGGCAGATCGTGACCTTGATCGGCCCCAACGGCGCCGGCAAGACCACCCTGGTGCGCGCCGTGCTGGGCTTGCTCAAGCCCGACAGCGGCAGCGTCTGGCGCAAGCCCAGGTTGCGCGTCGGCTACATGCCGCAAAAACTTCACGTAGACCCCACATTGCCGCTGTCCGTGCTGCGCTTCCTGCGCCTGGTGCCTGGCGTGGATCGCGCACGGGCCTTGGCCGCGCTCAACGAAGTCGGCGCCGAACAGGTGATCGACAGCCCGGTGCAAAGTGTGTCCGGTGGCGAGATGCAACGCGTGCTGCTGGCCCGCGCCCTGTTGCGCGAACCTGAGCTGCTGGTGCTCGATGAGCCGGTGCAAGGCGTCGACGTGGCGGGCCAGGCCGAGCTGTACAGCTTGATCACACGGCTGCGCGATCGGCATGGCTGCGGCGTGCTGATGGTGTCCCACGATTTGCATCTGGTGATGAGCACCACCGACCAAGTGGTCTGCCTCAACCGCCACGTCTGCTGTTCCGGGCATCCCGAGCAAGTCAGCGGCGATCCGGCCTTCGTCGAGCTGTTCGGAAAGAACGCACAAAGCCTGGCGATTTATCACCACCACCATGACCACGCCCATGACCTGCATGGCTCGGTGGTCAGCGCCCCTTCCGCTTCCAATCATGTTCATGGAGATGGCTGCAAGCATGGCTGATTTTCTGTTGTACGCCCTGCTCGCAGGCTTGGCACTCGCCCTGGTCGCCGGCCCCCTGGGTTCGTTCGTGGTCTGGCGGCGCATGGCCTATTTCGGCGACACCTTGTCCCACGCGGCGCTGCTCGGCGTGGCCTTGGGATTTCTGTTGGATGTCAGCCCGGCGGTTGCGGTGACCGTCGGTTGCCTGTTGCTGGCGGTGGTCCTGGTGACCTTGCAACACCGTCAACCGCTGGCGTCCGATACGCTGCTGGGCATTCTCGCACCGAGCACCTTGTCCCTCGGGCTGGTGGTACTGAGCTTCATGCATGACGTGCGCATCGATCTGATGGCCTATCTGTTCGGCGACCTGCTGGCGATAAGCCCGACGGACCTGTCGTGGATCCTGGGCGGTAGCGCGGCGGTGTTGCTGTTGCTGGTGGCGCTCTGGCGGCCCTTGCTGGCCGTCACCGTCCACGAGGAGCTGGCGCGGGTTGAAGGTCTGCCCGTGCTGGGTTTGCGGTTGGCGCTGATGCTGCTGATTGCGGTGGTCATCGCCGTGGCGATGAAAATCGTCGGTGTGTTGCTGATTACCTCATTGCTGATCATTCCGGCGGCTGCGGCGCAGCGTCACGCCCGCTCGCCCGAGCAGATGGCCCTCGGCGCGAGCCTGCTGGGCATGCTCGCGGTGTGTGGCGGCTTGGCACTTTCCTGGTTCAAGGACACCCCGGCCGGCCCGTCAATCGTGGTCAGCGCCGCGGCGTTGTTTCTGCTGAGTTTTGTCCTGCCCCGTCGAGGGGTGTAGACTTGCTCGCTTTTTGCGCAAATAGAGAGTCGCAGGAATGAAGCCGTTCGCCTCCCGTTATCTGCTCCTTGTCGCATTTTCCCTGCTGCTGGGCGCGTGCCAGAGTACACCGCCGGTCACCCAGGCTCCCGATACGCGGGGCCCGGCCATCGCGCAACTGGAACAAAGCCTGGCCAGCAATGAGCTGGCCACCGCCGAAGGCCAGTTGGCCGCCTTGCAAGCCCGGTCGCCCGAAGACCCGTCGCTGGAACCCTACCAGCGGCAACTGGCCGAGGCGTATTTGCGCCGCAGCCAGATCGACCTGCAAAAAGGCGACGTCAATGCCGCCGCCACTGCCCTGAGCCGTGCTCGAGCATTGATGCCCAAGGCCCCGGCCCTCACTGGCGAGGTCAACAGCGCCATTGCCGAAGCCCGCAAGGCCGACCTGGAAAAAGCCGAGGCCGACCTCAAGGCCGCCGAAGCCAAACCGGTCGCCAAAGTGATCGACCCGAGCGCGCCCAGCACCACTGTTGCGCTAAACCTCGGCGATATACAGCAAATGCGTCGGCAACTGGATGCGATTGCCGCCGATGTGGTGAGTTACCAGTGTGACGTCACCATCCAGGCGCCGCGCACTGATGATTATCCGTGGTTGGCGACGCTGCTGAGCAAGCGGGTCAAGAAACTCAATCCCGGCTTCGACTTGAAGCTACGCAAGCAAATCCTGCGCAGCGTACCGGCGCAAGTGGTTCTTACACCGCGTAAATCCTAAAAAGCTTCGCGAGCAGGCTCGCTCCCACAGGGTCTTGTGAAACCTGTGGGGGCGAGCCTGCTCGCGAAAGCCCTCTAACATTAAACAGATCAGTCACTGGAACAGCCAAAAAGGGCCGGCCCCCATGCTCGACTCCCTGGAAAAAATGCTCGCCAAAGGTGTGGACAACCCACTGCTGCGCTTCGGCCTGGGCAAAGGCTACCTGGACCTCGGCGAATTCCCCCGCGCCGCCGAACACCTCTTACGCTGCGTTGAACTCGACCCCAAGTATTCGGCCGCCTGGAAACTGTTGGGCAAGGCCCACCAAGGCCAAGGCGACCTACCGGCCGCCCGCCAAGCCTGGGAACAAGGCCTGGAAGCCGCCCGCGCCCATGGCGATAAACAGGCCGAAAAGGAAATGACCGTGTTCCTCAAAAAACTGGAGCGCCATCCCTGACGGTTGGCGCAAGTCCTGAAGGCTCGCCCCTCAAACCATCCCATCGAGCCAACGTGGCCGCCCGCGTAAGCGCTGTAAATGGTTGCTTGCCGACAAGGGTTACGACGCCGAAGCGCTGCGCCGCTACTGCGACCCATATCGAATGCAGCCTCTAATCCCGCTGCGCTCGATGAAGTGCAAGCTCAAGCCTGGCTTACCAAGACTGTTTGATCGGCCCAAATACCGAGAACGCAACCTCATCGAGCGCATGTTTGGCTGGCTGAAAGAAAACCGCCGGATCGTGACACGCTTCGACAAGCTCGCGAAAAGCTACGCCGCCATGGTCTCGCTAGCTTGTTCCATGCGGTGTTTGCTACATCTCTTTTCGTACGGAGCCTAACGTTATGCCTGAACCAGTGCGTTAAAGAACCACTTGTAGAGTGCCTCTGGGTGGTATTGGGGAAAATATGCAACTAGCACGGTTGAAGTTACAAGCACCAGCACCACCAACAGCGCCGTAAGCAGCTTTACCAAGGTCGAGAGAGGTGGATTGGGCGGGCCGTATTTATTAATCGCTTTACGCCCCGGAAGCATGACGAGCGGAAGCGTTATCACAAAGCCGATAACAGGGAACACGCTGAAAATTCCCCATATTATCGGATTCCAGCCTATATCACGTGCCCTGCGTACCAGTAGAGACACGTCGAGCAGGATGGCAGGAACGACAACGGTGACACCAACTATCAGCAAAACCACCAGTTGATGGCGCAACCCCACCATAAAGAACGCCAGCAAAATGCACGGAAGAACCAGCACCAAGGGCAAACGAATCAGCCAGAAGCGCGCCAGAGAAATACGCCCGGAAAAATCAAGAATCCTGGGCTTTGAAAACGTGACAACCTCGTCGTCAATCAGTTGAGCATCGCCCGGTTTGTATGGGTTTTCGATTTCGCTGCTGATGCCGCCGAAAACGGGTTCTATCCTTGCCATTTAGTGCTATTTCCTCGTGTTTGATGGTCCTATTCACGTTACAACGTTTACGCATCGTATCTAATCGAAGGGCGGCATCAAACTCAAGAGAAAACGCTATCGTGTAAGGGGGGCTGTGTGCACCACAGCATGTTTGGGTCTGTCGCATGGAGCGCGCAGTACACCTGATGAAGTGTTTTGCCGCTAGTAAGAAGGCGGGGCGTGTTCCTACTCTGAACGACGGCATCTGGCCGATTGCTGCCTACCCCAAGGGCCACAATCGGCCATTAGCTCCCATTCGTGATAGGGAGCTACCCGTGAGGAAACATTCATCTCCGCGTACCCCTTCATCTCGCTCAATCATCGCGCTGTAGAGCTGACCAGCATGTCTAGCAACCCTGCTTGCCCGAACGTCGATGGCTGTGCACGCAACTGTGGCTCAAGATCATCAATGTTGAAGATCGGCGCGAATAGGCCAATATGCTCATCATTCGAAGCTAGGTTTATCCTGAAATCGCTGATGAATAATGCATTCAGTTGTGGCAGTATGACATTATCGAAAAGTAGGTGAGCTGGGATATTGCGAACCGAATCACTTGATTTGTAGCTAAAAATCGATCAACTAAATAATGGATAGGAAGTAATGATCGAAACTTTGAAACTTACAAACTTAAAGTCTTTTACGGAAACTGAAGAGATAGCTCTCGGGAAGCTGACACTACTTTGCGGTTCAAACAGTAGCGGAAAAAGCTCGATACTTCAGGCACTATTGATGCTGAGTCAAACATTTAGCGCGAGACAGTCTTCAAATTCGATTGTGCTAAATGGACATCTCGCTCGGCTTGGGGCTTTCGAGGATATCAAATCACACCATTCTGAGTCAGACTCCATACAAATAAAGCTAAGGCTCAACCAAGCAGCTTCAAGACTGCATTATGAAGGTCCAGAATTAATTGAGCTTGATCTCTCGTTTGGCACGAAGAAGAAGACAGCAGGATCAGAAGAAAGCCTTCACCCCCCAATACAAAATATCAAAATGCGCATTAGTAATGCGTTTGGCGAGTCGAGCCTCGAAGAGTCTATCGAGGTGATGCCTTCCAAGAGTTCATTTACATTGGGTCTGAGGACCTATTCCTACGACTACGACATAGTTAGCTTGAACTCAAAAGACCGCGAATCTTTGGAGAAAGAATATCCTGATTATCAAATCATAGGATGCTTGGGCCCTCTATTGCCTCGCGAGCTTTTAGTTAAGTATAACTATACTAAGAAGATTTCAGCTCATGTAATAAGCGCTGTTTGCGGAAAAAATATAGCTGCTTTAGCCAGGCACTTTGTCGACAATCCACTTGATATAGAGTTGCCGCCAGAGTTGTTCAAAGAAATAAACACTCGAATTGATGATGAGCGAAAGGTTTTCAAGGCGGCACTGATAAACTCAATAGCATACAAGAAATTCCTGAGCCTATCTCAAAACAAGAGAATACGTGGCAATGAAGAAATATCTTCGATCCAGGATGATCTGGTCAACACTACTTTTAACCTATCAAGCAGAATTATTCCTAAAGAGTTTTTAGAGCGAACATCTACCATTCGCGAGTGGGTTTCATTTTTACAAGTTCTTGATGATAACATTAGGCGCCCATTAGTTGAGTTCATCGACAAGCATCGTGGCGCTTTACAGGAAATCTGGTATAGCACTGTCGCATTCGAAGAAGAACGTGTAGAAGTTCATTTACTAAAACTTATTTCGCTTGCCTCCCATCAACTCCGAGTTGATTTCCCTAAAAGCATTAAATACCTACGACCACTCCGAAATGAGCCGTCTGCAGTATACCCCTTCATGGATCAAGAAATAGGTACAAATATCGGCTTGAAGGGTGAGTACACCGCTGCAGTCCTTCACTCTAATAAGAATAAGCGCATCCGCTATCCCAAGCCTAGTTTAGACAAAGAGCATGAGTTCAGTTGGGCCATAAGTAGCGCTACGCTACAGGAAGCTTGTCATGACTGGCTTTCATATCTTGGCGTGGTTAAAAAAGTAGAGACTGCGGACAAAGGTAAGTTGGGTTACGAGCTTCAAGTCAAGATCGCAGACGGAGATCGCCCCCAAGACCTAACTCACGTAGGGGTTGGCGTGAGTCAAATTTTGCCAATTCTCGTCATGTGCTTGCTGGCAGAGCCTGACAATATTTTGGTTTTAGAGCAACCTGAACTTCACCTCCACCCAAAAGTACAATCAAAACTTTGCGACTTTTTTATTGCAATGTCTGGATCTAATCGGCAATGTCTTGTGGAAACTCACAGTGAGTACATGATAAATAGATTGAGACTACGCATCGCCCAAGGTACTCAAGAGAAGATTGCTACGGAGTCACCTATCTATTTCATTGAAAAAAATGATAGCGCATCAACAATTCGAAAAGTTGAAATAAATAGATTTGGAGTGATTCAAGACTGGCCTGAAGATTTCTTCGATCAGAGCGATCGTGAGGTCGAGAAAATTTTGTTTGCGGCCGCACGCAAAGAATTCAATGAGCGGGCCGAGAATACAGAAGCCAAGTCAAAACCTACAATTATAAGGAAGCGCAGGGATGCGAATTCTGATCAGCGCTGACTATTTGCTCGCAAGTGCCTTTTGCGCTCAAAGCGACATTCATCATTATTATTCGGGGCTCACAAGATTAAAGAACGAGCACGAAGCTGGCCATCCAGTATTTTTAGAGCCTAATGCGTTGCTCAAGCTGCAAAGCAACGGTCACTACCCGAGCCTTGATCTATTCAAGAAAAATTTCCCTACAAAACACGACCTTACCTTTGGTGCAGAGCAAATCACCAAAGTGGTGATTTACCTTCTCAGTAATGTTGCACAGCTTAAAGTCGACGACGACATCTTGGCAGAATGGCACGATCTTGAACTGGAAGTGGATTCAGATCTACATAGTGATGAGGAAAGAGATAATCATTTAGCTGAGTTGATGGTGGACTTAAGCTTAGAGAATGCAGGCTTCGGTTATGATCATATTGTATTTCACCATCATCTACCCTGTTTTCCGCGCGCGGCCTTAGTTACGGGAACCATTACAAGCGTTGTACCTAATCAATTCCCTGTACCCAAGTCAATTGAGCACAAAATTCCAATCTCTGATGACTTGTTAGATTATATAAAAAGCATTAATGCGGAAAAGTGTTACCAGCTTGCTGGAGATGATAATGACGTGAAAAGAGCACTTTATTTTGGAGTTGTACAGTTTTTTTTGCAGAATGGCAGAGATCCCAAAAGCTTTGATGAAAATTGCTTTGTTCTCGGGGAAGGGTTTAGATCATCCACATTAGACAATGAATGTGCTGGAAATAGTGCTTTCAGCTGCACTCTGTTTGAGACAGTAGTTCGGGTTTTGGCTGGCCAGCCTAAAAAACCTATCAGCACATTTGATACTTCAGATAAGTCTGGAATACAGCTGGTTAAGAACGGTCGTTCAGCATGGAGAACTCATGTCACGGGGGGAGCTCGCGCATTACGCCTTATGTTCTGGAAGCATGACAATGGCGTAATTGAGTTAGCTAATGTAGGTAATAAGTGGGAGTGCGAGATAGCTTAACGCAATCCACGACCTTAATGCCACTAACGCACGCTAGTATCTACCAGTTTAGACAAGCCGGTCTTAACCTAGCGACTCGCTGCGTTAGTAGTCATTCATACGAGCTTATTAATGGTTCGATCTATGTTGAAACTGCACCAGTCGAACGTCAGCTTTTGGCCCAGAGTGTGTAAAAACGCTTTGACCTCATCGTTTTGGATCATCGACCTTCGTTGGCTGAGCGATCGCACGGTCAATGCTGCGTGTCGCATCGGTCGCGACCTGGAACACGTCAACGCTGTTTTTACAGCCTCTGGGATGGGCCAAAATCAACCTTTTTCAGGCCGTCAGCGCTTTTATCAAACCGTTGGCACCGATGATTTTCATAACCCGTTTCAAGTTGTAGGCGAGCACATTCAAGCTCATCTCCGCGCTCACCCCAGCTAACTTTCGCGTTAGGAAGTGCGTTGCACCCATCCATTGTTTGAGCGTCCCGAAGGGATGCTCAACCGTCCGTTTTCGGACTCGCATCATCTCTGGTGCTTTGCTCAGCCGAAGCTGCATTTCCTCCAATACGGCTTCATGCTCCCAACGTCGAACTCGTCGCTCTGTGCTTGGTGTGCACTGTGCTTTTAACGCGCAGCCCTGGCATTTCGAACTCCAGTAGCGATGCAACTTCAGGCCTTTTTCAACGTTGGAATAGCGCCAGATCAGCGCCTCTCCAGCCGGGCAAATGTATTGGTTTTTTGCCGTGTCATAGATGAACGCATCGTTATTGAAACGCCCGTCAGCCTTGGCTCCAGAGGTCATCGGCTTGGGCACGTAGGGGGTGATGCCAGCATCGTGACAGCCAGGATTTGTTCGCTTTTGAAGTAACCTCGGTCAGCCACTACCGACAACGTTTCTGACGCTATGGCCTCGCGGGCCTGCTTGGCCATTGAGCTGAGTTGATCGCGGTCGGAACCGACGTTGGAAACCTCATGTGCAACGATCAAATGGTGCTGCGTATCGACCGCTGTCTGCACGTTGTAGCCGACGATTCCCGTGCCGCGCGTCATCATGGAGCGGGCGTCTGGATCGGTCAGTGAGACCTGTTTATCCGGCGATTCATTGAGCTGGATTTCGATCGCCTGAAGCTCCTTCATTTGAGTTTTGAGCTTGGCGATTTTCTCTTCCAGCCGCATGGCACTGGACTCTGAAGCTGTGGGTTCTTGCCGATCGGCAGCATCGAGTGCCGTCAGGTAACGGTTGATACTCGATTCGATTTCTTCCGTTCGCCGCTTCAGTTTGGCGCTGGTGAAATTGCGGTCGCGATTGTTGACTGCCTTGAACTTACTGCCGTCGATGGCGACCAGATTTTCTCCGAATAGTCCCAGTTGCTGACACAGCACGACGAACTGGCGACAGACGCCCCGGATGGCCTTGCTGTTGTCTTTTCGGAAGTTAGCGATGGTCTTGAAGTCGGGCATCAACCGCCCGGTCAGCCACATCAGCTCGACGTTGCGTTGGACTTCTCGTTCCAGGCGTCGACTCGACTGGATGCGGTTGAGATAGCCGTAAATGTAGATCTTCAGCAGGATCGCTGGGTGGTAAGCAGGCCGGCCTGTGTCGGCTGGGATAGCACCGTCAAAACCCAAAGAGACCAGGTCGAGTTCATCGACAAAGACATCGACTACGCGCACCGGGTTGGTATCGCTGACATAGTCGTCGAGGCTCTCGGGAAGTAAGGTGCCTTGGCCTCGATGTTCACCTTGGATAAAGCGCTTCATGGGCGATCCCTGCGATGAAATCCTCAGAAATCATAGCAAGGGTTCGCGAAGGCGTTTTTACACACTCTGGGCCGGTAGCTGCCCTTCATAAGCGGCAGCTTTGGGTCGAATAATGACCACAACGCAACGTGACGGAACCACCCTTGTCCTCCCTCAACCTGGAGGACGAGCCATGAACTCAATTGATAAACATCGCCACCAGCCTTGGAACAAAGGAAAGCTCGTCGGGCAAAAGGCGCCGCTCCGAGTCAGAGATATCTGGGCCATCCGCGTAAGGCTTCAGCTTGCTGAGAAGACACGGGATCTGGCGCTCTTCAACTTGGCTATCGACAGCAAACTGCGTGCCTGTGACTTAACCCAGCTGCGAGTTCGAGACATAGCCCATGGGGAACATGTATCGTCTCGGGCCATCGTGATGCAGCAGAAAACCCACCACCCAGTGCAATTTGAAATCACTGAGCAAACCAGAACGGTTCTGGAGGCCTGGATGCATCAAGCTCACCTCCGCAGCGAGGATTTTTTGTTCCCGAGCCGTTTGCACGACTCAGACCATCTCTCCACCAGACAGTACGCTCGAATAGTCAAAGCGTGGGTGACCGCCATTGGACTTGACCCAACCATGTACGGTACTCACACGCTACGGCGAACAAAGGCATCGTTGATCTATCGCAGGACAAAGAATCTGAGAGCGGTTCAACTCTTGCTGGGGCATACGAAGCTTGAAAGCACCGTCAGGTACTTGGGCATCGAGGTCGATGATGCCTTGGAAATGGCAGAGCAGACAGAAGTCTGACTATCCACTGCGACGGTCAATACCAGACCGTCGCTATCCGACCCAAAGCAGACCTAACCGGTTTCTGAAGCCATCCAGGTCAAAAAATCATGGACCTGAGTCGTAAACTCTTTTGGCTTCGCGTATGGGTTCCTTGCCAGGGACAAGAAAAAAGAGATCTGCATTCTCATGCACGGGTAATGCTGAACAAATAGCTCGACATGCTCCTCCAGTGTTTGCGGCCACATCAGGTCCTGGTCAGAGCGAAGTACTTGAGTTGACCGGATGAGTTTGCGCGAGGCTTCGCGTTGCAGGCGTAGGGATTGCGTCGGTGTGGTCGCCTGATCGATAAGATCGGCATACCGGGTCAGTACGGATTCAAAATCACCATTCACGGCAATGGCGATATCACGCGACGGCTTGAACCGGTCGAAGCGCTTGGCCAGATCATTCCCCCATAAGCAACGACAGTGATGCTTGAGCCAATAACCCCAGCTCAATCGATTATTGGCCGCCAATACTTCAGAACGACTACCGATGTCGAAATCGATCTTGGTGACTTCGGTATGCCGACTTTCCAGCGTGCGCTTTTTCGACTCGAGCATTTCCAGATCCTGCGATGCAGGAGAGCTGTGCAGAACAAGGGTTAGGTCTAGGTCGGAAACTCCCGGTACGGCGTCTCCTCTAGCGACGCTGCCATAAAGATAAATCCCATCCAGCAGAGGTTCCGACTGGGCGAGCGTCATGCAAACGTCCGCCAACAAAGCCTGAAACTGTGGCTGCACCTCGACGTTGGGCACGGTGAGGATATAACCGTCTGCATCAATGCCACGAGGATGGAATCGTTCCATGAAGCCGTCCGAGAGTTGTGTTCAGGGAGGTACTTTAACAGAGACGATAGTGGCTGCTTTTGGCCGATTCTGTTGAAAAAGTCGCCCCTGATTTCCACGGTAGAAAAGTACGCACTTGAGATTGAAATCTTTACATTGAGCAGAGGATTCTGGGTTCAGATTTCGCGTAGCGGCGCGCAAAAAACGCTTTTCCAGCGGTCAGTATGTGGGCGGTCTGGAAGAACCGACTTTTTCAACAGAATCGGCCGTAATCTGTCATTGCTCTAGGTGATTTTCTCGCCGTGGACATGCGGCCTTGGACAAGATGATAGCCATTTACTACTGTCAGTACTTAAAACGTGATCTCTGGCAACGACCGTGTTCAAGGAGGGGCCAATGAAGACAACCATTGCGGCAGCTACGATCCTGCTTGCTGCCAGTGTGCAAGCACAAGACTGGGGGAAGATTCTCGGAGCCACTGAATTTGGAGCTTTTGAACGAGAAAAATCATGCCAGGCTCTTGATGGACTTCACGTATAAGGGGCCGGAGGAGCTTTTCTGATTGGCGCCTAAGGACACTATCACTGACGGAGCTCTATCCCTCGAGTTGCTTGGAGCGTAATAGGGGCGCCGTTCGAAGGTCAGTATCGAAAAGCCGCCATCATCCATGATGTCGCCTGTGTGGAGCGAACCAGGAGTTGGCTAGCCACACATCGGGCGTTCTATACCGGAATGCGGGCTGCTGGGGGTGGTGAAACTCAGGCAAAGATTATGTACGCCGCGGTGTACCACTTCGGCCCGCGATGGGCGGAGCCGAAAAGCATAATGCTACCTCGCACTGAGGCTGCTTTAATTGCGCCCAAGCTGAAAGCAGAACGGAGGCCGTTCTCGCAAACGACGGCAGGATCGTTTCGAGGACAATTTCTACAGGTCTGCTGAAGCGCGAGAAGGTTGAAGAAGTCGTTGGAGCGGTCTTCGAGGTGCGAGTGGTCCAACCCCCATCATCAGAGGCTGAGTTTGAGCGTATGAAGGTTGAAATTGAACAAAAGGACCTGAGTCTCGCAGAGATCGAAGATATCCAAGTCACCGAGCTGAGCAAAACCAGATAGCGTGGACCTTTGAGATACTTGCTCAGAGGCTCGCCGGATATTCCTTACTCTAACTCCTAGAGATGGCCTAAGATCGGGCTCTAGGCCCAAGACGTGCTGCTATTTCTGATGAGTTAAGGCGCTTTGAAAATGCTCTAACTAGACAGGGACGGGAGAGGAGAGAAGAGGAGCAAGGAATTTTCTATAACAACTTCACTCAGGGAGTTATGCACCAATTTTTTGTCCATTTATAATTAGGCGATAAATATGATCGAATCCTGTTACTGGCGCGCAGAGCTTAGAAGTGATCTCATTTGGCTCCGCAAGAGAAGTAAGTACCAACGATGGTCTGAAAAGCAGCAAGTTCTCTTCGAGAGAAAATTGATGATAGTTGCCTTCCAAGTTCGCTCACTCCTGGAACGGTCAAAAGTAAATGATGAAACTCGCGAAACTTGCTTGCAGGTGCTACGTTACAAAAAGATCGGAGATCGACCATTCACCATCACAGGTGCGGGTTGGCCTGAAGATCGATTCGAAATGGAGCATCCGGAGCCTCACACTCTCTCCGCACTTGAGGTGTGTAACCAGCTAATTCATTACTACTGGATGCAAACAATTATTGAAGGTACATCCTTTGCATCAATGCTCGTGTTCTCAGACTACCAGCGGCATAAGTGGGCATACGAAATTAGAATCGACCCTCTTTTGAGTTTCTTTGGCGCATTCAGTAAAGAGTCATCTGCGATAATTAGTGCTTCATTTAAATGGTGCGAGAAAAAACAGGATTACTTACTAGTGAAAGCAAGCGGCACTGGGTAACGGCAGCCTAACAAATAGTTTAAGCTATTCACTTTACTTAACGGGACAGTCTGGAGCCCGCGCCTAAGTCACCCCGGTTTGGCAGAAGCTAGGTATTCGCTTCTGCGTTCGTTTTTTGCCTTTGTTGCCCGGCAGCTTTGGACCGGATATTGTCGCTCATTAGGGTCTAATTTCTTTTAGCCGAGCCGAGCCTTGCTTGATCACGTTGAAGGTACACTACGCCCAACCCATTATTGGGGCAAGCGCATCGCTACGGAGTACAGAATGGCATTCTTCAACCGCCGCTATTTTTGAGGTTTTGGATTTGCCACGCTGTTAACGTGAGCCTTCAATAGATCGAAGAGATGTTGAGATTTCAGACTGAGAGCGTTTGTAGAACATAATTTGTCATAGTGCGACCCAATCTTTAATCGAGCTGACTCTAAACTGCCACAAGCTTTGTGCTCCTTAAGTAAACACTCAGAAATTTCCTCAAAGCTCATCTTTTGCTCTGCCTCTTGATTTCCAAGGTTGAGGATATCAATAAGGGCTTTGGATAAATCCTGGCTAAAATAAACTGAAAATAATGCATGTATTCCCCCCATTTCTGCAAGAATATCTCGAAATTCCGAGTATGTTTTAGCTGTTAGTTCTGCGTATTGTTCGTATTTATCTAGGTATAGCTTGTGAAACTCTTGATTTGCGGCGGCTTTCGATATCCCGGACGCCGCCAGCGCTAACTCTCGCTCAGAGAGGTAGAATTGGTATTTTTTTACTAGGTTAATTAGCCTAGCTACATCTATTATTGTTTTCTTAAAGGCGTCGATTTTTAATTTTGTTTCCTCTTGAGCCCAAAGGTATCGTTGTTGATGCTCCCACAATTCAACTTTGTAGGTTTCTATTTGCTTTGAATATTCAACTTTTATAGATTCGATTTTTTGTGTGATGCATTCAATATCTTCTTTGGTGGCTAGGTTTTTCCCTTTTTCCCGCGCATAGCTCGGCAAATAGTTTTTTATCAATAAAGTAACTAAGCTGCCGAGCGCAGCTGCAAATAAAACGTCGATGTTCTGCAGCATGCCTACTTCCATTCACCCCTCCAATCTGTTAGCTCATTGATCATGTACATTGCTAATGGCCCATCTCTCTCGGGTATCCCTTGAGAGTTTAAATTTACATCAGGGCGGTATAAATCAACCCACTTAGATTGTTTCGTGCGCTAAGCGACTTGAGACTGTCAGCGATCTTCGTGGGGCAAAAATGGGAAAGCCGTACGCCAAACCAAGCCATTCCATTCCATTCCCATTATGCAGTGGACCAACGTGGTCGCTATAGCCGGAAACACGGGGCTCAGCCCCAAATCCAGAACATACCCCAGCACAATGGCAGCAAGGGCTGTTTTCGACTCATAGCCTTACTCCGCAAAAGGAGGCAAAAAGCAGACGCTAGCTTTAGCCAAAACAATACTCGTCCGACTAGAAGCTGACGCTCACTTCAGCTCCACGGGCTCGCTCAGGAAGTCGATGAGCTTTGACCCTAACTCGGTAGTCCTGCGGGCCAGAATGCCTTGGCGCGACATGGTTGTGCCAAGACCTTCTGTGTTGATAAGGCCTCGCTGGTACAGGTCACCCCAGATGACCTTGTAAATCTGCTCTTTGCCTCGGAGATCTGGAAAGGCATGCTCAATGGCCTGAGTGATGCCGCCCATGCTCCAGCCACTCGGGAACTCCACTCCATGCTTCTGCCCCCAATCTTCAGGGCCGCTCATGAGGCTGAGCAGGCGAATGTGGGTTACAGTGCAGACATCGATAAAATTAAGGAACAGTTGTCTCAGGTCTTCTTCTGGAGCATGGCCTATTGCAACGTTCAGCACTGTGTTGCGGAGAGCCTCCAGCTTCTCTTGCTGATGACTCCGTATTGCTAACATCGAGGCTTGGGACACTGTGGTGATGAAGGTTTCGTTGTGCTGCAAGCCTTGCTCGGTCAGCACACGCTTTTCAATCAGATCGTTCAACGCGTTGCCGACTTGATTCATCCATTGCACCTTTCGCTCATTCATCGGTGTGTCGATGATTGAGTTGAAAATTTCGACCCCAGCACCGCCCAGTATGGGCACAGCACCAATCATGATTCTGGCGACGCGGTGAGCTTTCTCGCCACTTGGCTCAACGATAGGGTCGATTAGCTCGTTGTCGATCTTGTCCATATGAAGCTCCATTCGGGGGCCGATGGAGTAGAGATACCCGATATCTCATCGTTAACCAAGCAGCAGCGCTGGGGGACGAGGCGGCACCAGGTTGGATGCGCCGCAAACGGGCCGATATTGGCCGGATGCTGTCTGTGGTTTCAGGCAAACTCGCCGCGTAGCCTTAAAGCATTTCGGTTGAATGCTACCTAGTAATTGCTTATCACTAGTTTCCTATGAGAGCGACTTCGGAAGATCGGAATAGAAAAAGGCATATCGATTGAACCGATATGCCTTTTTTCTAGGTCCTGGTTGCTAGCGCGGGTCGACGTTATCGAGCACTCGGTTCGCCAGCAATGAACTCAATTCAATCAGTTGCTGGACGCCGAGAGCGATGTGGCGGCGGGGGCCTTCCAGGTCGAAGGCCAGGTTGCTGATCATCGCGTCAGCGGATGCCAGGTTTTCGCTAAGGTTGGCGAGCAGGCATTCGTTGTCGGCGTTTTTTGCCACGGTGAATAGTTGGTCCGGTTTGGATGCATCTTCGGACTTTTCCGGTTTCGGTAGCAGGTAGTAATCCAAGGCGCGTTTGGTGGCTTCGTCCTGCTTTTTGGCCTCGGATTTGGTGTGCGGGGGAGTGCGGTCTGTCTCTGGGGGATTCGGTGTAGGCTTGAACATGTGCTGATACTCCATGGTTAAGCCGCAACCTCTTCCCTACTAAAAGAAGGGTGGCGGCTGTACGCAGGTTAGTAGACCGGGGAGATCAGCATTGCCGGCGCGCCGAAGCGCCCTGCGCACAGCCACCATCAAAAACAGGTAGGAACCTGCGTGGATGGAGAGCTTATGCATCGTACTGACACAACCCCGGGCTACTAAACCCGACCACTGATGGGCAGTGGCAAGGAAACGATAGAGCCCGGGGATAAGGTGCACAAGCGGGCGGATTCTGGCGTAGTTGTAGGCAATGGCGCAAGGATTCGTAGCTCGGCGGAAGCGTTACGGAAGGAGAATAAACACGCATTCGTAATGCTCTGGAATTCGGAGCGAGGGCGCTTGCTCCCGCTCGGTGGTGCAGCGTTTTTCTGTAGGAATGCGCCGGCTTTTTTGGGGCGGCTGCACCAACCATCGGGAGCAAGCGCCCTCGTCACCAGTGGCGCTGTGCGTCAGGGCAACTCCAACCCGCCCCCAGCCTTGTGCAGCTTGCGCAAATGCTCGCCAATCGCTTTCACATTCGCCTCGCTCGCAGCAATTTCAGCCGCGCGGCTTGGCTCGAGCAAGGCCCGGACTTCCTTGTCCAGGTCGCCTGTCAGCGTTTGCAGTTGTTTTTGCCGCAAGCTGCTTTCCGATTCGAGGCGTTGCCACTCGCTGGGTTGCGGCAAGCCGTAGCCGCTGCTGCCCAGCAATTCGGCCGGACGGCTCAGGAAACCGCTGTTGGCGAGGATCTGCTGCAGTGTCGCGTTCGCCCTTTCCATACCGCCGTTCTGCAACTCACGGGCTCCGAGATAACGCTGTTTGACTTCATCCTGTGCCAATAGCAGTTGCCGACGAAAGCTGGCCTGTTCAAGCAGCAACAACGCCGCGCTGGTGCGCAGGTCGGCCTGTTCGAACCAGACGCGGCGTTGGGCGGCGTCCAGGGCCAGCCAGTCTTCCACCGTTTGTTGCTTGATAGGCAGGTACTTCTTCAGCACATCGAACATTGCCTGGTAACGCTCGCGGAATGAGTCGAAGCGATAGCCCAGGCGCAAGGCTTCCTTGGGGTCATCCAGCACGCTGGTGTCCGCCAGGCCGCGGCCCTTGAGTACTTCCAACAGGCCGTTGGGCATGATGCTGTCCAGGCCCTTGAGTTGCTCGTTATTGCTACCGCTGCGCAGCAGCTTCAAGCTTTCTACGGCGCAATTATTGGACAGGAAGTAATAGTTGCCGTCGTAGCTCCAGTGCATTTCAGCGGCGTGTTCGACCGTTTCTTCTATCTCGGTACGCGACAGGTTCAGTGGCACCGATGCCAGGCTGCGCAGTTCGGTCTTGGTGTATTCATCGATTACCTGGGCCAATGGCAATACGAACAGGCGCGAGGGGTATTTGCCGACCAGCCCGTCCCAGCTCGACAACTGTACATCGCCGACGAAGGCGCGGTAGGACAGCACCAGGTGTTGATCCAGATCCAGGCGGCAGTCGGGGCCGCGCGGGCGACCCGGAGCGCAGATCACCAGGCGGAGCATGCTGTGGCCCCAGCGGCTCACCCAGTTCTGATTGGCTTCGGCCAGCAGGTAATCAATGGCGTAGACCCGCTCTGGATCGACCTTTCCCAGGGGCGTCTTGGCGAAGTCGTTTCCGGCGTTGAGGAAGGCGAACGATTTGGCGCAGGTGTCCTTGGTGGCGGGTGCCCAACCGAAGTGTTCCTGATAATAGCGATACAGGGCGGGGCGCCGGCAGGCGTAGCTGGGGTCCAGGAGAAAATACTCCATATTGACCGCGACGAACTCCTTGGGGCTGCTCGTTTCATAGAGATCCGGGCTGCGGGCGACTTGGCGGTTGTGCTGTTCCCGTTCACCGCGACGACCGACGTATTGCGGCCAGCCGGCGAGGTCCAGCAAGCGAGGGTCATCGCTGAGGGTGAAACGACGGCCGTTCTGGCCCCGGCATTCGTCGGGGAGGCCGATCAAGCCAGCGCTGTCGTTGCGTCGAGTGCAGCGCTGGATCAGCGTACGCTCGGCATCTGGCCATAGACGCGAGCGGTCATAAATGTGGGTCAGTTCGTGCAGGACCGTGGCGAGCATTTCCCGGCGTACGGTGCCGTGGGGGCGATGGGTCTTTTGCGTTGCAGCGCTGCCGTCCACAAGGCTGTCGAGCAGGTTGCTATTGAGGTCCAGTTGCGACACCAGGGAGGCCTGGCCGTAGGCGTTGGCCGGCATCTGGTCGGTCCAACCGACATTTATGCGTCGGTCCAGCCGCTCGATGAAACGCGGCGGTAGCGCCTGCATGGCTTCATTGAGCAGCGCCTGGCTGGCCTGCTGTTGCGCCGGGCTCAGTCCTTCGACGTTGAGGTGCAGTTGCAGGCCGGCGTGGGCCATGCTGCCCGTGAGCAACAAGACCCCCGCCGCCAGCCAGGCGGCGAACCGCCTCACAATGCGAGGATGGCTTCGGCGAGAACCTGGTCACTGGCGTCGCGGGCTTCCGGCACGCGGGTGCGCAGGGTATCGAAGGCCGCTTCGAGATGGGCTCCGCGAATTTCACCATTGCTGGCGACAAAACTGGCCGCATCGTCATGGGCTTCGCGGACGATTTTCGAATCACGGATGGAGGTGGTGGTGTCGGAAGTGAAATCAATCGTGCGCTGGGAAGCGCGAACGATGATGTTACTGGTGGCTACCAGGGTATGTGCCTGGGCCACATCGGCCAACACCAGCAGGCCTAGGGCGGCAGCAATCAGCGGGCTACGCATGGAATGACTCCGGAAAAATGAAGGTGACTATTGGACGAGAATTGCCTGTGCCAGTTCAAGGTCGCTGACGTGAAGTTTTGGCTGGGCCCGGCGCAGGTATTCCAGGGCCGACTCCAGTTGTGCACCTCGCAACTGCCCGTTGCTGGCGACAAATGCCGCAGCGTCATCGTGAGCGGCGACGATCAGTTTATGGTCGAAGGGCGCAGAGGTCACCATGCTCGTGGCATAGCCGCTGACCACCACTTGCTGGGTGGACACATCGAAGGCATGGGCCGGTACGGACCAGCAGAAAACGATGAAGAAAGACGCGATGAACAGATCTGAGTAAAAACGCATAGGACTCGACGGTTGATGGCGAGCCTGAAGGCTAGCGCAAACCTGCGGGCCAGAGCCAGCGCTGAAACACCGGAACACCATTTGGTGCCCGATGTTTCATGTGGCATCAGATCACCAGGATGGCCTGGGCCAGCTGTGCATCGGTGGCGTTGAGTTGCGGTGCCTGCTGGCGGATGTAATCCAGGGCACTTTCCAGTTTCACACCACGAATGGCGCCTTCGCTGGCTACGAAGCTGGCGGCGTCATCACGGGCGGCTTGAACGATCTTGTTGTCACGTAGCGATGAGGTTGCATCGGAAGTCACGTCGGACGTGGCCTTGAGTGCACCGACGAGGGAATCGGTGGTGACGATGAAGCTGCTGGCATTGGAATGGGCGGCGACGGCCATCAGGGCAGCTGCGCTGAGCAGGCGAAGACGGATCATGATGAAACTCCTTGAATGATGAGTGATGCCGGTGCGTGTAGCTGGAAGAGGAGACGCATGCTCGACTCGCTTCGCCACGTTGGCCTCGATATTAGGGCAGGAACGCGTTGGCTGACAGCCCTTGCGTCCATCATTGGCTGCAGGCGGCTTGCATTGGACGTTATGGTTCAAGCATAACTGTACTGGTATGTTTTTGTTTGTTTGAAAACTGTTATTTCCTTGAAAAAACGAACCCCGAAAACGACAAGACCCGTCGCGGTTACCCGCGACGGGTCTTGTCTGTTCAATTCGGTGCTGGCGGTGGACCCGGTGGGTCAGGGCCAGCGACGCTGAGTTAGCGCCAGAACGGCTTGCTCAGCTCTTCGTAGCGTTGTGCTTCGCTGATACCGGCGTCAGCCAGCAGGCGCGAATCCAGACGAGCCAGTTGGTGACGGCTGGCAATGCGGCGCTGCCACAACATCAGGTTGGCAATAACGCGAAGAGGCAGGGAAGCCTGGTTTTTTTCAGCTTTGTCTTCGAAAAACAGCTCGGAACTGAGTGTACGTTCCATGGTTGACATCCTTCCGCTTGTGGCGGGATTAGGTAGTGGTTTAACTGGTGCCCATGATCCTCTCGTTTGGCCAGTCTCTCTAGATACAGTTCACCTGTATTGTGAGAGACCAGTTAACTGTTAAAGAGTGGTGTACTGGTCGATATTGAGGCAACTGTACCTGTCTGCTCGATATTGGTGCGTTTTTGGTGGTTGTCTGATGTTTTGTGGGAAAAGGCTGTAAGAAAACACCGGTACAGCAGTACAGTTTTTGTCGTATCCGGCTCGAGTGACGGCCTTCAATCAAAACTGTATTTGCGATAGCGGTGATCCAGCTGTATCAGACGGCCAACATGCGCCCGGTTTCTTCGAGGTTGACGTGCCAATTCAGTGCATCGCGCAGGATATGCGGGGTATGCCCACCCAGGACACACGCTGCTTCGAAATAATCATTCAACGCTTGGCGGTAGGACGGGTGCACACAGTTGTCGATGACCGCTCGCGCCCGTTCCCTTGGCGCCAGGCCCCGCAGGTCGGCCAGGCCGATCTCGGTCACCAGGATGTCGACATCGTGCTCGGTATGGTCAACATGGCTGACCATGGGGACGACACTGGAAATGGCACCGCCCTTGGCAATTGACTTGGTGACGAAAATCGCCAGGTGAGCATTGCGGGCGAAATCGCCGGAGCCGCCGATGCCATTCATCATCCGTGTGCCGCAGACATGGGTAGAGTTGACGTTGCCGTATAGGTCGAATTCCAGCGCGGTGTTGATGCCAATGATGCCCAGGCGGCGTACGACCTCGGGATGGTTGGAGATCTCCTGCGGGCGCAGGACCAGTTTGTCCTTGTATTTTTCCAGGTTTCCGAAGACATCGGCATTGCGTCGACCCGACAGGGTGATCGAGCTGCCGGAGGCGAAGCTCAGCTTGCCGGCGTCGATCAAGTCAAATGTCGAGTCCTGCAGGACCTCGGAATACATGGTCAGGTCTTCAAACGGGGAATCGATCAGCCCGCACATCACGGCGTTGGCGATGTTGCCAATCCCGGCCTGCAACGGCCCGAGTTTGTTGGTCATGCGCCCGGCCGCAACTTCCTGCTTGAAGAAGTCGATCAGGTGGTCGGCAATGGCTTGGGTGTCGCTGTCCGGTGGCGCGACGGTCGAGGGCGAGTCTCCTTGGTTGGTAATGACAATGGCGGCGATTTTTTCCGGTGGGATCGGGATGGCGGGGCTGCCAATACGGTCGTCGACTTTCACCAGGGGGATGGGTGTCCGGGTAGGGCGATAGGTCGGGATATAAATGTCGTGCAACCCCTCCAGGTTCGGGTTATGAGCCAGATTGATCTCGATGATCACTTGTCGGGCGAAGATGGCGAAACTGGCCGAGTTGCCTACCGACGTCGTCGGTACGATATGCCCTTGCTCGGTGATGGCCACTGCTTCGATCACGGCAATATCGGGCAGCTTGAGCTGGCCGTTGCGCAGTTGCTCGACGGTTTCCGAGAGATGCTGGTCGATGAACATCACTTCGCCTGCGTTGATCGCCTTGCGCAGCGTGCTATCGACCTGGAATGGCATGCGTCGGGCCAGTACACCGGCTTCGGTGAGCTCCTTGTCGAGGTCGTTGCCCAGGCTCGCGCCGGTCATCAGGCTGATTTTCAGCGGGGTGACCTTCGCGCGCTCAGCCAGGGCGTGGGGCACTGCTTTCGCTTCTCCGGCGCGGGTAAAGCCGCTCATGCCGACGGTCATGCCGTCCTGAATCAACAAGGCTGCGTCGGCAGCGCTCATCACTTTATTCAATAACGAAGGCAAGCGGATGCGATCACGGTACATAGGTGGTTATCTCGGGCTGGAAAGCAAGATGCGCAGTCTAGTGAATTAGCGCGGTGCCCGACCCGCTACAAAGGTCGCATTTAAGGCCTCTATTACGGGCGTTTCAGGCAAAACATCATTACCGGATCGGTAATATTTTGCCTTGATACAAATCAAAACGCCCCGACAAGTCGGGGCGTTTTGGATGAGACCGTGATGGATCATTCCACCGCTTTGACCATGTCTTCGATGACTTTCTTGGCGTCACCGAACACCATCATGGTCTTGTCGAGATAGAACAACTCGTTGTCCAGGCCTGCATAGCCGCTGGCCATCGAGCGCTTGTTGACGATGATTGTCTTGGCCTTGAAGGCCTCGAGGATCGGCATGCCGGCGATTGGCGACTTCGGATCGTTCTTCGCCGCCGGGTTGACCACATCGTTGGCGCCCAGGACCAGCACCACGTCGGCTTGGCCGAACTCGGAGTTGATGTCTTCCATCTCGAACACCTGGTCGTAAGGCACTTCGGCCTCGGCCAGCAGAACGTTCATGTGCCCGGGCATGCGACCGGCCACCGGGTGGATCGCGTATTTAACGGTCACGCCATGGTGGGTCAGCTTCTCGGTCAGTTCTTTCAGCGCGTGCTGCGCCCGGGCCACCGCCAGGCCATAGCCCGGCACGATGATCACGGTATCGGCGTTGGTCAGCAGGAAGGTGGCGTCGTCAGCCGAGCCGGATTTCACCGGACGGGCTTCTTTCGAACCGGCCGGGCCAGCAGCATCCGCGGTGTTGCCGAAACCGCCGAGCAGCACGTTGAAGAATGAACGGTTCATCGCCTTGCACATGATGTACGAAAGGATTGCGCCGCTCGAACCCACCAACGAACCGGCGATGATCAGCATCGAGTTGTTCAGCGAGAAGCCGATACCCGCTGCAGCCCAGCCCGAATAACTGTTGAGCATCGATACAACGACCGGCATGTCGGCACCGCCAATCGGGATGATGATCAGCACGCCCAGGACAAAGGCCAGGGCCAACATCAAGGCGAACGCGCCGAGGTTGCCGGTGAACATGAACATCAGGCCCAGACCCAGCGTCGCCAGACCCAGGATCAGGTTGAGCTTGTGCTGGCCACCAAACTGTACTGGTGCGCCCTGGAACAGGCGGAACTTGTACTTGCCCGAGAGCTTGCCAAACGCGATCACCGACCCGGAGAAGGTGATTGCACCAATGGCGGCGCCGAGGAACAGCTCCAGGCGGTTACCGGCCGGAATCGAATCACCCAGTTGCTTGACGATGCCCAGGGATTGCGGCTCGACGACGGCCGCGATGGCAATGAACACCGCCGCCAGGCCGATCATGCTATGCATGAACGCCACCAGCTCCGGCATCTTGGTCATCTCGACGCGCTTGGCCATGATCGAGCCGGCAGTGCCGCCAACCAGCAGGCCGACGATGACGTAGCCAATGCCGGCGGTGGCCAGCTCTGCCCCGAGCTTATAGATGAGACCCACGGTGGTGAGCACCGCCAGCGCCATGCCGAGCATGCCGAACAGGTTGCCGCGGCGGGAGGTGGTGGGGTGCGACAGGCCTTTGAGGGCCTGGATGAAGCAGATCGACGCGATCAGGTAGAGCGTCGTTACCAGGTTCATGCTCATTACTTGGGCGCCTCTTCTTTTACGGCTTTCGGGGCTTTTTTCTTGAACATCTCAAGCATGCGGCGCGTCACGAGGAAGCCACCGAACACGTTCACCGCGGCCAGGGCCACGGCGAGGGTGCCCATGGTCTTGCCCAAAGGAGTCACGGTCAGGGCGGCGGCGAGCATGGCGCCGACGATCACGATCGCCGAAATGGCGTTGGTCACTGCCATCAACGGCGTGTGCAGCGCGGGCGTTACGTTCCAGACCACGTGGTAACCGACATAAATCGCCAGCACGAAGATGATCAGGTTGTAGATACCGGGGGAGATAAGCTCTTCCATTGTCTGAATCCCTGCTTAGGCGTTTTTGCGGATGACTTGGCCGTCGCGGCACATCAGGCACGCGGCGACGATGTCGTCTTCCAGGTTCACGTCGAACTGACCTTCCTTGGTGAAGACCAGCTTCAGGAAGTCCAGCAGGTTGCGGGCGTACAGCGCCGAAGCATCAGCCGCGACTTCGCCGGCCAGGTTGGTCGGGCCGACGATGGTGACGCCGTTCTCGACCACTACCTGATCGGCCACGGTCAGCGGACAGTTACCGCCCTGGGCTGCCGCGAGGTCGATGACCACCGAGCCGGGCTTCATCTGCGCGACGGTTTCGGCGCTCAGCAATGTCGGTGCCTTGCGGCCCGGAATCAATGCGGTGGTGATGACGATGTCAGCCTGTTTGGCGCGCTCGTGCACCGCTTGGGCCTGGCGCTGCATCCAGCTGGCTGGCATTGGTCGGGCGTAACCGCCGACGCCAACCGCGCATTCACGCTCTTCGTCGGTCTCGTAAGGCACATCGACGAACTTGGCGCCGAGGGACTCGATTTGCTCCTTGACCGCCGGACGCACATCCGAGGCCTCGATCACAGCGCCCAGGCGCTTGGCGGTGGCAATCGCCTGCAACCCCGCCACGCCCGCGCCGAGAATCAGCACACGCGCCGCTTTCACGGTGCCCGCGGCGGTCATCAGCATCGGCATGAAGCGTGGATAGTGATGAGCGGCCAGCAGCACGGCCTTGTAGCCCGCAATGTTCGCTTGAGACGACAGCACATCCAGGCTCTGGGCACGGGAGGTACGTGGTGCGGCCTCAAGGGCGAAAGCGGTAATGCCGCGTTCGGCCAACTTGGCGATGGTTTCGTTGTTGAACGGATTGAGCATGCCCACCAGAACGGTGCCGCTCTTGATCAGCGTCAGCTCGCTGTCGCTGGGGGCCACCACCTTGAGGATGAGCTCGGCCCCGAATGCATCACTGGCGCTGCCAATGGTTGCACCCGCTGCCTCATAGGCACTGTCAATGACGCTGGCCTTGATACCGGCGCCGCTTTGGACAGTGACTTTATGGCCTTGGCCGATCAACTTCTTGATGGTTTCCGGGGTAGCAGCAACCCGTGTTTCACCCGTTTGGGTTTCGAGGGGAACACCAATGTGCACGTCAAATCTCCTGCGTGATCTTATTGAGTAAACCCAGGCACTTCGGATGGTGCGGCTGGGGCGGCCGATCAGCACGATCCCGCCAAACCAGGCGGGGCGCGGCATTTTGCAGGCGAAAATTCAGCCCTTCAAGGGATTATGACGGGTGACGGAAAATTAACTACAAGTCACCCTGTGACCGAATGTCGCAATTATCGATCGACAGCCCTTGTGGGCCGTGCTTTCCAAGGATTCAGGTCCAAATTGACAATTTTTCCCATCGGCCAGATGAATGAGCCCTGATGCGCTACGCGATATGGCTCCAAGCCATGTATTTAAACGCTTTGGAGACTACTGCACGGGTTTCATAACAGATTGACTGAATGCGACATAAACTTACATCTGTAGCGACTTTTGTTAGTTGACTACCTAAGTAGGAAATTAGCTTGTCCTTATTAATCAAGAAGATAGTTCGTCGCTTGTGTCACCAGCCAATCTCGAAATGCTCGGAGAGAGGCGGATTCGACCTTTCGCTCCGGAATCATCAGGTAGTAGGCCTTGATGCTCGATAGCGTGTGACGGTTGGCCACGACCAGTCGTTGCTCTGCTAGCTCCCTTTGAATCAAAAAGGGTGGAATCAGCGCAATGCCCATGTCGTGCATGGCTGCTTGGGCGAGCATGGAGAATAGTTCATAACGCGGCCCTGTCAGGTCCCGTGCAATATTCAGGTTCTGCGCGTTGAACCACTGGCGCCACGCATACGGGCGAGTGGTCTGCTGGAGCAGGGGCAGTTGCGCGATGGCCTCCGGTGTCAGGCTCTTGCGATTGCCCAGCAAGGCGGGGCTGCATACCGGCATCGGATTTTCGCCCATCAGCTTGTGGGATTCGGTACCGGACCAGTCCGCATCACCAAAATAGATGGCGGCGTCAAAGTCCGTGTCCGCGAAGAGGAAAGGGCGTGTGCGGTTGGTCAGGTTGACGGTGACTTCCGGATGCTGGCGCTGGAAATCCTTGAGGCGTGGCAGCAGCCATTGGGTGCCGAAAGTCGGAACCACGGCCAACTCGATCACGTTTGCGCCGGTGTGCCCCATCACGGAAAGCGTGTCGCGCTCAACGGCATCCAGTTGGGTGGCAACCCGACGGCTGTACGAAAGTCCTGCTTCGGTCAGTTTGACGCCGCGACGCGAGCGTCGGAAGAGCTCCACGCTGAGGAAGTCCTCCAGGCTGGCGATCTGTCGGCATATAGCGCCTTGCGTGAGAGAAAGCTCCTGCGCGGCCTTGGTGAAGCTTTCATGGCGCGCAGCAGCCTCGAAGCTGACTAGGGCGGCGGTGCTGGGGATTTTACGGCGCATGTACGTAAGTCTCACTCAATGATTGCGCAAACGGGGTTTATGGCGTTTACGGAGTGAGAAATTAGCACAGGATAGTGCGTAATCCTCGTTTGCCCTTGTAGGAAACCGCGCCTAGGATCAATCCACGATTTTCATTTAATTGGCGAGGACTTTTTCATGGCCGGTAAAGCGAGCTTCAACTGGATCGATCCATTGTTGCTGGATCAGCAACTCACTGAAGAAGAACGCATGATCCGCGACACTGCCGAGCAGTTCGCCCAGCAGAAGCTCGCGCCACGGGTGCTGGAAGCGTTCCGCCATGAGAAGACTGACCCGGCGATTTTCCGTGAGATGGGTGAAGTGGGGCTCTTGGGAGCCACCATCCCTGAGCAGTACGGTGGCAGTGGGCTGAACTACGTCAGCTATGGTTTGATCGCTCGCGAAGTGGAGCGCGTTGACTCTGGCTATCGCTCGATGATGAGCGTGCAGTCCTCGCTGGTCATGGTGCCGATCAATGAGTTTGGGACGGAGGCGCAAAAACAGAAATATTTGCCGAAGTTGGCGTCTGGTGAATGGATCGGTTGCTTTGGCCTGACTGAGCCGAACCATGGTTCTGACCCGGGCGCGATGATTACTCGTGCGCGCAAAGTCGAAGGTGGCTATAGCCTGACGGGCAGCAAGATGTGGATCACCAACAGCCCGATCGCTGACGTATTTGTCGTCTGGGGCAAGGACGACGCCGGTGATATCCGTGGCTTCGTTCTCGAAAAAGGCTGGAAGGGGCTGAGTGCGCCGGCGATCCATGGCAAGGTCGGGCTGCGCGCTTCGATTACCGGCGAAATTGTCATGGACAACGTATTCGTCCCGGAGGAGAACATTTTTCCCGATGTCCGTGGTCTGAAGGGGCCGTTTACGTGCCTGAACTCGGCACGCTATGGCATCTCGTGGGGCGCCCTGGGCGCGGCTGAATTCTGCTGGCACACCGCTCGCCAGTACACGCTGGACCGCCAGCAGTTCGGTCGTCCACTGGCTGCCAATCAGTTGATCCAGAAGAAGCTGGCCGACATGCAGACTGAAATCACGCTTGCCTTGCAGGGATGCCTGCGCCTGGGGCGCATGAAGGATGAAGGCACGGCGGCGGTTGAGATTACCTCGATCATGAAGCGCAACTCTTGCGGTAAGTCCCTGGATATTGCTCGCATGGCGCGGGACATGCTGGGCGGCAACGGTATCTCTGATGAGTTCGGTATCGCTCGCCATCTCGTGAACCTGGAAGTCGTGAACACTTATGAAGGTACGCATGACGTTCATGCGTTGATCCTGGGGCGTGCGCAAACCGGTATCCAGGCGTTCTATTAATAGGAGAACGGTCATGGGCGCGCTTTCGCATCTGCGGGTATTGGATTTATCGAGGGTCTTGGCCGGGCCGTGGGCCGGACAGATCCTGGCGGACCTGGGGGCTGATGTCATCAAGGTCGAGCGTCCCGGCAACGGTGACGACACGCGTGCCTGGGGGCCGCCCTTCCTGAAGGATGCCCGTGGCGAGAACACGACCGAGGCCGCTTATTATCTGTCGGCCAATCGCAACAAGCAGTCGGTGACCATCGACTTTACGCGGCCAGAGGGGCAGCGGCTGGTGCGAGAGTTGGCGGCCAAGTCCGATATCCTGATCGAGAATTTCAAGGTGGGTGGCCTGGCGGCGTATGGCCTGGACTATGACTCGCTGAAGGCGATCAATCCGCAATTGATCTATTGCTCGATAACCGGGTTTGGTCAGACCGGTCCTTATGCCAAGCGCGCCGGGTATGACTTCATGATTCAGGGGCTGGGGGGCTTGATGAGTCTGACCGGTCGCCCTGAAGGCGATGAGGGTGCGGGGCCGGTGAAGGTGGGTGTCGCGTTGACGGATATCCTCACGGGGCTGTATTCGACCGCTGCCATTCTGGCGGCGTTGGCGCATCGTGATCATGCTGGCGGCGGGCAGCACATCGATATGGCCTTGCTGGATGTTCAAGTGGCTTGCCTGGCCAACCAGGCGATGAACTACCTGACCACGGGCAATGCGCCGAAGCGGCTGGGCAATGCGCATCCGAACATCGTGCCTTATCAGGATTTTCCTACGGCTGATGGTGATTTCATCCTGACGGTGGGTAATGACAGCCAGTTCCGGAAGTTCGCTGAGGTTGCCGATCAACCGCAGTGGGCTGATGATCCGCGTTTTGCCACTAATAAGATGCGGGTAGCGAACCGGGCGGTGTTGATTCCGTTGATTCGCCAGGCGACGGTGTTCAAGACGACCGCCGAGTGGGTGGCCCGGTTGGAGCAGGCGGGGGTGCCGTGTGGGCCTATCAACGACTTGGGTGAGGTGTTTGCCGATCCTCAGGTAAAGGCGCGTGGGTTGGCGATGGAGTTGCCTCACCTGCTGGCCGGTAAGGTGCCGCAGGTCGCGAGCCCGATTCGGCTGTCCGAGACACCGGTGGAATATCGCAATGCTCCCCCTTTATTAGGAGAGCATACGCTGGAGGTGCTGCAGCGATTGTTGGGGCTGGATGAAGCAGCGGTGGCGAGGCTCAAGGAAGCAGGGGTTCTTTGAGTGCTCTCTTCTATATAGAAGAAGACT